>JACFNZ010000011.1 GCA_019454605.1 Candidatus Altimarinota bacterium
CAAAACTATATAGATTGGGAATATTATGAAGATATTTATGAAGTTTTAAATTTATTAAAAAATGACTGATATTTAATTTATGCAGTTGAATTAACTAATACTGCTATTGATTATAGAGAATTATTTAATCAAAATATAGAAAATATTTGTCTTATAATGTGAAATGAAGTTTTAGGTGTTTCTCAAAAAGTTTTGGATTTTTGTGATAAACATGTTATAATACCTATGAAATGACAAAAAAATTCATTAAATGTTTCTGTTGCTCGATGAATTGTTATGTATGCTATTAATTAATTTTTAAAAAATGAATAAAATTAAAATTATTTTTATAATAATTATTTCAATACTTTTTTTTCAAGTTTTTGCTTTAGATAAAGTAGAAGATATTTTTAAAGATACTTCAAAAAATTCTCCTAATTATGATAAATTGCAAAATTTGTATGATAAATGAGCTATAACACCTGATGAAAATTGAAATTTTAATCCAAGTTGATTATTAACTAAAAACAATTTATTTAAAACTTCTTCAAAAATTTCTTGTGAAATAGAAACAAAAACTTTTGATATTCCTTTAAATAATTCAAATAATATTTCTTTAGAGGAAGCTATTTATGTATTATTTAAAAAATCAAATCTTTTTACTGAAACTGAAAATAATACTACTTTAAATTTAATAAGAAATTGAATTATAACAGAAAATTTATCAAAAGATGTTTCTCCAAAAAATAACTCTTGAGAAGCTAATTTTTATTATTGATATTTAAAAAAAGCTCTAGAGTTTGAATATAGTGAGTATGATATCTATGGAAAAGAGTTTAAAACTAAGCTAATTTCCTTAGATCAAAATTGAAATTTAAATCCTAAAAAAAATCTAACAAATCAAGAATTTTTAAACCTAGCATACATAATATCAAAAATAAATCCTTGTTTTAATAATAAAGATAATTTAATAAATTTAAGTCAAAAATCTTGAGAAATTCCTTTAAAAATAACATTTAATACAAATATTTCTATTTGTGAAGAGTGTAGTTATGAATGGAATTTTTGAGATTGACAAAAGTCAAATCAAAAAACTGCAATAAATATATTTACAAAACCTTGATTTTACAATATTACTTTAAAAGTTACAAAAAAAGATAAAACTGTTTTAAAAGCTGAAACTTCAATAGAAGCAAAAAAAGATTTATCAAAAATAGATTCTGATGGTGACTGAGTTTTTGATGATAAAGATAAGTGTATCAATACTTTTTGAAGCATAGAAAATGATGGTTGTCCTATTTTACAAGAAAGTTGTTTAATAAATAGTGAAAAAAATACTTGTAAATCTTGATTTGTATGTTCAAGCAACTGATTTTGTGAGGTAGATAAAAATTTTTATACTCCAAAAAATAAAACAGAAGTTTGTTTAACTCCAAAAAATGGATCATCTATATATGGAAATGTGTCTTGTAATTCTTGTCCTTGTGATTATAGTATAGATTTTTTAGCTTCAATAAGAAAATGTGATGTCATAATTCCTGCTATTATTTCAAAAGATTGAAAAAATATTTATTCTAAATGACCTAATTATTTAATTAAATAATTACAATCAATTTAATATATTATTTTTTAACATCAAAAAAATTCTTGCTTTTTTAAAAAGCATTACTATACTTTATATAGTTTATTTTTTAACTAATAATATATGGATAAAATAGATTTAGAATTTGTATCAAAAAAAACTTTAGCAAATGACACAATAGAATTTTTATTTAAAAGGCCTTCTAATTTAGAGTTTATTGCTGGGCAACACTGAGTTTTAACTTTAAAAAAAGATTTAGTAAAAAGTGATGAAAGATGAAATAGTAGAGTTTTATCATTTACAACAACTTCAGATAATGATTTTATATGATTTGCTACTCGTATGACTGGGTCTTGATTTAAAGAAACTTTAAATACTTTAAATCCTTGAGATAAAGTAGAGTATGAATGACCTTATTGAAATTTGACACTGCATAAAAATTCAAAAAAAGATGCAATTTTTATTATTTGATGAATTGGAATTACTCCAGTTATAAGTATGATAAAAGATGCAACAAATAATAATTTAGAACATAAAATAACTTTATTTTTCTCAAATAAATCTCTAGAAAATGCTCCTTATCAAGATGATTTTATAGAGCTTGAGCAAAAAAATAAAAATTTTACATTTATACAAGTTTTAAGTCATTGAAGTTGAAGTGCTAAAAATTTTGAAAGTGGAAGAATGAGTAAAGAAATCTTTGAAAAATATATAAAAAATAAAGACAATGCAATTTATTATTTATCATGACCTTCTCCAATGGTAAAAGCAATGAGAGAGATGCTTGTAAATAACTTAGAAATTGATGAGGATACTATAAAAACAGAAGAATTTTCTGGGTATTAAAAAATTAAATATAAATGTGTTATTATTTTAATGTATTATAAAATAAAAAAACTGTTTTTTTAAAACAGTTTTTTTAATCTATTTTTTTTCAAATTAACCCTTCTAAAGTAATTGGTCAAAAGCTTCTAGAATCTATGGATCAATAAATATTATCTCAAAAAATAAAATAAGTATTTTCAATCACTTTTCCATTTTCTGTATATATTTCAAACCATTTTAATTCAGGTTCTTTAAAAATATATGCTTGATTTTGGGAGTTGACCAATTTTTTACCATTTACTTTTATAGTATTTGTTTCTTTATCTATTTTTACCTCATCTCAAGGAATAATATATAGTTTTTTAATAATTCTTTCTAGAGTGTATGGATTTTCAAAAATTACAATATCTCAATCTTTAGGCTTATTTTTAGAGCAATTATAATAATTTAAAAATACTTCTATTTCTTCTTTATCTTTTATCATAGGTTGCATACTAAACCCATTTACACTAAAAAATTCTTTTTTTATTTCACAATTATTTTGATTATAAACTTTTCATACTTCTTTAAATATAGTAAAGTTTTTTGAGATTTGGGTTATAAAAAAGAAAGTCAATAAAAAAAATAAACTAAATATTAAAATTAAAAAATTTTTTTTCATGTTATAAAAAGTAAAAACTAGTTTTATTTATAACAAAAGTAATCAGAATAAACTGCTTCTTGGGATGCACTTCATATTTTAAAAGCATAACTAATACCATTATTATAACAATAAACTTCTTTATTCTCTAAAGGATAAATTTTACTGTAATAATCACTATAAGCAGAGGATGGTACTCCATAAGTTTTTAAGGCAGTTTTACATTTTTCAGTAGTACTAGTATCAACACAAAATGGTCAGCTTCAAGAGGCATTTACAGAATTTAGTTTATTATTAACTGCATTAATCCATGATGCTGTAAGTTTATCTCAAGTTTGAGCAGTTTGAGTTAAGCTTGTTATATTTTGAGCTGCATATACAAGTCAAATTGTAGCAACTAATCAAACTAAAAAACCAGCTATAGTTCATTTATTTAGTATTTTCATAATAAATTAATTAAAAAATAAAAAATTATATAGTGAAGTTTTATAGCTTTAGACTATAATCCTCCATAGAGGAACTTAATTAAATTAAGCTCTCATTTATATTAAAATAACTCACAATCTAGTGTGGCATCAAGAGTACAAGTATTAGCATTCCATTTAGCATAAAGTGTTATTGCATTTGATGGCATAGTATCTGTTGCAAAATTCCATGCATTTGTTAATGCTTCTTCTTTATACCATCATCAAAATGTATATCAGTCTCTATTTGGATTTGCTGGTTGAGTTACTTTTGCTTGGTAATTTATTGTTTGATTTCATACTGCACTTCATCAATTACTATTAAATGTTACTGTATAGTTTTGTGTATCCCAATTAGCATAAAGTGTAATATCACTTGCTGGCATAGTATCACTTGTAAAATTCCATG
>JACFNZ010000002.1:0-73897 GCA_019454605.1 Candidatus Altimarinota bacterium
AAAAAAGGTTTATTTGAAACTAAAGCTCAAACTAAACTATTTTCTCATCTGACTATATTTTTATCACAAACAGATATAAAATCAAGATAGTTATACATAGTTAAAAATGGCATATTTACTATATTTTCTCAAGAAGTTTTATTGTCAAATACAAAAAAAATAGTATCTTTATATTTTTTAAATTCATTTTTTATTTCATTAAAAGTTTCTTTGTAACAAAAAACTGAAACCCAAATTTTGTTATAAAATACATCATTTTTATCTTTAAAAAAATCTGTTTTTGAAAGATTTTTTTTATTATTTATTATAACTCATCAACCATCTGAAAGTAAAGATGGAACAAAATGAGTTATTTTTATATTTTTTGAAGTATAAAAAGTATTGTGAATATTTTTTATATTTTTATCAAGTGAGAAATATGAAAAATTTATTAAATTTATTTCAAAATCAAATTGGTGTAAAAATTCAAAGTCTATTTTTCTATCAAAAAAGTTAAATATATTTTTTGATGGGGGAGTTGTTTTAATATCTTTTAGATTAAATACACTTAATTTATTTATTTTTTTATTTCAACTAAGTTTTAAAAACAAATTTTTATCATCTATAAAATATCTAATCTCTAAGTTTCTATACTCTTTTAATAATGATTTTGCTAAATTAAAAGAAAATCAAGCATCTCAATAATTATCAATTATTGTTGTGTAAAAATCAATTATCATTTTATTTAATTTTATTGAAAATACTATTATTTTTAGTATTATATATAAGATATTTTTATTATCAAATTTTATGAAATACTACTTAATATTTTTTATAGTTATAATATGATTTTGTTATAGATATATAGCTTTTTCTCCTCATATTAAACAAAATATAATAATAAAACCAATAATTTTAGAAGAAAAAGAAGATAAAAAAGTAAAAGAAAAAGAGATTTTTGACTTTTACAAAGATGATTTAATTACCAAATTTGTTTCTCCAAATAATTCTTTTAATAATTTAAAATATATTCCAAGTGATTTAGAAAGCATAGCTTGAGAATTTATTTTTGACTCAAAATGAAATCAAAAACTAAGAAAAGAGGCTTTAGAAAACTTAAATAATTTAGCAAAAGATTTTTATTTAGAATTTAACACTAAAATAAAAATTATTTCAGCATATAGAAGTTATGAATATCAAGTTTGAATTAAAAAAAACGGATGTAGTGATCTATTTTGTGCTAAAGCTTGATATTCAGAACATCAAACTTGACTTGCTTTTGATATGTTTGAAGCAAGTGATGAAAAAACTTATTTATCAAATAAAAATTATAAACTTTATTATAATTGGATGATGGAAAACTCATATAAATATTGATTTATAAATTCATATAGAAAATGAAAAAGTATTGATCTTTATGAAAAAGAACCTTGGCATTTTAGATATGTATGATTAAAACTTGCAAAAATATTGCAAGACAATAATATGACTTTAATAGAAATATTTTTAAAACAAGAAAATGAAAAGTAAAAAAGTAAAAAAATGACCTTCAATGAAAATTCAAAAAACTTGATTTCATAGAAAAAAGAAAGTTCAAAGATGAAATTTTGTAATTCAAGATGAGTATTTTTTTAAAGCAAAAAAAGACGGGTATAGAGCAAGATCTGTCTATAAATTGCTTGAATTGCAAGATAGATTTGATTTGATAAAAAAAGATTATTCAGTTATTGATATATGAGCTGCTCCTGGAAGTTTTTTACAAGCTATAAAAAAAATAGTTGCAAATGACAATTTAATAGTTTGAGTTGATATAAAAGATATAGTTCCTTTGGGATACAATAATGTAAAAACTATAAATTGTAGTATATTTGATTATGAAAAACTTGATTTAGAACTTGAAAAAATATTACCAAAATGACATATTTTTGATGTAATTACTTCAGATATAGCACCAAATACAACTTGAAGATTTGATGTTGATCAATATGCATCTGTTGAACTAAATATTGAAATATGTAAATTTAGTGAAAAATACCTAAAAACTTGATGAAATATGATTTTAAAAGTATTTAAATGAGAAGATTTTAATGAATTAGTAATGGAAGTAAAAAAGAGATTTAATGATTTAAAAACCTATAAACCTCTTGCTTGTCGTGATAGTTCTCATGAAGAATATATAGTTTGTTTAGGTAAAAAATAAATTTCGACTTGATTTAACTAACTGCAAAAAAGTATGTTCACTCCCACTTCAAAACAATTACAAGCTATTAAAAATATAGAAAAGTTTTGCAATATAAATTCACATAGAGATTTTTTTGAGTCAAGTGAGGAATTTCAAGAATATTTCAAACTACTTTCTAAAAAAGCATCAAAAAAAGCAAAACTACTTTGAGATGTAGAAAGTGGAAAAATCACTTTAAAAGAGATAAATAAACTAAAAAAAGAGAAATTACAAAAAATATATGCAGATGAAAATACACTTAAAAACTACTGACTCAAATATATAGAAAAATACCATCCAACAAAAGCAAAACTACTTGAAAAATTAACTCAAAAAACAAATAATAAAGAAAGTGTAAAAAATGTATTTGAGAGTTTAAAGAGTTATATAGATGAAGTAAAAATGATTTGATATATGATAGATGATTATAAATCAAAACAAAAAGATATAAATTATATAACTTGAAAACTTTATCAAAAAAAGTTTGATAAACATCTTATAATAAAAGAAATTGAAAAACTAAAAAATTTAGAAAGTTATTTAGATAAAGAAAAACTAAAAAAACAAATAATTTCTTTAAAAAGTAAAAATAAACGAGTAAACTATATCAAACAAACTCTTATAAAAAGGGAAGTAGATAGAGAAATAGTTGAAGAAGTTTTAGAAGAAATATTTTGAAATGATGAAGAACTTGAAAGTATAAAGTATGAAGTAGAAAAACTAAAAAATAAATGATTTTCAAAAGAAAAAATTTTGAAAAAAATGATATTAAAATGATTTAAGTATAGTGATGTGAGAGATATGATGAGTAAATAGATTTATTTGATATTTTATAGTATATTTGTATAATTATAATATATTTTAACTTATTTAAAAATGACACTTCAATCATATATTTCAGATAAAAAGTATATTTGTTGGTATGTATCAGATATTGAAAAACTCTCTGATGATGCTATTATTGAGTGAATTATAAAATATGGGACTTGGGAGGATTTAAAATATGTTATAAGCACAAAAAAAGATATTTTTAAAAATTATATAAAAAATTTATGAGATAAAAAAAGAATAAATTTATCAAAAAAAGAATTAAACTTTATAACTAAATTAAACGAAAATGTATAAAGAGATTTTAGATCAAAATCAACTAAAATTACTTGATTTGATAAAGATATTTCAAAAAGATTTTTATCTTGTTTGATGAACAGCAATAGCTTTATATATGTGACATAGAAAAAGTATAGATTTTGATTTATTTTCAAAAAAAGAGCTTAAAATAAACTCTATTATGAATACCATCATAAAATTATGATATAAAATAGAATATACTCTTGTGAGCAATAAAGATGAGTTAACAATTATTATATTGTGAGTAAAAATCACATTTTTATATTATCCGTTTGAAATAGAAGCAAAAAAATATATTTTACCAGATATTATAAAATCACCAAATTTACTTACTTTAGCTAGTATGAAAGCATATGCTATTTGAAGAAGAAGTAAATGGAAAGATTATGTTGATATATATTTTTTAATTCAAAATTGATATACTATTTGAGATATATCTAAAAAAGCAAAAGATATATTTTGATGAGCATTTGAAGAAAAACTTTTTAGAGAACAACTTTGTTATTTTGATGATATTGATTATAGTGAAGAAGTTATTTATATTTGAGAAAATATAGATAATAAAATCATAGAAAAATATCTTTGTGATAAAGCAGTATTGATTTAGTAAAATAGTTATGAAAAAAATAAATATAATCCAATTTCTTCCATATTTTCCACCACATAAATGATGACTTGAAACAGTTGCTGAAGAGTTTTCAAAATATTATGTGGCGGGAGATTATTGAAATATTATAAATATCACTTTTGATATATGACAAGAAATAGAAAAAGTCAGTGAAAATGATTTAATAAAATACAAGTGAGAAGTTATTTGATATAATAAAGATTGATATAAGGTGTATTTACTCCCAAGTTTTGATATAATTCCAAACTTTCCATTTCCTAAATTTTGGAGTAAAACTTTTTGGAGAGTTTTAAAAGAAATTAAACCCCTCCTAACCTCCCCTTATCAAGGGAGAAAAGTTGTAGTTCAAACACATACAAGGTTTTTCTTGTCTTCATTTTTATGATGATTATTTGCTAAGAGAAATAAATTAAAATGGGTTCATATAGAGCATGGAAGTGATTATGTGAAACTTTGAAGTAAATTAAAATCATTTATTTCATATATGTATGATAAAACTATTTGAGTTTGGATTTTTAAAAAGTGTGATAGTATAGTTGCTATCTCAAATGCTTGTAAGGATTTTATACAAAAAAAGTTTGTAAAGAGAGATGTTTGAGTGATTTATAATTGAATAAATTTTAAACCTTGAAATAAAAAAGAAAACATAAATTATATAAAAATATGATTTGTTTGAAGATTAGTAACTCTTAAATGAGTTGATTTACTTATAAAATCTTTTTTAAATTTAGAAAAAAAATATCAAAATATTAAACTTGAAATACTTTGAGATGGAGAAGAAAGAGAGTTTTTAGAAAAACTTTCAAATAATCATAAAAATATAGAATTTTTATGATTCAGAGATAGAGAATTTATTGCTAAAGAATTTTTACCTAGTATTGATATTTTAGTAAATCCAAGTTTTATGGAATGACTTCCTACAACTGTACTTGAATGACTTTTATTAAAATGTGTTATTGTTGCAACTGATGTTTGATGAACAAAAGAGATATCAAATCTTGATGATTTAATACTTGTAAAATCTTTAGATATTTTAGATTTAGAAAAATGAATTGAAAAAGCTTTATTAAATTATAAAAAATTATCTTGAATTTCATACAATCATATAAAAAATAATTTTGATTGGAATGAGAATATAAAAAAATATTTTAGTTTGTATAATGAAGTATAGATGAAGAAGAAAATATTAGTTTTTAATTTAACACCAAGATGATGAATGCTCCACTATTCATCTCAATTTTGTAATGAATTATCAAAATATGCTGATTTAAAAGTTGCAATAGCTGATTATTATAAAGAGAAGTTATATAATAGTAATATTAATTTTATTAAAATAAAAACTAACCCAAATTTAAAGAGTTTTATTTTTGATACTCTATCATTTTGGAGACATATAATTTTGATATATAAAGTATTAAAATTTAAACCAGATATAATCCACTTTATAGATAATCATCCATGGTATTTATTTTATGCAAGAATATTTAAATTTTTAAAAATTACTATTTATACTACTCAGCATGACCCTACTTTACATAGTTGAGAAAATACAAATTTACTATGAAAAATCGCAACTAAAGTAAATACATTATTAAGAAAAAACTCAAAAAAAATTTTTGTTCATTGAGATAAACTTAAAAATGAAGTTATAAAAAAATATTGAATTTCAGATAGTAAAGTTATATCTATTGTACATGGAAATTATAATTTTTTAAAAGATCTTTTTTATAAATGATGAAAAGTTCAAAATAATACATTTTTATTTTTTTGAAGAATAGTTGATTATAAATGATTAGATATATTACTTGAAAGTTTGAGATTTGTAAAAAAAGAAATCAATGATTTTAAATTAATTATTGCATGATTTTGAGATTTAAGTAAATATAAAGAAAAACTAGATGGGTTTCAAGAAAATATAGAAATTTATAATTTTGATATACTTGATAATGATATTTACAAATATTTTGAAAAATCAGAATTTGTAGTTTTGCCCTATAAAGATGCTACTTGAAGTTGAGTTATTCCAGTTGCTTATGCTTTTTCTAAACCAGTAATAATAACAAATGTATGAGAATTAACAAAAGTTGTTGAAAATAATATAACTTGATTAGTAATTGAGAAAAATGATATTGCAAAATTAGCTGAAAGTATTATATTTATGCTTGAAAATAAAGAAAAAACTGTTAATATGTGAAAAAAATGAAGAAAACTTAGTGATAATGAATTATGATGGGAGTGAGTAGTAAAGAAAGTTTATTGATTTTAATTTTAAAAAAAATAAAAATGTATACTTTATATACAACAATGCTTATAAATTTAAAAAAATCAGAAGATGAACTTTGGGAGCAAATATGAAACATAAGAACTGATATAAGAAAAGCTATAAAAAATTGAGTAGAAATAATTATAAATCCAAGTGATGAAGATATAAAACAATCATATCATTTGTATTTAAAAATGATGAAAAAGAAATATCTTCCTGTTTTAAAAGATTATAAACTTTGAAATTTTGAGAAACAGAAAATTATAGTATGAAAATATGATTGAAAAGTTATTTCTTATATACAATTTCAATTATTTTCAAAAACAGATATTTTATGAAAAACAAAAATATGTGCTTTAGAAACAATTGCAAGTGACGATGAATATAAAAATTTGTCATGAAATACATTACTTTATTGGTAATGAATAAAATATATGAAATCTTTATGATTTGAATATTTAAATTTCAATTGAGTGGATTATCAATATTGATGATTGGATTTTAATTCTTTAGCTCACTTTAAAAGAAAATGGAATGGAATTGAGATACAAGCTATATCTAAAAAATCATTGTTTTGATATATTTATTGGAGATGGCTTAGAAAATTTAATTTTATAAAGAAAATAGTTTATTTTTTACTTGTAAATTTATTTAAAAATATATATTTAAAATATTAATATGGATATAATTATTTGAAATATATTCAAAATATTAACTTTATATAAAGTTTTATTCTTGAAATTAATATGAGTACAAATTTGATTATTTTCTAAATCTATTATTTGGCATATTCCAAAAATAAGATATGCAAAAATGATAAAAATTTGAAATAATTTTCAGATTTGAAAGTATTGTAGGATGACTTGAAATATAGAAATATGAAATAATGTTTTTATAAATGAATTTGGTAGTATAAATGCTTGAATCTCTGAAGATAGTAAGATAACTATATGAGATAATGTAATGTTTTGACCTTGAGTTTTTTTACAATCTTGAGATCATTCATTCAAAAAATGAGAAATTTATATGTTTTCTAATGAATGAAAATCTCTGCCAATAATTATTTGAAATAATGTTTGGGTATGAGCTAGAACAATAGTTTTGAAATGAGTAACTATTTGAGATAATAGTGTAATATGAGCAGGAAGTGTAGTAACAAAAGATATTCCAAGCTGAGTTGTTGCTGTATGAAATCCAGCTAAAGTAATAAAAGAAATAGTTTAAAATTTAAAAAAAAATGAATAAAATAATAAATATATTTAAAAGATTGTGATTTGAAAAAATTAATTGAATTGATAAAAGTAATTTATCCAATTATGATTCAGATATTGTATCTGAATCATATTCTAATAAATTTTATTTAAAAGATAAAGAAGATTTATTTTTTTTAAATAAATCTAAAAATTTAAAAATACTTGATATATGATGTTGATGATGAAGAACAACTTTTTCTTTATATAATTTATGATTTAATAATATAATTGCTTGAGATTATTCTAATCGAATGATAGAAAAAGCAAAAAATAATTCACTAGAATTGAAGATTGAAGAAAATCTATTTTATGTAATTGATGCTACTAATTTAGAAACTTTTAAAGATGATATTTTTGATATAGTTTTTTTCTCTTATAATTGAATAGATTACATTCCTTCTATTGAATATAGATTAAAAGCATTTAAAGAAATAAATAGAGTATTAAAAAAATGAGGGTCTTTTTTTTATAGTTTTCATAATACTTATTGGTTTTCTGTCTATAGATTAATTAATTTAATCAGAACATTTATTAATGGTTATTTATTTTCTTGATATGAAATAGAGAAAAATGAATGATGATTTTTATTTACAAAATATTCCTCTTTTTTTAAGGAAAAAAAATATTTAAATAATATTTGATTTGAATTAAATAATTTTTGAAAATATAATTCAAAAAAAGATTTTATACTTAATTATATGTTATATATAGAAGCCTTTAAAAAGTAAATATTTTTTTTGTAAATAATAATTTAGTTTCTATTTATATTAAAATATTAAAAATGAATAAAAAATTTATATCAATTATTTGGTGATATCACAAGCAAATATTTTCTTTTGATAAAAAACAAAACTATCATATGCTTCCTATCGAAGCTATGCAAGAAGAATGATTTGAGTGTGAAATTTTCGCTATTGATTCACAAGTAAAAATAGAAGATGATCCTAATTTTATTGCCGGAACTAAAGTTATTTATTATAAATGATTTTTGGATTATTTAATTTATTTATTTAAAAATAGAAATGCTATTATTTATAGTAATAGCTTAACTATAAAAACACTTTTAGTTTGAATTATCTGAAAGAAAACTGTTTTTATGGCACATGACCAAGTTTTTCCATTAGAAAATAAAAAAATCAAACAATTAATAGTAAAATTTTTTTATAGATTTTTTTCTTTCATAAGAGTTATTAATAAATGAGAATCAGAGCTATTAAATAAATTAAATATAAATAATAAAATTTTACCTTTATCTATATCTGATAATTTTTTAAATACTGATTTTATAAATAGAAGATGATGAATTTTTATATGAAATCTATATGCAGATAAAAACCCTGAATTTCTTATAATAGTTATGAAAGAAATAATTAAAAAATATCCAGATTTTATTCTCAAAATAGCTTGAGAAGATAGATATAATAAAAATTGACTTAAATTTTCTGACATAATAAATAATGAATGATTAAGTAAAAATATACTAATTTTATGATTTATTCCACATAATAGATTAAAAAATTTATTATCTGAATCTTTAATATATATAAATACTTCTATTTCAGAGTGACAATGTTTAGCAGTTTATGAAGCTTCGTTATCGGGTTGTATTTTATGTTTACAAAATATATTAAGTTTTCCATCAGTTTTATGAAAAAATGCATTATATCACAGTATTGAAGATGAACTTATAAAAAATATTGATACTATTTTAAAATGAAATTTTGATTATATAAATATTAACAAAGAAAATCAAAAAATGATTTTAGAAAAATATAATTATGATTATATTAAAAGTGAAACTAAGAAAATGTTTTTACAATTAAATTAAAATAAATGAAAATAGCAATGTTTGCACAATGCATGTATTCCCCTTGGATTGAATGAATAAAGAATAACTCACTTTTATTATCAAAGGAATTATCACAAAAAATTGATTTAGAAATTATTTCACATAAACCAAAGATAATACAAGAAGATAAGAATATTGTATGATTAAAAATAAATTACTTACTGAAATTATCAGATAATAAAATTTTTCAGTTATTTTATTTTATAATTTGAGCAATAAACTCATTATTATTTATTTATAAAAAAAATATAAAAATCATTTCCTTTCAATATCTTGAAACTTCTTTTATATTACCAATTATTTTTATTTCATTATTTAAATGGAATACAAAATTTATATTAACAATATATTCAACAGATGAAGTTTCAATTTGATATAAAAAAATTATATTAAAATTATTTAAATTTAAATTTAAAAAAATAGTTATAATTTCTCAATATTTAAGAACCTTTTTATTAGAACTTTGATATAAAAATGAAAATATTATATATATTCCACTTTCTTATGATAAAAATAGATATTTAAAATTAGCTCCTTTTGAAAAAAAAGATAAAAAAACTATTTTATTTTCAGCTTGAATTATAAAAAAATCTTGAAGTTTTTTTATGGTTGATTTAGCTTCTATAATGCCTGAATATAAATTTATTTTTGCATTAAGAAAATTTAATAAAAAAAGTGAAAATGAACTTGAGTTATTAGAAAAATATATAGAAGAAAAATGAGTTAGAAACATAGAAATAAAAAGAAATATAGAAAAAATGGAAGATTTACTTTGAGAGGTTTGAGCTTTAATTTTACCATTACAAGATATAAATATAAAAATGCTTATACCTTTAGCTCTTCTTGAAGCAATGGCAAGATGAACAATTTGCTTTGTTTCAGATTTACCAAATTTAAAATTATTAGTTTCTAATAATAAAAATGCTATAATTTTTAAAAAAGATGATTTATTTGATTTAAAAAATAAAATAGATAAATCCATAAATAATGAACAAATTTCTATAGAAGCTTATAATTTTTGAAGGAGTTTCTCAGATTATAAAGAGATATGAGAAAAATATTTTAATTTATTAAAAAATATATAATATGATAAATATTGATATTTATTGACTAAAAGTTTTGGTTAAAACTGATGATATTGAATTAAAGGGTTTTATAAAAAGATATTATAGTATTTTTTTAGTTGATAAATTAAGTGATTTTGATATCGAAATTAATTTAGATAGATATTGATATTTTTCTAAAAATTTATTTTTAGATGATTTATCTCAATATACTACTATTTGAGATAGTGTTAAAATTGATTTTAATTGAGATAAATATTATTTTGAAGATAGAGAAATTAAATGATTGATAAAATTTTTAAATAATTGAAAAATTGTAATAAACTGATTTTTAAAACCAAGAAAAATACATCATATTGTCCATATTTTATTACAGTGATTTGATAGGATAGATAAATATTATAATAGATTTATTATAAAATCTTTAATACATGATATCATTTTCATTTTACTTGAAAAAAAATTAGCAATTAATATTTTACATGCTACAGCAGTAACAAATTGAATTAATACTTTTATTTTTACATGATTATGATGAAGTTGAAAATCAACTTTAGCATCTAGTTTTTTATCTAAAAAATGATATAAGATATTATCTGATAATTATTGTTTAGTAAAAGAAAATAAATTATATCCTTTCCCAGAATTACCAAGAATAACAAAAGAGACAACTAAATTATTATGAATAGAAGAGTGAAAAAAAGCAGACTGAATTAAGACATATTTGAATAATGAATTGTCATGAATAAAAAAAGAATATAAAATTGATAAAGTTTTTATTTGTTCTTATTGAAATAATTTAAGTATAAATAAATTAGATGATAAAGAATATATTTTTGAAAATTTATTTTCAATAAATAACTATACAAAAGAGTTTCCTGAATATTTGAATTTATCTTTGTTATCATTGATAAATAAATTTAATACCTGAAAGCAAAGGTTAAATACTTTATCTACTTTTGTAGAAAATAATAATTTTTATCTTTTGCAAAATGATAAAAATATAGAATTTAATTTAGAAAAAATAGAAAATGTATAAATTTTTAAATTTTCCAAAATCAATACCTATTGAGGAATATGAGAATCAAACTAAAGAATTTTTAAATGACTTAAATAGTTTATATATAAATAATAAATTTTCTTTATATAGTATTTGAGAACTATGACTTCTTTGAGTTTCTGATTTAGATTTTTTAATTATTAGTCAAGATTTTTTATTTAAAAAGAATATTTTAGATATAATAAAAAAATATAATTTAATTGATACTCCTATTTTTTTAGAATATTCAAAAATTGATAACATAGAATATTTAACTCATCATTATAATTTTAACTATGTTTGAGGATATAAAATTGATGAAAAATTATTGATTAAGAATAACAAAAATTTATTTTTAATATACTCTTGGAAGGTTTTATTTTTCTCATGACTTAGAAATTTTTATATTCCATTTTTTAAAAAAGAAATAAATGTAAAAAAGACTTTAAGTTGGATAAATGATTTAAGATATCCTATTTATTATTTATCAAAAATTACTAATTTAGATAAAGAAATATTAGATTTTATTAATGAATATGAAAATTTTAGAAAAAATTGGTTTAATAATCCAGATGAGAAAAAACTTGTTATATTTTTAGAAAAATCAATAAAATACACTTGGGATTTAATATTTATATTTTCAAAAGAAATGTTTGTAATAACCAGTATAGATACTTCTATTTATTGAAGATTTCCTACAATTTTTAAAAATAATAATAATCAGGAATTTTTTATTAAGAAAACAGAACAATATTTTAAAAAAATTAGTAAAATAGATAGATTTCTTGTTTTACCAATATCAATGAATTACAAACTATGGGATGATAAAATAAAAAAAGATTTAAATATAATTTTATCTATGAATAAAAACTTTTTAAAGTTTTGATTTATATGATTAAAATTAAATATTTTACTTTTTCTAAAAAAAATAATTGATTTTATAAAAATAAAACTTTTTGAGAAATATGAAAAAATTTAATTATTTTATGAATTGATTTCAATTTCAATATTTAATATTTGATAAATATTTATCAAATATATTTAAAATTGTTTTAAAATATCCAAGTATATGAAAATATATGCCTTGATATAAATATATTCCTTTAAATTATTTACTTATTAAAAAACTATATAAAACTTGAGAGATTCAAAAATATGATATAGTTCATTTTAATAATACTGAAAATTTTTTAAATTTTAAAAAAATACCAAATCAAATATCAATTGCAGAATCTCATTGATTTGATTTTTGAGTTAATTATGAAAGATTTTTAAAAGATGAAAAAAATATAATAAAAAAAATTCTTTGATATATCATAGATAAATTAATTTGATGGAAAATTAGACAAAAAATACAAGAATTTGATATTTATTATTGTTCTACTCCTGATATGTTAGAACCACTTAAAAAAATTAGAAATGATGTGAAGTGGTTACCAAATCCCATAAATACAGATATATTTAAACCAGATTGAAATATTATTAAATTAGAGTGAAATCCAGCTTGTTTTTTCCCAACAAGACTTCATTGAGATAAAAAACCAGAATATGCTATAAAAATATTTCAAGAATATATAAAACCAAATTATCCAAAAGCAACACTTCATTTACTTAATCAATGATTTGAGGTTGAAAAATATAAAAAACTATTAAATGATGAAAAAACTTATTTTTGGCATGATTTTATGGATAAAGAAACATTAGCTTCAAAAATAAGATGATCAGATTTTTGCTTTTGAGATTTTTCTATATGATGATTAAGTTTGATGCCTATGCAAATTATGGCTTGTAAAAAACCTATTATAACTTATGATATGCATGAGTTAATAAAAATTGAAAGAGATGAATTATTAGATTTAACAAAAAAACTTTTTGAAGATGAAGATTTTAAAAAATCTTATATTGAAAGAAATTATAAATATATTATTGACTTTCATAGCGAAAAAAGTATATGTAAAATACATTTAGAAAACTTAAAACCATTTTTAAAAGAAAAACTTGATTTGTCTGATGAAGATATAAATGAATTAACTATATAAAAATATGAAAAAAATATTAGCAATATGACCCCATCCAGATGATATAGAACTTTGAATTTTTTAATTGACTTTCATTAAAAATTAACTAAACTAATATTACTAATTTAACTTTAGTAGGCTTATTGCAATAATATGTATATACAAAGATTTATAGAAAAAGATATCATAAAATATATTGATGCAAAAGAGTATATTGCTATTATTTGACCAAGACAAGTGTGAAAAACAACATTTGTAAAACATTTAATGGCTATTTATAAAAATAGTTTTTATTATAATTTTGAAGATTTTAGTATAAAAAATGATTTTGAAAAAAATCCTATATGATTTATAAAAAACCATATAAATTCTACTCAAAAAAATATATTATTTTTTGATGAATTTCAATATGTAAAAGATGCTTGAAATTTATTAAAACTTATTTTTGATACTTTTGAGGATAAAATCAAAATTATTATCACTGGATCATCAAGTCTACATTTAAAAGAAATATGAGCAAAGATGACTTGAAGAATGTTTAGTTTTGATATGTATTGACTTTCTTTAGATGAGATTTTATTGCATAAAAATTCAAGTTATCTTAATTCTAAAAATATAATTAATTCAAAGTTTGATTTTCTTAATGTCAGTATTGATGATAAAGATTTTTTAGATTTTAGAGATATTTCTTTTGTAAATCATATAAAAAATATAGTTGATGAATATATAATTTGGTGATGAAAGCCTGTAATTATAAAATCTGATTCTATTCAAGATAAAAATATAGCCTTGAGTAATTTTACACAAAATTATATAAACAAAGATATAGTAAATCTTTTAAAGGTAAGAAATATAGATAAATTTTCTAATTTAATGGTAAGTTTATCTATTCTTATATGACAACAAATAGTTAATGAAAATTTATCAAATGATTTATGAATAAATATTGTTACTTTAAATGAATATTTAAATTATCTAAATAATACATTTATAAATAAACTTATAAATCCATATCATAAAAATAGTTTAAATGAGCTAAAAAAACAAAAAATAGAATACTTTTATGATTTATGAATAAGAAATTATCTCATTAAAAACTTTAATAACTTAGATATAAGGATTGATAATTGACACTTGCTTGAAAATTATATATTTTTGAGATTAGAAGAAAGGAAACAAGAATATATTTCACTAAATTATTGGAGAGAAAAATCAGGAAATGAAGTTGATTTTGTTATAAAAATGCATAATAAAATAATTCCTATAGAAGTAAAATATCAAAATTTTAAAAAATGAGAAATTACAACATGAATGAAAAAATTTAATGATTTATATGAAAAAGAAATAAAGTATAATATTGTTATCACAAAAGACTTGTTAGATATTTGAAATATAAATAACAAAAAGATATATTTTATTCCATACTATTTATTTTAAAAATTATTATTACTATGAAAAAAATACTAGCAATATGACCACATCCAGATGATATAGAACTTTGATGTTTTTGAACTATGTGTAGATATGCATCTGAATGAGATGATATTAATTTTCTTGTTTTAACTAAGTGAGAGTGATGATCTAATTGATTAGATAGAACAAATGAAGCTAAAGAAAGTGCATCTTTATTAAAATGTAATTTATTTATAGAAAACTTAAAAGATAAATATGTTTCTGAATGAGTTGAAACAATTTCTGTAATAGAAAAATATATAAATAAAATTAAACCAGATATAGTTTTTATACCATCAAGGTATGATACACATCAAGATCATAGAGCAATTCATTATGCCTCTTTGGTAGCTACAAGATTGATAAATGAAATATATATTTATCAATCTCCTAGCACAAACACTGATTTTAAACCAAATTATTATGTTGATATAACTGATTTTATTGAAACAAAATTAAAAGCTGTAAAAATTCATTCATCACAATGATGAAAAGTATATATGGCTGATAGAGCAGTTAAATGACTTGCTGAATATAGAGCCTTTGATATATTTAGAAATGATAAATTTTTTGAAGCATTTGAACTTTTTAGATCTATAAAATAAAATTAAATATGATTTGTTCTATCCATCAACCAAACTATATACCATATCTTTGACTATTTAATAAAATAAAACAATCAGATGTATTTGTTATTTATGATATTGCTCAATATACAAAATGAGATTATCATAATAGAAATAAAGTAAAATGATCTAATTGAGAAGTATTATTAACTTTACCAGTTTTTGTTAATTTTTGACAAGAAATTAAGGATGTGAGATTTAATAATTCTATTTTAAAAAAACATTTTCAAACTATAGAGCAAAATTATAAAAAAGCAAAGTTTTATAATGATTATATAACTAAAATAAAAGAAATATATGATTATAAATGAGATAGTATTTCTGAATTTAATACAATTACTATAAAAAAAATATGTGAATTACTTTGAATAAAAACTAAGTTTATTATTTTGTCTGATCTTATAAATTCTATGGAATCTAAAAATACAGATGCTTTAATAGATATTTGTAAATTAGTTTGAGCTACAGAGTATATTTCTTGAGCAGGATGAAAAAATTATATTGAAGAAAGTAAATTTACTCAAGCTTGAATTATTTTACATTATCAGGATTATCATCACCCAAACTATAATCAATTATGGTGAGATTTTATACCTTATATGAGTATAATTGATTTAATATTAAATGAATGAGAAAATAGTATTAATCTTATTTAAAATATGCCTTTTAGAGCCCATACCCACAAACTAAAAAACTTTGAAATATCATTTTCTCCAAAAAGATGATGAATTATAACAAGTATCAAACAAGATATTCATGAAATACTCTATCTAAATTTAGATACTTTTAATAATCCAGAAAAAAATGTGAGAGGTGGTATCCCACTCCTTTTTCCAAATGCTTGACCACTTGATAATGGAGATATTTACAAATTAAATCAACATTGATTTGTAAGAAATAGTATTTTTGAAATTGAAAGTATAACAAGTAAAAATATTACACTAAAACTAATACTTGAAGAGAAATATAAAGAAGTTTTTCCATTTAGTTTTGAATACAAACTTTTGATTTCAACTCAAGATGATTTTTTAAAAATCACTCAATATATAAAAAATACTTGAAAAGTTTCAATGCCTGTTTCTCCAGGATTTCATCCTTACTTTTTGGTAGATAATAAATTAAAAAAAGATGTAAAGTTTAGTTTTTCAGGTGATAATTATTTTGATATTTGGTCTATTTGAGATACAAAAGAATTAAAAAATCCTTGAAAGTTTGAAGTAGATTTTTGAGAATATATTTTAGAATTTGATTATGATAAAATATTTAAATATATTTGGCTTTGGAGTGAAGAGTGAAAGGATTTTTTGTGTATAGAACCAATTTATGAAAAAGAAAATGGACTTTTAGATAATCCATTTATTTTATGAACAGGTGAGAGTGTAGAGATGAGTATGGGAGTAAAAATAAAGAAGTAACTTATTGATGATTATCTATTTTATAAATAAGTAAGTCTCAATCTTTATCAATAGTTCAAATTGCTCTAAATTGCTTATTTATTCTAAAATACCATATATTTGATCATTTTGGTTTTCTTTCTTTAAAATAATTTCAAGAGTTTATATTTTTTAATACATTTATTTTAGATTTTTTATATTGTTCTAATAAATTTCTTTTTTCTAAATATTTCAAAATACCTTCATCTTCTAATATATTATTTATAATCATATTTTTTATATATTTGTAAATAATAATTTATCTTTTTTTAAAATTTCATCTTTTCATTTTAAAATATCTTTAGAAACATCATTTTTATCTAATTCATATAAATTACTATTTTCATCTTCAATAAAAGTAATAAGTATTTTTGACTTTTTACCTAAATAATCATATTTATTATTAAAAATAACTTTATCATTTTCTAAAAATGCTTCAATTGTATTATACATAAAAATTATTTTAATTAATTAATTAATTTAATTTATTATACAAAAGAAATATATTTTTCAAATTTTAATTTTTGATAAAACATAATTTAAAAAAATCTCTAAAATAAAAATCTCAAAACTTGAAAAAATTAAAAAATCTATATAATTGTTTATAAATAATATTTAATAATTACAAAAAAATGACACAAAAAGATGAAACATTAGAAACTGATTTAAATGATTTAGAACAAGAAATAGAAATACTTGAAGAATCACAAGAAGATGAGCAAAACATAAAAAATACTAAAGAAAGTGATGAGATTTTAAAATTAAAAGATCTACTTAATAGAACTCAAGCTGATTATTTAAACTTTAAAACAAGAAGTGAAAGAGATAGAGAAGATATGATGTTTTTTTTAAAGTATGATATTTTAAAAAAAATATTACCAAGAATTGATGATATTGAAAGAATTATAAAAAACACTAAAGATGAAGAGAAAAACTCAAGTTTATTTGACTGACTTTTGATATTAGAAAAATCATTAAAACAAGACCTAAAATGACTTTGAGTAGAGCAATTTGATTCAATTTGACAAGAAATTGATCCAAATAAACATGAAGTTATGACTCAAATACCAAGTCCTTGAAATGAAGGAAAAATAATTGATGAATTTGAAAAATGATATATTCTTTGAGATAGAACTCTAAGAGTTGCAAAAGTAGTAGTTTGATGTTAGTTTATTTATTTTTTATATTTTATGTTTAAATTAATAGCTTTTGATATGGATGGGACTTTAGCTCCATCAAAATGACAAATGGACCCAGAAATGACTGATTTATTTAAAAAATTACTTACAAAATATAAAGTTGCAATTATTTCAGGATGAGATTATGTTCAATTTGAAAAACAAGTTATATCTTTTTTGTGAGATGATGAAAATATTTTAAAAAATCTTTTTATATTACCAACTTGTTGAACTAAATTATATAAATTTGAAAATAAAAATTGGCAAAAAATATATTCTCTTGATTTTACTTTAGAGGAAAGACAATATATTGTAAAAGTGCTTGAAGATGCTATAATAGATCTTGATTTAAAACCAGAAACTATTTGGTGAAAACAAGTAGAAGATAGATGAACTCAAATTACATTTTCTGCTTTATGACAAGAAGCTCCTTTAGAAGTAAAACACACTTGGGATAGAGATCAAGAAAAAAGAAAAAGAATTAGAAATTATATATTAAAAGATTTACAAAATTTTAATATTCTTATTTGATGATCAAGTTCTATAGATATTACAAAATCGTGAGTAGATAAAGCTTATTGAATGAAGAAATTAAATGAAATTTTAGATATCTCTCTTGATGAAATGATTTTTGTTTGAGATGCTATTTTCCCAGGAGGAAATGACTATCCGCCACTGACTATTTGAGTTACATCAAAAAAAGTAGAAACAATTGAAGATACAAAAAAATATATTAAAACTTTAATCACAAATTAAAATGTCAAAAACTCTTTTAATAACTTGATGACTTTGATATATAGGTTCTCATGCAGTTGTTACTTTTACAAATACTTGATATAAATGTGTAATAATTGACAATTTATCAAATACAAATTTAAATGTTTTAGAAAATATAAAAAAAACTCTAAATTGAATAGAGGTTGATTTTTATAAAATTGATTTGCTTGATAAAAAATGATTAAAAGAAGTATTTTTAAAATATAATTTTGATTGAGTTTTGCATTTTGCTTGATTAAAAGCAGTTTGAGAAAGTTGTGAGAAACCATTTTTATATTATGAAAATAATGTAATATGAAGCTTGAATTTATTTGAAATTATGAATGAATTTGAAGTTAAAAATATTATTTTTTCAAGTTCTGCAACTGTTTATAAACCAAAAGATTTAACTGATTTTTGATTAAATGAAAAAGATGAAGTTTGAGAATGTTCTAATCCTTATTGAAGCACAAAATTTTTAATTGAAAATATTTTAAGAGATTTGGTAAAAGCTCGTCAATTTAAAGTTGTAAATTTAAGATATTTTAATCCTATTTGAGCTCATAAAGATGGATATTTATGAGAAAACCCAGTTTGAATACCAAACAATTTATTGCCATATATTTTTAAAGTAGTAACTTGAGAGTTAAAAGAAGTATGAGTTTTTTGAAGTGATTATGATACTGTTGATGGGACTTGAGTTAGGGATTATATAGATGTTTGTGATTTAATTGATTGACATTTAAAATCATATAAATATTTAGAAAATATTAACTCTCCAATCTTTGAAGTATTTAATTTATGAGTTTGAAATTGAGTTTCAGTTATGCAAATGATTTTGGAGGTTTCAAAAATTGTAAAAAAAGAAGTTCCTTATAAAATACTTGATAGAAGACCAGGGGATTTAGCAACAGTTTATTGTGATCCAACTAAAGCAAAAAATATACTTTCTTGGGAGGCTAAAACTCCGCTAGAAGAAAGTTTAAAAAATAGTTATAATTTTTATAATAAATAAATATTGACTAATAATTTTATTATGATAAAATTTTTTTGAAATTTAATTAATTTCAAATTTATTTTTATAATTTCTATTATATGGTTAAAAATAAAATAATAACTTGATTTTTGGTTTGAAGTATATTTTTATCACCTTTAGTTTCTGGGGCAACTTATGATAATAAAGATAATTGATATAAAGCTCCTATAACTAAAAATGAATTTAATTTTACTTTAAAAGTTGATTGAGATGATGTAATTTTAAATTGGACAAGATTTGATAATTTTTTAAAAAAAGATTTTAAATATTATAAAGTCGTGAGATCAAGCTCAAATCCAAATCCTGTATATCCAGATGATTGATATATAAAGTATGAAGATAATATATGAGTTACTTCATATACTGATGAAGATGCTGAAGATGGAATAAATTATTATAGAGTTTGTGCTATAACAGAGCAAAATGAAAGGTATTGTAGCAAAACTTTAGTTGCTAAAATAGTTGATATTGGTGACAATAAAGAGGAAAAATATGAAGAAAAAGAAGTTGAAAAAAAGTATAATGAAGAAAAAAAAGTAGAAAATAAATGACTTTCTAAAGTAGTTACAAAAAAACTTAATGTAATAATTTCAAATTTTGAAAAAAAATTAAATGAAAAACTTTGAGATGAGACAGCAAAAAAAGTAGAAATACTAAATAATGCAATTGTTCAATTAGAAAAGTTAAAAGAAAAAAATAAAAAGGTAACAAATATTGTTGATTATGTGATTAAATGAATAAACAATATACTAAGTGAAAGTGATTTTAGTGAAATAGAGAAAATCTTAGAAGTGAAATAATTTTTTAAAACTAAAAGATAATAAAAAAGCAAACAACTTGTTGTTTGCTTTTTTATTTAACTCTTGCTTAATTTTCTCACTACATTTTTTAATAATATAGTTTGTTTGATATATTTATTTTTTAATTCAAGAGAATTTGATTGTTTCTCAAAAAGATATTTAGCAATTAAAAACTCATTCAATCTTTCTATGTAATTACTTTTATCAGTTGGTTTTATTTTATTGTTAAAAATAATATATAAAGACAATCTTGTGATTAAACTACTTATTTTATAGTTTTCTATCTGAGCAACTTTATAGTTTTGAATTTTAATATATTTTATTACATCACTATCTTTTTTTGCATTTTCTCTTTCTTGTAGCATCTTTTTCTTTAAATTTTCAACATATGACTTATCTTTTACAATAGGAGTATTTTTATCATCTTCATTATTTGAACTATTTGAACTAACTGGTTTTTGCCCACACATACCATCATAATAACTAGGAGAATAATCTCACTTAGGACAATTATCTATTCTAAGTGTTACTCATCATCCACCTCAAGAGCTAGATCATCAGTTTCATCATGAAGGTGGAGGAGTTACAGGTGGTGTAACTGGAGGAGTTACAGGTGGAACTACGGCTAAGTCATTTACTAAAGCAAAATATGTAAAGTCAGTAGTTTCAAAAGATATATTAGATCAGTTTTTTGTTGAAGAGATTTCAGTCCAATTTATTCCATCTTCTGATTTTAGTATTTTATAATTAGCACTACTATTTGCTATAGGAAGAGTTATTTTTATTTTTTGATTTAATTTTATTCAAACTCAAAGTGAATCAGCTCAGATTTTTAAAATATTTTCTATATTTAAGTCTTTTAATTTTTGAGTATTAAATACTGCATTTTCTCAAATAAACTCATTTTTATTTATAAAAATTGGCAATTTAAATCATCAATTCCATATTCAAGAGTGAGTTAAAGTATCAAAAAATGTTTCTCAAGTTCAAAAACTTAAAGTTATTCAAGAGTTAAAAGATATATCTTTTACACTTCAAGAGTAGACAGTTTGTCATGAATTAGTTCATCAAGTGAGAGTTATTTCTTCAACAGGATTATTAAATAAAGTAAATCTATCAGTTGAAGTATTTCAAGAAACTAAAGTATTATTATATTTTGCAAAATAACTATCTTTATCAAGTGGAATTATGGTATTTGTACTATTTGTTTCAAATTTTTTAGGAGTGTTTATAACTCAACTAGCCATATATTTATCATATTGATTATCAACTATATCAAGCTCATAATAATATGTTTTTTCTTTAGGCAATGTTACTTCTATATTGAAACTATTGTCATTTTTATTGTAAGTATAATTATCCATAGTCCATTTTGAGAACTCTTTTAAATTGTTTTTATCTTCTCAATACCTTAGTTTTAGATAAGATCAATCTTTAAATCTAAAGTTTTTATCATCAATTTTAAATTTTAAAGAAACTCCCACACTTCACCACCATTTTTCTTTATACTCAACTCTCATTAAATTTGGTGTAGGAATGCTTGTATTTAAGTCATCATCTAAATTATAATTTCATCAAAAATAACTATTTACATCTATATTGTATAAAGATGAAAGTATTTTACTATAAATTGATCTATAATCAATTCAAACCCCAAACCAGTCATTGTATTCTTTTTTTGGTTCTAGTTTTCAAGTAACTTTTTGAGGAATAGAATTTTTAAAAGTATTATTTGTAGAAAGTATAAAATATCATCATCATTGTCAGTGATCAGTTCAAGCTCATCAATTTGCTTTTAGTGTTCTTCAAAATTCACTATAAATTATAATTGTCACATCTTTTCAAGCATTTTTTTCTCTTTGGAAAAAAGCAGTTATATCTTGTGCTAGGTCTTTTGTTCTATCATTTAAATTATAATCTCACATCAATTGCTCTCAGTGAGTGTCATATCATCCACCTCAAGGCACATAATAAGTAATTCAAAGTCAATTATTTATAAGTCCAGAAACAAAATTCAATCTTCAACTTAAAGTCCATCACACACTTTCTTGTCAAGAATTTGCTACATTGTCTAAAGTAATAGAATTTTTAAATGTAGATTTTGAATCAAGGGGATAGGTTCTATTATTTAAAATATCTTTCAAAGTATTTATTTGATATGTTTTTTCATCATTTGTTGTAGTCCAAGTATTATTTTTGTATTTTATAGAATTTTGTCCAATATTTATAAAATTTCAATTTGTATAAATAGGTGGTCTTGAAGTTCATAAAACTATATTATTTAATGGATTTGGATCATTTTTTATCAATTCTCAAATAAGCCCAGGAGCTCAAATACTTTGAGATCAATTTTTACTTGCCACTTGTATTTGTGCACTATCATGAGCTCTTGAATGATTTGGAGTTCAAACTCTGTTTATTATTCTTAAATCTCAGTTATCAAAATATGGCTTAAATGCTTCTAAGCTTTTATTTAAATATACTTCTCATAAATCTATTAAATTAGATGAATCTATTGCAAGACTTTGTCTTATTGTTTGATAATAATTAAAATCTTGTTTTGGAATAATTCAGTTCATCCAATCGTATCAACCATTTAATTCTACCATTATTAGTTTAGAATTTTGGTTATTTATAGGAGTTGATCAAGAGACTTCATTTGACTCGTTTAAATCAATTCAATTTAATAAAATAAACTCACTTTGAGCAAGCATAATTGCTAAAGCTCATTTTATATATTTATTTCTATAATTGTTATCATTTGGTAAAAATAATCTTTTATTTCCTTTGTCATCAAATAATAAGAAATTTTTTAGCTTTTCAGTTACTGAAGCGGGCAATTTTACTCCCAAATATAAATAATTTTCAAGTTGTTCTATAAGTTCATCTGGATTTATATCTCTTTCTAAAGTAAAATCATTATCTACAGTAAAGTTAAAATTATTTACTATATATTTTCAAGTTCAATAAGTTATTGTTCAAGAATTTGTAGTTAAATTTCAAGTTTCTAAGTTGTAATTTCAAGCTATATCAATTCTATTTCAAGAGTTTGTTAATACATAAAATTCAGGCATTTTTATCGTTCAAGTAGCAAAATTTATAGTATTTCACTCAAAAGTTACTTCAAGATTTGATAAATTTATATTTCAAGAAAATGTATTTTTATTATTTGTTTCAAAATCAATATTTCAAATATTTATTTTTCTTGTAATTGGAACTAAGTCACTAAAAATATATGATCAAGTTTGGCTATTAAAAGCTATTTTTGAGGCAAAAGTAGACCATTGATTATGAAAATAAGCATTCATAAAGTTTTTATTGTCATCAAATCAACCTCTTCAAAAAATACTTCTAGGATTATATGGTATCCAATCAAGATTTGTAAGTAAAGAAGGGTCATTTATGAGTTCATCAGTAATTTGAGGATTTTTATAGTGAAGGAGCTTTAGTGTTCAAATAGCAAGTTCTAAAGGATTTTTATATCTTAAACTATTCATCACTTCATCACTATAGAGTATATCTGAAGATAAAAGAGTTTTTATAGCAGGATAGAGTTCAAAATTATTTGATAAAATCGTATTTCAAAGATTTTTTATTTCATTTTCTGTTGGCTCATCTTTCACATAAAACTTTAATAATCTCCATGCTAAAAAATATGCTATTTCATTTTTTCTTTTTGAAAAAATATAGTCAATTGCATTGTCTCAAAGTCAATTATTTCAAGAAATAGGATTTATTATCAAAGTATTGTTTATAGTTCAACTATTTGAATCATAAAATGAAAAACTATCTCAAGAGCTTAGACTTCAAGTTAAAAAAGTTATTCAAGTTGAAGTGTTATGATAAGCATTATCAAAAGTAACTTTTTTATCACTTCAAGCTCTAAATCAAGTCAAAATTCTTGCAAATGCTGCCACATCTGTTTCTTCATAATTTCTTACAGCTAGGGGATTATCTCAGTTTTCCCAAGGTTTATATTCTCACATCAAAAAAAGTTGCATAAGCTCTCTTGCATAGTTTTCATTTGGATAGTTTTTATCTGGTTGGTTTAATAAATCAAGATAAGTTCACATAGCAAAGCTATTTTCTGGAGTTGTTGTATCAAATAAAACTTTTTTAATCAGTGTTTTATAATTTCAAAGAGAATTATCAAAAAGTAAATCAAAGTGATTTTCTACATCTAAATAACTAATATCATTTATCCCATTTCAAGTTCTATCTACAGGAAAAATATCTTCAAAAAGTGAAAATAATTTTCTTTTTGCTTCATAGGGGTCTATATAATATCTATAAGCATAAAATTTTCTCATAGAATTTGTATCACTTGGATTGAAAGTAGGTCATTTAAAATCATTTATTTTTTGATTGTAATCATCTCTATTTGGTCAATTTTGTGAAGGGAAAAGGAGATTTACAGCATTTTCAGCACTTCAAGCATTGTATAGATCTTGAATTATTTGAGGATTTACTCATATTAAAGCTCTTTTTGCAAGATGAGTTGCTTTTTCTATAGTCCAAGGGCTTGAGCTTCAGTTTGTAGAAACTGCATTTGAATAGTTAAAAGGAACTAGAGAAAATAGAATTGTTAAAATTAAGCTTAAAGAGATAATTTTTTTAAATAAAAATATGTTTTTTATCATTATATTTTAATTAAAGATTATTTATTATTTTATAGTAATTTTATTTTTTTTGTCAAGATGGGGGTTTAATTATAATCAAAAAGCTATTTTAATTTTTTCATTAAGTAAATTTTTGTATTTTAAATCTAATTTTCATAAAATAGAAATAATTCTTTCTTTATCAATTGTTCTAATTTGTAATAAGTCAATTCTTGAAGTATTTTTTAATCAATTTATTTTAGTGTTTTCAATAATTAAAGTATGGGGATAATCTTTTATAATAGATGAAATAATAGCAATTACAAATGTTTTTGAATTTTTATTTGCAAAATCATTTTGTATAATGATACAAGGTCTTATTCATGCTTGTTCACTTCACTTTACAGGATTTAAATCAACTAAAATTATATCAAATTTATTCATAAATTATAAATTACCTAAATATTTTGTATTATTTTGCATTTCAGATAAATACTCTTCATCTTTTCACATATTTAAATATGCTTGTTCTAGTTGATGTGTTTTCTTGAAATCAATATATTCTCAAATAATATTTTCAAGTATTTTTCTTTTTGATAATTTATTTTTTTTAGCTTCATTGTCTATAAAATCATAAAAAAAGCTATCAATATTTGTCATTAATTTTGTAGTCATATATATGTTTTAATATATAAATATATATATAATATTTAATTTTGTAATAAATTCAAATCTATTTTTTTAAAAAATTACAGTTATTAAATATAAGCTTAAAATAAATAAAACTACACTAGAAAAAATAGAGGAATATTTAGAAAATAAGTTAATTTTTTCAAATACTTTTTTTCTTAAAATAAAAGTCATTATCATAACAAAAAACAAACATAAAAATATTCAAATTCACAAAGAAAAAATCATTGGCAATATCAGTTGAAAGCTTCAAAGTGAAAATAAAAGTAAAAATATACTCCAACCAAAAGTACAAGGAACAAGCCCGGATATAAATCATAATAAAAAAGTTTGTTTTATATTGTATGATTTATATTGTTCATTTTTTTGTTTAATTGACTTGTATATTAAATACAAACTAAAAAATGATAAAATTATAACTGAAACTCTTTGGATATAGAGCATATAATTTGAAATATCATAAAAGTTTAAAAATATTTTTGTTACTCAAAAAAGTATAACTATATCTATAAGGTGAGTTATTGAAAAAATAGTTATAAATACTAGTCAATCAAAGAAATTTTTATTTTTATCAAGTATATAAGATATAAGCAAACTTTTTGAATGCCCAGGTCACATAGCATGGATAAAACCTAAAAAAACTACAGCTAAAAGTATGTAAATCAAACTATCGTTACTTTTATTTTTTACATATTTTCATATATTTTCTAAAGTTTTTATAAAATAATCATTTGTAAATCAAGAAGTTAAAAGTCAGTTATTTGCAATATTTATATGACTTTGACCTAATGTGTCACAATCTTTTTGAGTTTTAATTTGATTTTTTATATTTTCAAGTATATAGTTTGGGATCTCTTTTCTTGGTTCTTGGTTTGGTCAAAAGTTGTTATCAAGAGGGTTAAAAGATCAATAAATCTCTTCATAATCAGTATAAAAATCTCAATCTGAATCTATTTTATTTGGATTTGTTTTATAAATTGACTCTTCTTCATCAGATAATCAATCTCAATCACTATCAATTACACATTTTTTGAAATTTTTTGATAAATCAAAAGTATAAATTTTTAAATTTGAATTTAAAACAGAAAGTCAAATAGGTGCTTTTGAAACTTTAGAATCATTTAGATTATAAACAGTTATTTGATTTGTTTGAAGTGGAAAATTATCAAAAAAATAAATTTCAATTTGCCCCTTTTTTATATCTTCATCACACTTAAAATGATAATTTATTTCAAGTCATCTTGAAAGTATTTGATACTCTTCAAGATCAAGTATTTCTATGCTACTTAAAGGACAATAAGTATTGTTTGATTTTAATTTTATCGTTTGATTTATATATTTTTGTATTATATCTTTATAATTATAATATTCATAAACTGATTTTGGATGAATATTGTTTTTTGCAAGTAAATATTCTATTTCATAACTATGAAAATAAGTTGTAATATTTAAATAATTTTGATTAAAACTCAAAAAACTTGAAGAAATATCAAGTGGATGAGCAAGTGTTTGAATAGGGAATAAAAGTAGGAAAAAGATGAGTATTTTTTTCATTTTTTAATATTTTTAGAATTTATTGTTTTTTATTATATAAATTCATTTATGTTTTGCAAAATGAAAAAATTGTGGAGTTATTAAAAAAAGTTGAAATAAAATAATTAGTAATATAATACAAACTATTTATAATTTATAAGTTATTTTATGAAGTCTAAAATTGAGTTACTATTGAGTGAAATAAAACAAAAAAAAGAGGATTTATATATCGAATATTCTAAACTAAAAGAAAAATATTGATATGTAATAGAACAGTGAAAAGTTAAATTTAAAGAAGAAATAAAAAAGAAAAATAAATTTTATAAAATATCTATTTTTGAATCTATTTTTTCAGCAAGAGTTAGGGAGGTATTATCTGCACCATTTATATATGCAATGATAGTCCCAGCAATTATTTTAGATATATTTCTATTTATTTTTCAACAAACAGCTATTAGATTATATAAAATTCCACTTGTTAAAAGAAGTGATTATATAATTTTTGATAGAAAACAATTAGATTATTTAAACCTAATTCAAAAAGTAAATTGTCTTTATTGTTCATATGTTAATTGACTTTTTTCATATGCAGTTGAAATAGCTTGAAGAACAGAAAAATATTGGTGTCCAATAAAAAATGCTTCAAAAAAGAAATGATGACATGATTGGGAAGAATATTTTGCTGATTATTGAGATCCAGAAACATTTATGAAAATTATGGGAAGTATAGAAGAATTTAAAAAAAATAAGAAAATTTAAATATAATTAAAAGTTATCTAAAAAGTATTAAACTATTTAAGTAGTAAAATTACTACTCAAAGCTCTTAAAAAAGGTAATTGTCTCAAATGGTGGCACAAACAAGACACTCGTCTAACTTTTTGCCAAATTATATTTGAGAATAAATATGAAGTTATAAAGATTTATGAGAATATTAGGAGAATTATTTTGCAAATTTGAGAACAAAAAAACTAGAACGGATGTTCTAGTTTTTTTAAAATTTAAACAATTCATAAATTTCTTTATGATTATTTTTTATTTCTTGTTCCCACCAAGTAGTTTCATTATTACCTCAATAATGAGTTTTTGCATAAATAAATAAAATTTCACATTGATTTCTTTCTTCATCAACAAAAACAATTATTCTATTTCAAGAAGTTTTTGCTGATTCATTTGATCAAACTATTTTAAATTCACATTTTGCAATATATCAAGTATCACAAATATGTATTTTTTCAGCTTTTGTGCTCTTTAAATACATTTCAATATCAGAAAGCATCATATGAATAAATTCAAAAGTTTTATCCCAAGATTTATATTTTTTTATAAAATTTTTCATAAAATGTCTTGTAGCGTACTCACTTACTACAACATTATAATTTTTTCTAATAGACATTTTCTAGCTCTTCTTGAGTTATAAGTAAATACGGAATTACTTCTCTATCATATGACATCATCCAAGGAAGTTGATTGTGAGTAAATTCAACTATTTCTTGTGTTCTTTTTCATTTCCATTTTTTAGCAATATCTTGAAGCATTTGAAATTCATCATCATTTAATTTATCATGATTTGGATTTTCAATATTTTCTATGAGATATGCAGGTCATTTTACTTTAACGCTTATTTCTTTTTCTTCGAAAAGTTCATCTAAAGTAGAAAAATAAGCATCTGGAACAGGTCATTGAGCAAATTTTTTATATTCTAAACCTGTAATTGGTACTAAATTGTAATAGTACCAAGCAAAATCAAGCAAATAACAAAGTTTTGCTAATTTTGTTTTTGTTATTTTACCATCATCATCAGCTCAATATTTTATAAAATTTGTAATTATTTGTTTGTATTTATCCCAATCAATATTTTTAGAACTTAAAGTTTTAGTATCAGTTTCTATAAAATTATCTATTTCAACTCATAAAAGTTCTGATAATTTTACTGCTTGTCATAAAGTTGGTTCTATATTTCACTTCTCTAATTTTGAAAATGTTTGACGAGTGATTCACAGATACTTAGCTACTTCATCTTGAGTAAGTTTTTTTTCTTTTCTTATGTTTTCTATATTTGCTACCATAATACATTGGTTAGTATTAATATGTACCTATAGTATATGATTTATTAGTTTTTGTCAAAAGTATTTGACATATTTTTAACATAAAATGTTAAAATAGTTAACATTTAAATTGACAAAATATATTAAGTTTTTAAAATATGTTAACTTTAATTTTAACAAAAATAAAAAATGACTCTCACTCCTTGGTATAAAAAACACTCTTTTTCTAAATATTTTTTTCAACATTCAGAAAAAATAGTTGCTTGAATTTTAGCTCCATTATTTATCGCAATATTTTTTTATTTTGATGGAACTCCCTGGAAGTGGGAAGAAATAAATCCTATAACTATGCCTCCACCAATAAGGATTATTTTGAGTGCTTTTGTTTATATAACTTTTTGAGCATTTTTATATTTTATTAGAGTTTATCAAGTTCTTTATTATTTATTACCATATTGATGATTTGTTAAAATAAAAGCAATTATATGGGCTTGATTAATACTTTTTTCATATTTTTATGTAATTCCTTTTTTAATTTGAATAGCAAATTTTGTTATAATGGTTTGATATAATTTATTTACTTTGCTTCTCTATATTGCACCACCAATATTTTTTGGAATATTGATTTGATGATTAATATTTATTTATAAAAAATATAAAAAGAACTAAGATTTTTCTTAGTTCTTTTTATTGCAATTATTTAAAATACTTTCACAAACCCCATCAAAATTTTTCATAACTTCTTCATTTGAAAATCTTATAACTTTTAATCATAATCACTCTAAAATATGAGTTCTTTCAACATCATAAGCCTTTCATTGATCATCAAAATGACTTTCTCAATCTATTTCAATAACTAGTTTTAATTTTGGAATATAAAAATCGACTATAAAATTATCTATTGGTCTTTGTCTTAAAACCCTAATATCATGATTTTTTTGAAATTCTCTAAAAAAATTATACCAAAGTTTTTTCTCTGGTTCTGTCATATTTTTTCTTAATTCTCTTGTTCTTTCTTTGAGTTTAGGATTAAAAAGTAAAATAGTAATGCAGTAAAATTAGAGATTTGATAATATTCATACGATACTTCAGAAAATAACTACAAAGATGATAACATTTATAAAACAAATTATCAGTCAAGCTATCGCAAGTCATCTAGGTCTTTTAAAAACTCCTATAAAAGAGAATATAAAAGCTAATAACCATAAAATTTGTCATATAGCTGGAATCCAAGATATAAATAAATTTATAAGTGCTAAAACAAATCATGCTGTTGCGAGTCAATTAGACTCTTGAACTACATTTTGTATAGCTACTTTTTGATATGGTTCTGGTGAAATTTTATCGGTCATTTGATGGTTTTCAGTAGTATTATTTTGCATATTTTAAAAGTTAAGAAATATTATTGAATATAAATCTTGAGAAATTAGCAAACTGACTTTGAATTGATATTAAAGATTTATTTTAATGAAATATGAAAAATAAAATCTTTAGTTTTCAATAACTAATTTATAATCTCAAAATCCATAGGAGTAAAACTATTCTTTTTATAAAATTCTAAAAATGATTTTTTATTAAATTTTATGAATACATTATACATTTTCTTAATATTTTTTTCATCTAATTTTGACTTTGAAAATTTAGTAAAACTAGAAATATCTATATCTTTAGAGTAGATAATAAATAAAATTCAAAAATCATTAAAATAATAACTTCCTGTGTGAATATAACCATCCTTTAGTACTTTTTTTCTTAATTTAAGTAAAATTGGCTTTAAATAATTCCAACCTATTCAAAGAAAAATATTAGAAATTTCTGAAAATCATTTTTTATTAATTGATTCTATGGATTTTATAAAACTCTTATGATCGATATTAATATTCATTTTTGGTTTTATTTTATTATTCCCATAATAATACATATCTACTTCATGTGATAAAGATGGATCAATATGAACATATAATGATTTTTGTCATTCATGATTAGGAGGAAATCAATATGGAAATATTAATCAATGTCTATTAAAATAAATAAACATATCTAGCTCATCAGAAAATCTTATATTATCTCTATTTATTAAATTTAGTCTTCTCTCTAGAAATAAAATAAATTGTGATGGGAATTCAGTTATTTCAGAATAAATTCTTAATATATTAAGATAAATAGGTAAAAAATCATATTTATAATCTATATTTCATCTTTCTATTAAATTATTTGTATAAAGGCTTATTTGTCATAAATAATCTCAAGTAATATTTAATAAAAATATTTTATTAAATTCATTTCAATTGAGTATTACTTCCTTTCATAATTTATTTTTAAATAAAGCTTTACTATTTCAATCAATATACTCTCTCGTTCTAATAGCCTGATAATAAGCATCAGAAACTATTTTATCAATATCTTCATTTAATCATATGAGAGCTCAGTTTTTTGAAGCTTCTCTTAATATTCAAGATTTAGCTTCTAATATAAAAAGATTATTATCATATATTAAAATTCCATCAGTTTCATAAATTATACCGTTCAATTCGTATTTTAATCAATTGTAAGATATAGATCAAGGTAAAATATTTGATAAATACTTTATAGATTGTTTTTCTAAATATTCTCCTCTTTTTTTTGCATATTTTTGCCATATTTTATTATCTTTTTTCAAAATATTTTCAATATTACTCTTTAAATTCCGTAGAAAAATAATTGGAACTAATATATAATATTGATTCTTAAATTTTAAAAATGGTTTATTGTAAATATAACTTTTATTACCATAAAACCCTCAAAAATCTCACTCATTAAATATATTATTATCTCATAGTGTAAGTGAAAAATACTCTAATATATTTTTCTCAATATCATTATTTGGAGAAAAAATAAAAGAAAAGTTATTTAATTTTGTTTCTGATATTTGATTATAAAAATCAATTAAATTTTCTATATTAAATCATACTGTATCAGATAGATAACCATTAAAATCTTTGAAAAGTCATATGTTATAGTCATATAAATGCTGATTATAATCATTTCACTTAACAGTTAGAAAAGATGCTTTAACATTTCTAACAAAATCATCTTCTATTTGTTTTGAAAAAAAATCAGTAATTTTAAATCACAAAAAAGAAAAATCCTTGAAAAAATCTTTTAAAAGTCTTTTAGAAGGTTTTTTCATTTTCATTTCAGACTCTGGAATAGATGAAATAATACTTATTAAGTATTCTAAAGAAGAAAAATCATTATCTCAAGCATATTTGATATCTTTAACTAAATGTACAAAAACATATTTATAAACTTCAAAAAAATCATATTCTTTTATAAATAAAAATACTCTATCTATATTTGATTTTAGATCTTCATATGATAGTTCCTCAGATAAAATTTCTAAAGATTGATTTACGACTTTTTGTGTACTCTTTTTATTAAACATGTTTTTTAGAGAATAAAAGAATTAAACTTTATAAATAATATTTATCCCAACAACATCTCTTAAATTTTTTTCAACTTCAACATGGACAAGGTCATTTTCTGGAATATTTTACTCATGTTTTTAAATTAATATAATCAGGATTTTTTCAATTATCAGTATTTCTAAATATTTGTTCTAAATTATCATCATATTCCCATTTTTCTTTGTGATAAAAAACTGTATCAATAATTTTTTTACTATCTTTTAAACTTCACAGTCATATCCAAATATTAGATTTTTGAATATATTTTCTTTTTTCAGATATATTTATAATTTCCTTTATTAAAACATCTTTGTTATTTGAATTAAATGACACATAAGTAATATTACCTTCTGGTATTGAGAAATTATGATTTATATTATCTTTTAATGTTTTATTTTTTGTTTGAATTATATAATTTATTAGATTATCTCTTCATTCTCAGGATAAATCCAATAAATGAAAAATTATATCGACTATACTTTCTTCTTTTATTTGTTTTAATTCTATAAATAGTTTTTCAAAATTATCATTTTTCCATACTTGTTTTATGTCATCTCATTTATCTGATACATCAAATCATGCTTTAATAGGATAATAATTTCTATCAATTAATTGTCAAAAATCTGTATCTAATCAATAAGAATCATATCTATCATCTTTCCGTAATTTTTTGGTTATATGGAATCATAAATATACCATTTCCTCATCAGCCTTAAAATAATCCATTAAATCAATTCTTTGTCTTATATAATAAAGAAAATCATATGGATCATTCAAATAATGAGTTAATAATTCTAAATCAAAAATACTTAAAAATATTCAATACGGGTCTGTTTTTTTCTTTTCTAATAATAGATTTGATTGATGAGTTAAGGAAGGAAAGTTTTCTGTAGTAACCCCCATAATATAAACTTCATTAATTTTTTCTGATAAATTTATTTCATTTCAGTTATTATCAATAAATTTAACTCATTTATTTAATATACTATCTCTTGAAATTAATCATTGATTATAAGCATCTTGAACAGCATGTTGAAAATCAATTTTTAGTCTTTCATCATTTCATTTCCTTGATAATTCTGTTAATTTCTGAGATTTAACTTGTACACAAAGTGCTTTACTTCATAAAATACATAGTATATCAATGTCTGTCTTTGTTTTTCATTTTTTTTCTTCAATTTTAACTGACTTAAATGTATTTTCTTTTCAAAAAATATTTACCAAAAAATCATATGTTATATTTTCTCAAGCATCTCATCTATTCTTTCAAGCAATATTTATATATTTTTTATCATCTATCATCCAATAATATGGACTTTCATATATTGCTTCATAAAGAATAAAAATAATTGGTACAAAATATCTATCATCGTCTAATTTTATTATTGGTTTAGCTTTTAATATATTAAAATCTCATATATTTTGAAATGTAGAATTAATTCATTTTTCCAAAGAAAATGAAAAATTATTTAAAAAATTATCTATACCTAAAATATCTTTAAAATCAGATTTATTAATAACTAATAAATCAATTAATCATTTATAGAATGAGTTCCATCATTCTTCTCTCATATTATTAATATCATATTCTTCTCCCTGATTATCAAAAAATAGATCTACATATTGATGAATTTCCATCATAGGTAAAATTTTATCAATTTCTTCTTGAATATTCTCTTTTGGATATTTTTTTTGTAATTCTTGAATTAATTCAGGACTAGTCTCTTTAAGTGTCTTAAAATTAATTCTAGATAGCTTTTTATGTAAAATTCTTTTTATTTTAATTATAATATTCTTTACTTCATTAAATTTAAAAGATTTTTCTTTTTCAAGCCATTCTTTATCATTAACATACTTTTTATCTAAAAAGTCTAAATATTGGAAATCATAGACTCAAGATCATGCATAAAATATTGGTTCCACTAACATATTTCCATCTCCAAAAAAATCTTTTTTATCTTGTTCATAATCATTAACTTGAAATCAATTTTCAGCACCTTTTTGTAATCTTTCAATAAATGGAATCATAAATGAATTATGAAGTTCTTCCAATAAATTATAAACTCTCTTTTTTAATTCTATAAAATCTTGTGGCGAATCTGGAAATGAAAAATCTATATCTTTTTGTATTAAAAATCAAAGTAGTAGTAAGGCTTCATTATTACTAACTCTTGAATACATATCTACCTTATGTAGATTTTCCATATCAAAAACAAAGTCTTCTGTTAAAATCATTGACAAAACATAAATAAATCATTTTTCATTTACTAAGTTTTTTATATCATGAATTACATCTTTTTTTTCTTTCATAGTTAAGTTTATATTAAAAAAATAATGTTTAAAGTTGAAATATATGATTTAAGTTTATAGTAGAATCTTCTTAATTATTCTTTAGGTGAGTAAAATTGTTATTATTATAAGTATATAACATATGAAAGCAAAGAAAAAAGTAATGTCTAATATTAGACATTACTTTTTTCTTTGCTTAAAAACTTAAGCTATTTTTTATCTTTTAATCGTAACTTCTATTTCTAAATAATAAAAGTTCGATTCAGTTATTTCTATTTGGTGGAGCCAACGAGATTCGAACTCGTGTCTTTTGAGGATAACCAAGCAGTCTACTATTATAGTTTATTTTAATAATATTATAAATAAAAAACAAACAAAAAACTTATAATATAATGCATTTTGAATACTTATAATTGAAAAAATACATCTTGTAAATCAAAAATAAGACTTTTAATTTATAATTTTATAGAGCTTTTAAAAGTGTAAAATATCTATAAAATTCGTAGTAGGTCAACCGACACTCATCTTAAAAGAAGACTACTTTTTTACTTTTAAACTCTAAGTTTTGACTAAGCAAAAGTTGGAGCAAAAGAAGGAGTTAAAGCTTTTTTGAAAGCATTTAGACCTTTAGCAATTCTATTGTTTGCATTTATTGTTGTTTATGATTGATTATGGAAGCCACAAACACCTCCCAAATAGCATACTTAAATCACCAAATCTCAAAATAGAAACCATAAATGACCCCATAGTTTTAGTATATAAAAAAATTTTAAAAAATCAAAATTACTTTACTTTTCCTAAAAATAATTAAACTATAAAGATGAGTTTACCTATATAACTAAAAAATATGTTGAAATACATAAAATCAATTTTTTCTAATATGTTTGGTAAAAATAAAGAAATTTATCAAAAACCATTAAATATAATCTCTATTATTTTAGTTATAGGATTTGATATATTTTTATTTTATCAAATACTTTCTTGATATAATTATCAAAAGGATTTTGTAGTTTCTGTTTCTGAAAAATATAGTTGTATAAACTATTTTAATGATAATAATCTACTTTCTAGTATAGAGTATTACACAACAAATGATCAATTTTTAAAATACGATAATAACTGAAATGAAGTTAGGAAAAATTTTGATTCTCCAGTTTGTAGCTTAGTTTATGAAAAAATTTCAAATATAAAAAACTCTAAAGAGTTTATTGATTTTATTTTGAAAAAAAATGACCTACAAAAAAATATTGATGATTTTAATTATAAAAAAACTGATTATGAATATCAATATAACGATTTTTTAAAAGAATCTCAAGCATGAATTACTAATGAAAATGAAAGAATTTCTGATATAAAAAGAGAAGATGCAAGGAAGGATTATAATGATATAAAAAATAAAATTACTTCTTTAGAAACTAGAGAAAAAGAATTAATTAACTCATTTAAACAAAATAATAATTATTTAGATTTAGTTAATTATCTAGATTCAAATAAAAAAGAATTTCAAAAAAAATATGACAAAGAAGCTTTTTATTATCCTGTAAAAATTGCTTTTTTTCAAGCTATTTTACTTTTACCATTATTTTTACTTTCACTATTTTTATATAAAGTATTTGTAAAAAGACAAAATAAAATTTTTACCATACTTTTTTCAAATCTTACTTTTATAACTTGATTATTTGTATTTGTATTATTTTTGAAATTTGTATATTTCATAATACCTAAAAAATTTCTAGCTTGATTTATAGCTCTCTTAAAGAGTATGAATTTATGATTTTTATGGAATTATATATTGATATTACTTTGAATTTGATTATTTTGATTTATTATATATTTATCTCAAAAATGATCAGAGAAATTATCTTTAATTAGACAAGAACAACAAAAACAATTGATACTGCAAAACTTAAAAAAAGTACAACTTGAAAGATTTGAAAAATGACTTTGTTTAAGTTGTAATTCAAAACTTTTAAAAGATAGTAGATATTGTCAAACTTGCTGAGATGATCAATATTATGAATGCAAAAATTGTGAAAACCTTATACCAAAAATATTTAATTATTGTAATAAGTGCTGAACAAATCATAATTAATTTTTTAATTTTAAAAAATATGAAAAATATTTTTAAGATAATAATTTTATTTTTAATATTTTGAGTTTTTAATACTTTTTGATTTGATATAAAAAGTTTATGACCAATTAATAGCTATGTTATTGATCAAGCTTGAGTTTTAAGTAAAGAAAATAAAACTTCACTAGAAACCCAAATATCAAATTTAAATCAAAAATATACCACTGAAATTTTAATTATTTTATTAAAAACACTTTCTTGAGAAGATATATCAAGTATTTGAACTAAAATATGACAAGAAATTTGAGTTTGAAAAAAAGATAAAGATAATTGAGTTGTAGTTTTAATTGCAATTGATGATAGAGAATGGAATATTTCAACTTGATACTGAGTTGAGTGAGTTTTGCCAGATATACTTACAAAAAGACTTTGAGAAAAAAACTTTATTTTATTTAGAGAATGAAAATATTTTGATGGAATATCTTGACTTTTAACTGATTTTTGAAAGGCTTTTGAGTGAGATCCAAGTATTGTATCCTTAAAAAGTAATTCAATAAGTGATAATCAAGATGAATGATTTGATATTATGGCTATAGTATTTGCTATAATTTTATCACTTAGTTTTTGAGCTATTATATCTGATAATTTAAAACAAAAAAAATATAAAAAAATTATTAAATATACTATAATATGATGGATTTTTTTACTTCCATTATTTATATTTAGTTTACTAACATCATCAATTATTTGGTTTATATGAACTTATATTTGAGCACTTTTATGAAGTAGTGCACCAAGTTCTTGATGATGAAGTAGTGGATGATGGGGGAGTTGAAGTAGCTCAAGAAGTAGTTGGAGAGGATCTAGTTCATCGTCTTCTGGATTTTGAGGTTTTGGATGATGAAGTTTTTGAGGATGATGAAGCTCTTGAAAATGGTAATAATATTTTACAAAATTTATTTTTTAATTTTATTTTTATGAAAAAAACACTTATAGTTTTAGCTGTGATATTAGTATTATGATTTAGTTTATTTTCTTTTATTTCTTGAAAATATAATTCTCTAGTTACAAAAGAAGAAGTAGTAAATACTGCTTGGGCACAAGTAGAAAATCAATATCAAAGAAGATTTGATTTAATTCCAAATATAGTTGCATCAGTTGCGTGAGAAGCAAATTTTGAAAAATCAACTCTAGAAGCAGTTGTTCAAGCAAGAGCTTCTGCAACTAAAACAAATATTGATATAAATGATGCAAAAGACTTTGCTGAGTATCAAAAAGAACAATCTTGAATATCACAAGCTTTATCAAGACTTTTAATGGTAACTGAAAACTATCCAAATTTAAAAGCTAATCAACGATTTGCTGATTTAAGAGTTTCTCTTGAATGAACAGAAAATAGAATATCAACAGAAAGAATGAGATATAATGAAGTAGTTCAAGATTTTAATATATACTTAAGGACTTTCCCAAATAATTTACTTGCATCTTTTTTTTGATTTGAAAAAAAGAATTTATTTGAAAGTGATGAATGAGCTTCAGTTGCTCCAAAAGTTGATTTTGAGAAATAAAAAAAATAGTTTAGCGAAGCTAAACTATTTTTTTAAAATAAACTTGCTTTATTTAACTTAATAATTAAATTTTAGGTATTAATTTAAATAAAAAATATGGAAAAAATAGAAATAAAAGTTTGTAGATGAAAAAATTGTTCCTCAAGATTTAGTGAATATATCTTAAAAAGACTTGAACTTGAAAAAGAAAAATTTAAATTAGATGAAGTTGATATATCTATTATGCCTTGTCAAAATCAGTGTGAAAAATGACCAAATGTGTCTTTTGATTGAAAAATAGAAAACTACCAAGACCCTATAAAATCATCGAAACTTATGCACGAAAAAGTAAAAATTTTAAGAGAAAAGTTTAAAAAAAATCTAAGACCTTAAGGTCTTAGATTTTTTTTAAACTCTCCCAAAATCATCATCAAATCTTATAATATCATCTTCTTCTAAATAATCACCAATTTGGCTTTCTATAATATGTAAATCAACTTTTCCTGGATTTTCAAGTCTATGTTTTGTTCAAATAGGGATATATGTTGATTCTCATTTTCTAAGTAAAAATTCTTTATCATTTAAAGTTACTTTTGCAGTTCATGAAACAACAACCCAATGTTCTGATCTGTGGTGATGCATTTGAGATGAAAGCTTTTTTTGTGGTAATACAGTAAGTCTTTTTGATTTAAATCAAACTCATTCATCAACTATAGTATATGATCACCAAGGTCTATAAACAGTTAATCAAAAATTAGTTTCTTGTTTATTTTCTTTTTTAAGTATTTCAAGTACTTCTTTTACTTTTTGAGTTTGGCCAGATTTTGAAATTAAAAGTGCATCTTTTGTATCAACAATAATTAAATCATCAACTCAAATTAAAGCAACTTCTTTTGAATTATTTTCTAAAATAACATTATTATTTTTTGCATCAATTTGTGTTATTTGAGTTGATAGGTTGTTTTCATTAAAATAATCTTTAAAAGCATCAAATGAACCTAAATCATTCCAATATATATTTAAAGGAACAATCTTTATATTATCTGTCTTTTCAAGTAATCAATAATCAATTGACAAATCTGGAAGTTTTGAAAAATTTTTTAAAACTCAATTTTTTATTATTTCATAATAATCTTTATTGTGTTTTTTTAATTCATCAAAAAATACTTTTTTTGAAAACATAAAAATTCATCCATTCCAAAAGTATCAATTTTCTAGATATTTTTTTGCATTTTCTAAATTAGGTTTTTCAATGAATTTATTTACTTTAAATGGTTTTTTTCACTTATTTTCAAAAGAAATATATCAATATCAAGTATGTGGTGAAGTTGGTTTTAATCAAAAAGTTAAAATAGAATTTTTAGCATCTTCTACACTCTCAAGTACTTCTTTTGTAAATAAATTTTCTTCTCAAATTAAATGATCAGATGATAAAACTAAATATATATCATCATCACTTCATGATTCAATTCAAAGTGAAATAGCTCAAAGAGTATTTTTTTGAGTTTCTTCAATTATTATTTGGTTTTCATTTAAACTAGATTGATTTAAACAGTGAAATTTATAATCATTATTTGTAATTACAAAAATATTTTCTTTTGAAGTTATATTCAATGCTCTATTGTAAGCCATTTCAAAAAAACTTACATTTCAAAACTCTTTTAATTTTATAAATTGTTTTGGATAATATTTTCTTGATAAAGGCCAAAGTCTTGTTCCAGATCATCAAGCAAGTATTAAAACTTTTAAATTTCCCATATTTCTTAGTTATTTGTAATTAGTTTAGTTTTATTATATAAAAATATATTTTTTTTCAATAAAAAAACTTATCATATGATAAGTTTTTTTATTAATCTTTTTTTCTTGAGAATTTTTTTCTATCAGTTTCAGTTAAATATTTTTTTCTAAGTCTTATATTTAAAGGAGTAACTTCTACATATTCATCTGGACCTATATAATCAATAGCTTGTTCTAAAGTCATTTTTATAGGATTTTGAAGTTTTAATGCTTCATCTGTTCAAGAAGCTCTTATGTTTGTTAATTGTTTATTTTTTGTAGCATTTACAACTAATTCTCATCATTTTAAATGCTCTCAAATAATCATTCATTCATATATTTCAATAGCAGGATCTACAAATAAAGGTCATCTTTCTTGTAATTTCCATAAAGAGTATGCCATAGTAGATCCATTTTCTCCAGAAACCATTGATCAAACTTCTCTTTTTTCAATTACTCATTTATAAGTAGCAAATTCTTCAAATGCAGAAGTAAGTATTCATTCTCATTTAGTTGCAGTTATAAATTCTGATTTAAATCATAGTAATCATCTAGTTGGAACTTTAAATTCCATAGAAGTAGTTCAATTATCATCACTCATATTTATCATTTCTCATTTTCTTTTTCATAATTTTTCTATAATTGATCAAGAAAATTCTGAAGGTACAGAAACAGCTACTCTTTCAATAGGTTCTTGTTTTACTCAGTCTATAACTTGCATAATTACTTCTGGAGCTCAAACTTGTAGTTCATATCACTCTCTTCTCATAGTTTCAATTAAAACTGATAAATGAAGTTCTCATCTACCTGAAACCATATAATTATCTCCATCAAAACTAATTTTCATTCAAACATTTGTTTCAAGTTCTTTTTCTAGTCTATCTCTTATTTGTCTTGAAGTTACAAATTTTCCTTCTTTTCAAGCAAATGGCGAATTATTAACTAAAAACTCCATTTTTAAAGTAGGTTCATCTATTGTTATTGCAGGAAGTGGTATTACATCAGCATTTTCTGCAATAGTTTCTCATACAAATATATCTGGAATTCAGGCTATAGTTACAATATCTCAAGCATGAGCTTCTTTTGTTTTAACTTTAGCAAGTCATTCATTTGTAAGTATTTCTGATATTTTTGCTTTTCTTTTTTCTCAAGAATTAGAAGTAATTACAACTTCTTGTCAAACTTTAACTTTTCATTCATAAACTCTTCAAATAGCAAGTCTTCATAAAAAATTATCATAAGCAAGGTTTGCTACTTGCATTCTAAATGGTTTTGTTTCATCATTTGGAGCTTCTGTAACTTTATTTAAAATCATATCAAATAAAGGATCAAAGTTTTTTCCATCATCACTTGGATCAAGTTTTGCAATTCAATCTCTTGCTATTGTATAACAAACTGAAAAATCAAGTTGCTCATCAGTTGCTCAAAGTTTAACAAATAAATCAAATAATTGATCAACAACCCAATCAGGTCTTGCAGTAGGTTTATCTATTTTATTTATTACAACTATAGGTTTTAGTCATAATTCTAAAGCTTTTTTAAGTACAAATTTTGTTTGTGGCATAGGTCATTCATATGCATCTACAACTAAACAAACAGAATCAACCATTCTTAAAACTCTCTCTACTTCAGATCAAAAATCTCGGTGTCCTGGAGTATCAACTACATTTATTTTATTTCATTTATAAAATAAAGATGTATTTTTTGCATAAATAGTAATTCATCTTTCTTTTTCTTGATCGTTATTATCCATAACTCTTTCATCTACTTTTTCATTTTCTCTAAAAGTTCAAGATTGTTTTAACATACCATCAACTAGAGTTGTTTTACCATGATCTACGTGAGCTATAATAGCTATATTTCTAAAAGACATAAAAAATTGTTAATTATAATAAAAAATAAAAAGTATTTTTTATAAAAAATACTTCTCCTTATTTTTTTCACAAAGCATTATAGTAAAAAGCTTTAAAAAGTAAAATAAAAAATAAAAAAATGTGAGAAATCACATTTTTTTATTTTCTAAGTTCTGGGTCAAAGCTTTTAACAAATGGTAATAAAGCAACCATTCTAGCTCTTTTTATAGCTAATGCTAATTTTTTTTGATTTTTAAGTGATACTCAAGTATAGTATCTTGGAGTAATTTTTCAAAACTTTGTAATATATTTACTTAAAAGTTCTGTATCTTTATAATCAATTACTACTCCTTCTAAAGGACATTTATTCTTCATAATATGCTAGTTAATTATATTAAAATTTATCACTTTCATCATCTAATGAAAAACTATCTTCTTCATCAATTGAGTCAAAGTCTGATTTTTTGTTTAAAAATATTAAATTTGAGATAACAATTTCTGTTTTATAACTTTTTGTTTGATCTTCTTTTTCTATAACTCTAGTTTTTAGTCTTCACTCAATATACACAAGTTTTCATTTTGTTAAAAATTTTTCAACTCTTTCTGCTAAACTTCCCCAAGCAACTAAATTATGAAATTCTGATTCTGATTTATTTTCTCATTCTATTGTTTTATAATACCTATTTGTAGCTATTGAAAAAAATGCTACTTTTTTATTACTTTCAATATTTTTTATAATTGGATCTCTAGTAACATTTCCTATTAAAATAACTTTATTAACAGTTCTCATTTTACTTTATTTAATATTAAATATCTTTTCTAACAAACATATGTCTCCATATATTTGTGTTTAAATTCATAATTTTAGTTATTTCAACTAATACTTTACCATCTATTTCTAAATCGTATAAAGTATAGTATCAAGTTGTAGAAGATTTGATTTTATATGCAAGATGTTTATCTCACCATATATCTTCTTTTTCTATTTTTGCTCATCTACTAGTCATAGCATCTTTTACAGAAGATAAAGTTTCTTTTTTTTCATCTTCTCAAATACTAGGATTTAATATAAGCATAAGTTCGTATTTTGCCATATTTCCCATGGGTTATTATCTTTAATTTTTTAATTAAAGAAGGATATAAAATAATAAGCCTTTTTAAAAGCTTGAGAAGTATTTTATAAAAAACAATTTAATTGTCAAAAAATTTTGACTAAAAACTTTTTTTTATTACTATACTTTCTAGAGTTTTTTTTAAATTCTTTTTATTTTTTAAAGATATATTATGAGTGAAAACCAAAATAATGACTCAAAAAATCTAAATACTCCATATATTATAATAATTATATTATTAATAATAATAGCAGCATTAGCTTTTTTTGTTGGTAAATGATTTAATCAAAGCAATAATTGAAATTCAAATACTCCAGTAGCTGCAGAAGTTAAGGATATAAAAATAACTGTTATTTGAGATAAAAGATGTAATGATTGTCAAACAGAAGCTGTGACAGAAAATTTAAAAACATTACCATTTTTAACTTGAGCTACTTTTGAAGTAAAAGATTTTAGTGATTCTTGAGTTGAGGATTTAATGAAAAAAAATTCTATAACTAAATTACCAGCATTTTTATTTAATACAGATAATGTTCCAGATGCTGATTTTAAAAAATATTTAGAAGTTACACCAGCATTTATGTATAATTTAAATATGTGAGCTACTTTTGATCCCTATGCTAAAATGAGTGAAAGATGATTTACAATAGTTCCAGATGGAATTTTAGCTGAAATAAAGAAAAATTCAAGAATATTATGAAAAGAAGATGCTGAAATTCTTTGGGTTGAATATAGTGATATGAATTGTACTTATTGTAAAAAAATGCATAATGAATGAACACATGCAGCATTATTTGATAAATATAAAGATAAATTATCTTTAGCATATCAATACTTTGCTATATTTAATAAAGAAGCCCCTTTAGCACTAGAATGTATTGCAGATCAAAAATGAACTGAAGAAATGTATCAAGTAATAACAAAATGATATAAAGAAGAAAAGGCAACTCCAAATGATCTAGCTTGATTTGTAGAAAAACTTGATAAAAAAGCATTTGATGAATGTGTTGCAAGTAAAAAATATGAATCAAAAATAGATTTTGCTATGAAAGTTTGAGCTGAAACTTTTTGAGTAACTTGAACTCCTTGAAATATTTTAATTAATCAAAAAACTTGAGAATATGCAAAACTTCCTTGAGCATATCCAGTTTCAGAATTTGAAAAAGTTATAGATAAATTATTGACAAAATAATTAAAATAATGTAAAATAAAAAAGATATTAAATTAATATCTTTTTTATTTTTTTATAAAAATTGACTTTTTTATAAAAACAAGTATATATTACTAAATATTTTTATTTTTTAAATACTTTTTATGGTGAAATCTTCTACTAATTCAGTTAATGAATGATGACAAGTTAAATTTTGACAAATAGCTAAATGATTTGATGAATTATATAAAAATAGGAAAGCCCTAGTTTCAGCTGCTGTTTTTACTGTTATGTCTACCGGGGCAATAGCTCAAGCAGAGATTAAAATCCCTCAAAATGTTTTAGAGGAAATTTGAAATATGTTAAAAAAACCTCAATGAACTCAAATGAGCTTATGAACATTAAATTGAGATTTTCTTTTAAAAAAAGTATGAGAAAATGAAGTAAATATATATAAATGAGATAATTTAGTTTATGTTGTTTGAGAAAAAAAAGAAGAAGAAAATAAAAATAATATAGAAGAAGTTAGTTCTCCTAAAAAAAATAAATCATCTTTAAGACAGGCTTGAGAATGATTTTTAATAGACATAACATCCAATGCTTCTGTTAGAGTTTGAAATTCTTGAATGTATTGACCAACTGCTAGTTTTTGATATGCAAGTGAAATTACAAAAAATTCAGCTATAGCTTTAGAAATAGAATGATGAGAAAATTTACAAAGATTTCTTACAACTATATGATTTAGTTTTTGAAATGGGGTTTTAATGTTTTCTTGAGAACATTTATGAGTTAGAAGTAAGTTTCAATTTTCATCATGAGAAGTAGAGCAAATGGTTAGACAAAATAGTTTTTGAACTGCATTTAAAATGCACTTTAATGAAAAAATCCTAAAATCACTTGAAGTTTCATGATATATAACAAAAGCCCAAAGTTATGAACTATCAAATAAAGAATATACAATAAATAATGATACATTATTTGCAATTTATAATAACTACAGAAATATTGCTGGGGGAGAAAAAAAATGAATTCAATGAAAAATGAATTTTAAAATTTCAGAAAAATGAGAATTAATTTTATGATTAAATTATGAAACATTAACTCACGATTTAAAATACTCTACAGATAATAATAAGTCTCAAATTTGAGGTGTTATTTGATATAATCATAAATTTTCTAAAAGCTTAACTTGAAAAGTTGAACTTAGAACTTGAGTTTCATCAACAAGTATATGATGAGAATTATCAAAAAAATTATCAAACTGAACTATTGTTTGAATTACTGCTCGTCATACTCAAGGAAGAAATTGAACTTTAGATGATAATTATGTTTGAGTAACTTTAAAAATACCACTATGACAAAGAAGTAATTCTTTGAATAATAATAGTGCTATAGAAAGTATTAAAAACAATGTAAAACAATGAAATTTCGATAATACACATAAAGAAGTATCAAGAATAGTTTGAGATGTTAAAGCACAAAATAATTCGTTTAAAAATTATACAACTATTCATAGAGTTGACCAAAAAAGTGAAAGAATATTAGAAATTCAAAAAGGAAACTTGGATGAATGAGTATCTATTTTAAATAATATGTGAGATTTGGTTGTAGATTGAGTAGAAGTAAGTGCAATATCATCAATATCAAAAAATTGAAGCACATTTAACAATACTTGAGCCTTTCAAATTCAATCTAAAAAATTAGTTATTGTTACAAGAAATTTAATAGCTCCTGCTAAATGAAATGTAGATAATTATGAAGTATCATTGGTGAAAATAAATTGATGAAAAGCCTTAGTTAGTCTAGAAGTAAAGTCGGGCTCAATAATAATTTCAAAAGTATCAATTGAAGATCTTTCAGCTATTATTAAAGATAATTTAATAGAAACTATAAAACAAGCAAGAATTATTGATAGTGCTAATTATACTCCAAATTCATATTCAATCTTAAAAAATTCACTAAAATTAGCAGTTGAGGTATTTAATAATGAAATATCTACTCAAGAAGAAGTTGATACTGCAACTAATGATTTAAAAAAATCTATAGAACAATTAGTAAAGATTGCTGATTTTTCTAAATTAAAAGATAAATTAATAGAAGCTCAAAATATTTCAAAAAATTGATCTTGAAAATATACTGCTGAATCAATAATAAGTTTAAATCAAGCTATAATTTTAGCTCAAACTACTTTAAATAATTTAAATTCTACTCAAAAAGAAGTAAATGAGGCACTTGATATATTAAATCAAGCTATAACTAAATTAGTTACTTTAGTAGTTGATAGTATAACAAATATACAACCACCTGTTGTTTTAAGTGTAACAACTAATTCTATAAATGTAGCTAATTCTATATCTGATGCTGATTGAATAAAAGATATTAAATATTTCTTATATTCTGATGCTTGATGAACTGCTCAAATACAAATTTCTACAACATGACAATTTGTTTGATTGAATCCAAATACTACATATTACATAAGAACAAGTGTTTTAGCACTTAATAAATCAAATAATACTTGGGAAGTGAAAATATCTTGATTAACTAGTGCAGCTACTTCAAATATTATTGTTCCAGTTTTACCAACATCAAGTTTTGGAAGTGGAAGTGTAACAAAACTAACAACAGATGGAACATTTACTAATACATTTACGACAAATTCGCCATGAGCAGTGACATATAGTTCAAGCAATACAGCAGTAGCGACTGTAAATGCAAGTACATGAGTAGTAACAATAGTATGAGCATGAAGTGCTACAATAACAGCTAATCAAGCAGCATCACCATGATTTACATCAGATACAGACACATATAGTTTAACAGTAAATGCTGTAGTATGACCAGTTTTACCAACATCAAGTTTTGGAAGTGGAAGTGTAACAAAACTAACAACAGATGGAACATTTACTAATACATTTACGACAAATTCGCCATGAGCAGTGACATATAGTTCAAGCAATACAGCAGTAGCGACTGTAAATGCAAGTACATGAGTAGTAACAATAGTATGAGTATGAAGTGCTACAATAACAGCTAATCAAGCAGCGTCACCATGATTTACATCAGATACAGACACATATAGTTTAACAGTAAATGCACCAGCAATAGACAATACTATACCAACTATAAATTCATTTAATATTACGTCAAATACTCCTACAAATAACCCAGTAGTTTCTCTTTCGTTAAGCTGAAGTGATAATGTTTGAATTACTGGGTGGATTGTAAAAGAAAATAATTCAACAACTCCTAGTGTTTGAGATACTTGGCTTGCATCAGCTCCTACATCATTTACTTTAAGTTGAAATCAATGAGAAAGATATTTATATGTTTGGGCTCGTGATGCTGCTTGAAATATAAGTTCTGTATCTAGTCAAACAGTGTTTTATGATAATGTTAAACCAACTTTAAGAGCATGATCTCCTGTATATACTGTTAATTGAAATAGTGTAACAGTTGAAGTTATATTTGATTGAATGATTTGACCTAATGAATCTTGATCACACTGAAATTTTGTTCCTAGTTGATGGAGTGATGTATCAAATAATTCTTTTAAAAAAACTTACTCTTCAAATACTACAGAATCAGTTTCTTTCCCTGATGCAGCCTGAAACTACTCAGATCCTGTAAATATAAATATTACTCAAATAGATAATACAGCTCCTACAATAACTTCAGGAAGTAATTTATGAAATACTAATATAAATACTTTATTTAATAAAACTATTACATTTAGTGAATGAGTTACAATATCTTCAGTTTCTTGAGATCTAGCTAGCTTTGATGAGACAACTCTACCATGATCTCAAGTAACTTCTTGGGTTGTTTCTTGAACTCCAACAACAACTTGAACTAAAACTCTTAATTTTACTATAACAGATAATGCTTGAAATAATTCAGTTGTAAGTGTAAGTATAAATGTGGTTGCCCCAGATAATATTCCTCCAAATTTAACTAGTAGTAGTATAAATGTACCATCTAATGCAAATGGGTCTTGAACTTTAAACTTTAGTGAAAATGTAACACTAAGTTGATTATCTTTAGTTAAAGCTAGTGATTGAACTCTTATATGATGAGGTGTATCAGTTGCTTCTTGAAGTTGAACACCAGATATAACTTTAAGTGTAACAACTCCAAATATGCCTTGAGAATATGTTAAAATTATTTGAACAGCTACAGATGAGGCTTGAAATTCGGCTTCATTTGAATCAAGTGCTTGGTCATTATAATTAATTTAAAACAAATAAAATAAAAATAAAATAAGTTATTTTAGTCTTTAAATATTAAAAATATGTTTAAAAAAGTTTTTAATATAATTGTTTTTGTTTTATTTGTTTTTTACTCTATTTCAAATACTACAGTTATTATTTTTGCTAGTTCTAGTTTAGATATAACTGATATAAAAATAAATTGAAATGCAAATTATTCTAATTACTCTCTAAACCCTGGAGAAGAATTTTGACTTAGTATTTTTTGAAAAAATAACACTTGAATTGATATAAAAAATTTATTTGTGAACTTTGATTTTAAATCAATAGATCAAACAAATATAAATAATTATTTTTCATATAATTGAACAGATTTAAGATGAGTTATAAACTATTGAACTACCATAAATCCTATTCCAAGTAGTGCATATGATATAAATAATTGATTTTCTAGTGAAATTACAAACTGAAGTATACCTTTAGTTTTAAATACAAAAACTATGTTTTTAGATAGAGTTTCAAACTCTAACTCATGAATAAAAATATCAAATGATATAAAAACTTATGAAAATATTATAAACTATAACTTTAGCTGAAAATCAAATATAGATGATAGTGGTGTTATATGACCTATTAATTCTAAAACTATATATGTAAATGTAAACCCTCATATAACAGATTACTATTTTGAAAAACAAGATTGAAGTGCTACAACAAATCAAATACAATGAAGTGAAGCAGAATCAATAAATCTAGTTTTAAAAGTAAAAGATTATAATTGATGTTTAAATATTTCTTCTTGAGAAGTTAAAGCTGATTTAAGTAATTTATGATTATCTTCTAATGAAACTTTATCATATATTTCTTGTGAATGAGACCAAAAAACAGCAGTTTTTAAAAAAAATTGAATTAAAACAAATGCATCTTTATGAGAAAAAATTTTTGATTATACTTACTTTATAGCTACAGATATTGATTGAAATCAAAATAATCCAAATGATCCAAACACTGATTTTGATTTAGAAGATAAAACCTCTACTCTTAATTTAACTGTAGTTCCAGCTTCTGCTCCACAAGTATCTTTTTTATCACTAAATAATGATAAAATTTGATGAAGTGAAAGGTTGTCATATAATTTATCTTTTTCTTGAAGTCAAGCAGGGGATTATAAAATTTCTATTAATTGATGATGAAATTGTGATACTTGAACTGTATTAAAAGATTGGAGTAGTTATAGTTGAGCTAATTCTTTAATAAATGAAACTATAAACTCATCATCTTTAGCTGAGTGAAATAATTTAATTTATGCTTGTATAAAAAATAGTTGATGAAATATATGATCTATAAATTTTAATTTAATAAAAGATACAACTCCACCAACTACATCATTTTTAATTATATCTCCTGCAAATGTATTATTAAATGATTCAAGTGTAAAATTTAGTTGTAATGAAAACTCTATTTATGAAGTTAGATTATGATGAACTTGAAATTATGATGGAACTTTTATCTGAAGTTGAGTTGCTTTAGCAAATACTGAGTATACAACATCTATTTCAAATAATCTCTTAAGTATAGGAAATAATACTATTTACTGATATTGTAAAGATGATGCTACTAATACATCTTTTAATACTTGAAGTATTAATAAAGTAAGACCTACCGTTTCTATGTCAAATATTACGAGTTTTTTAGACAATGATATAGATAATGAATGACTTGATTGAAGAGATTTAAGTGTTTCTTGGGAAGCATTAAACGATACTTTTGATACTTTTGAATCATATAGAATATATTTATTACCATCTAATATATCTTTTACTTGATGATTAAGTTATGTAGGACTTCTTTCAAATAAAAATACTACTTCATGGACTTGAGTTCAAAATACAAAAAAAGATAGTTTATGAAATGATTTAGCTTCATGATGAAGTTATAAAGTATGTATAAATATCATGTGAAAATCTTGAAATTTTTGACAAGAAAGTTGTTCTTCTCCAGCTATACTTACATCTGATATTGTTTTAAATGCAAAAATTACAAGTGCTAAATTTACATCAAATACCACTTTAGAACTTACAACAGATACTACTTTAGACACAAATTTATCAAGTCATTCTTGAGGTTTAATTAGTTATGTATATAATCAAAATACTATAAATCCAACTTGAGTTTTAAGTGTATCTTGAAAAAAAATAAATTTAATAATTCCAAACTTAAACAATATTTGAGCTACTTGATCAAATATTATAATGCAAACTTGAGCATTAAGAAGCCAATGAGGTTGATTTAATAAATATGAAACTTTTAATACAATTAATGACTGACAACTACCAACTATCTCTTGATTTGTAAATAATACTGCTTCAATATACAATAATTATTTTAGTTGAAGTATTGATGTGTTATTTAATTTTTGAGAAAATATGAAAGGTGCTTGAAGCACAAAAATTGTTTTTGATAGAACTTCTTGAAATGCCTCACCTCAAAAAATATTTAACATAACAAATAATTCAAATTTAACTTCTTGAAACCATAATGAAACTATATCACTTAGTTGATTACTTGTTTCTTGAACAAAGTATAATATGAAAATTATTTGAGAAGATCTCGCTTGAAATAGTGTAAACACTTGAAGTATAATAGTTTGATTTGACAATACTTGACCATCAAAACCTACTTTAATTCATAGAGAAAATACCTCATCAACTACACCAATTTTAACTTGGAATGCTTCAAATGATGATAGTTGAAATGGAAGTTGAGTGGATAAATATATCTTAAAAATATATAATTGAAATAGTTGCGCGTGATGAGAAATTCAAACCTTAGAGTCTACTACTACTTCAAAAAATACAAATTCTTTAACTAATTGAACTTATTCTTGGAATTTATCTCCAATTGATAAACTTTGAAATATTTGACAAATATCAAATTGTGATAGTTTTTTAGTTGATACAACAATTCCAACTATTGAAAATCTTTTAATAAAAGATCTAAATATAAACTCAACAAGTTTTACAAGTTCTTGAAATGATTTAGAAATAACAGCTAATTTAACAAATACTGATTTAAATCATATAATTGCTGATTTATCACTACTTACTTGAAACTCAAGCCATACTTGAGTTATTTGTGGTAGTCCTATATCTTGAATAAGTTGTAGTTATAATTTATGAGTAGTAAAATATAGTTTTAAAACTTGATTTGCTTGAAATATTTGAGAAGCTTCAAAATCTATTACTTTAAATGTTTCAACTCCTTCTTGAGTAACAACTATTTCTAAAAATATATCTATAACAGTTGATTCAACTCCTCCAACTATTGCAAATATTATCTCACCTATAAATCAAACTTATTGATGAAATAGTTTAAATATTTCGTGGAATTGATTAAGTGATAATAATTTAGAAAAAGTTTTTATAGCATATAAAAAGGGTAGTTGAAGTTATGTAGATATTTACTCTTGATCAAATATTTCTCCATATAGTTTAGATATTACAAACTTTATATCTTGAAATTATCAAATAAAAATTACTTGAAAAGATAGAGCTTGAAATACTTCATTTAAAGAAAGTAGTATTTTTACTTTAGATAAAACAAAACCTGTTATAGCAAATACTGTATTTACTTCTATCGTTAATTGAAGTTATATAAAATGAAATCAAGTATTTAATATAACTTGGAATGCTTGAGATATAACTGATACTTGATGACTAGCATGATCTCCTATCACTTTAGAATATTCAACAAACTCTTGATGAAACTGGAATATAATTGCTCAAAATCTTGCAAATAATTGAAGTTATAATTGGAATATTTGAAACTTAAATTCTAAAGAAGTTAAATTAAGAATTAAAGCAATAGATACATTTTGAAATGAATCAAATTATATTGAAAGTTCTTTATTTACTATAGATTCATCAGCTCCTTGATTAAATTTAGAAATTTGAACTCCTCCAAATTGAGTTTTTATAAATAATAATTGATTTGATATTATCTCTACTTTAAGTGACAATATAGAATTAAAAAGTGTATTTTATAATTTTAAAAATACTAGCTCAAACTCTTATTGGGATTGAAATAGTTACTCTTGAGTAAATACTTGGGTAAAATTAAAAGATTTAACTTGAATAAATTATAGTTTAAATGAGTTAATTAATCCAACTATAATAAATTGAAATACATATGATTTTACTTTAAAATTAGTTGACAGATCTTGAAATGAAACTTTGTCAACTACTAGAGAATATATTTGAGATAATATTAATCCAACTTTAAATATTACAAATTCATCTTGATCTTATTTTTCTTGAAGTTTAAATATTTTAGGAACTTCTCTTGACTCTTGAGCTTGAATTTCAAGTATAAAAATTAGTATAAAAAAATGAAATAATTATTGGAATTGAAATAGTTTTGTATGAAGTGAACAAATTTTAGCAACTCAAACAAGTAATAATTATACAAATTGGAATTATAACTTTGTAGCTCATGCTAGCGAAAATGATGGAGAAAATTATGAAGTTATAGTTTATGCTTATGATAAATCGTATAAAGTAAATAATACAAGTTCTTGAAATATTAATATAGTTTTAGATAAAACTTGACCAGTTATTGATAGTGATATTTTTACTATAAATACTTCTTGAATTTTTTTAGGAGGAAATGATTTTTTAATTACTTGGGATAAAACTAAAATAATTAGTTCTTGATCTATTTTAAAAGTAAATCCTATAACTTTAGAATTTTTTAATTGAAATAATTGGCAACTTGTTTGAAATAATTTAGAAAATTCTTGAAGTTATAATTTTACACTACCTTTAGTTGATATAAATAATGCTAGATTTAGAATAACATCTTTTGATGAAATAAGTAATTCTTCAAATACTATTTTGTCAAATACTTTTATAATTGATTCAACTCCTCCAACTATAAATAGTATAGAAACAATGGATTTAAATGCTAATTGACAAATAGATGCTTTACAAGTATTTTTTTTCAGAAAGTATTTTAGATAATTCTATTAATTTAAATGATTTTAGTATTGAATGAATTTGAACTCCAACTTCTTGGGAAACTTGAATGAGTGTAGATGATAATATTTTTATATTAAAATTTAATGATTTTTGAGATACTTCATCTACTCCAAAATTAAATTATACAAAGTGAAGTTTAACAGATTTATCTTGAAAAAAACTTGAAAATATTTCAAATAATCTTTCTATAGATAAATCTTCTCCTAGAGTTTTAAATGCTGAAATATTTGCAAATAATTCTTGAATTTTTAATAAAATAGAAGTGAATTTTTCAGAAAACATTAATTCAACAACTGATAAAACAGCATTTGTTTTAAATAATTGATTAACTATAAATAGTGTTTTAATTTCTTGAAATAAAGCTATTTTAAACCTTGATTTATGAAGTGTTAATACAGATAGTAATTGATATAATTTATTGTTTACTTCAAATAGTTTTTGGAAAGATCTAGCTTGAAATGATGCTTGAAGTTTATGAACTGAAATAAACTTAGCTGATAAAGCAAAACCTGTTTTGATTTCTTATGATATACTTGATACTAATTGAGATTTTGTAGCAGATAAAGTAAAATTAGTTTTGTCAGAAAATATGTCTTGAAGTTTAGCTTGATTTTTGGTAAACTCTTGAAGTTTGTCAAATTGAAATTTAGAGGATAATAAAATAACTTTTGATATATCTTGAGTTTCAGGGACTGCTCCAAATATACTTTTAAGTTATACTTGAAATTTAGAGGATAATAATAGTAATAAACTAGACAATATAACTAATTTAACTTTAAATGAAAAGATTTCTCCTAAAATAATTAATTCATATACTCTTGATCAAAGTGGGAACTGAAAAATAGATTGAATTGAAATAGAGTTTAGTGAAGATATAAATAGTGATTTTAGTGATTTTAATATAGTTGTTTCATGATATAGTTTAAATAATTTTTCTACTTATACTAAAAATTGAAATAATAAAGTGATAGTTTCTTTAAATGAAAAACAAATTTTTGATACAGAAATAACTCCTTTAATTTCAATAAATCTAAACTCATCATTAAAAGATTTAAGTCAAAATATTATTTTACTTCAATCAAATAATACAATTGACAAAGTTTGACCAGTTATTGTTTGAGCTAGATTTGATAATATAGATAAAAAAATGTATTTAGATTTCTCTGAGAATATTTCTACAAATTTAAATAATTCATCATTTGCATTGTCTTGAGCAACAGCAAGTATAGTTAATACTACATTTAGCTCTTGAAGTAATTTTGCAGTTTTAGAGCTTAATTCTACTTGAATAGATATTTGAGTGTCTGAAATATCATTTGCTTGAAACTCAGTTTGAGATATGCTTTGAAATAAACAATTAAATACTTATTTTTCAAAAATACTAGGATGAGTGATTATAAATGAAATTATGTCTGTTTGAGGTGTAAAATATATTGAATTAAAAAATATTTCTTCATCTAGTATAGATATATCAAATTGGACTATAAAAAATGCTTTATGAAATTGAAGTGATTATACAATTCCAGCAAGTCAAACTATTTTGGCAAATAATTATTATTTAATATCTACAAACAATACTTATTTTTCTTGAATTACTTCAAATCAAATAGTAAGTTTAAATATAAATTCAGATATTATTTTAAAAAATTGAAATATAGTTATTGATAGTGCATTATATCAAGTTTGAGAGAATAATACTTCTTTAGAAAGATTGAAAAATTGTTGAAATTGATTATCAAATATTTGTTGGTATAAAGCAGTTTGAAGTGAGTGATTTACAAATAATTCATATAAATGAACTCCAAAAAGTGATAATATTTTAGATGTAATAAATCCAGAAATAACTACAAATATAGTAGATAACCTGATTTTACCTATCTGAAATTATGATTTAAAATATAATTATAATGATAATATTTGAGTAAATACTTGAAGTATTAATTTCAAACTTGAAAAATGGGATTGAAATGATTTTGTTACAAATAATTTATTTACAACTTGAAGTGTAGATTTACTAAAAGTAAATTATATATTATCATGACTTAATTATTGAAAATATAAAGCTACATTTAGTATAAAAGATACTTCTTGAAATACTCAAAATGATGTAAAAATATTTTATGTAGATGATTTTAGTTTTAGTTTATCAACTTGAAGTATTAATTTGTGAGAATTAAAACAAAATCAGTTAATTCAAGCACAAGATAATGTAATTGTAACAATAAAAACACTTTGAGCTTGATTTGATTTTATACATAATTATCAAATAAATGAATTATGAGATTGGGATTGAAATATATGATATTGAGCTTGTGAGTGAGTAAGTTGTAATGAAATACAAAACTATAAATCAAAAGTATTTTCTCAAACTAAAGAATTACAAACTTCTTGAGAATTAAAAACATATAATTATATAATTAAATATTGATGAAAAATAGATAATTTTAAGGAAGCTTGAAACTATCAAATAAATAATGAGTATAAAGTAAATGTTAAATACTAAAAAAGAGCCTAAGGCTCTTTTTTAAGTATCTAAAGTAATTATTTTTTATCTCTTTTTATTATAAGTTTTTATTATTTCTTTTAATAAATCTTTTGCTAGATCTTTTGATAATGATGTTTTGTCAAATCTATATACTGATAGATAAAATATGAAATCATTATAATTTTTTATTACAATGTTATATTCTTTTATAGAGATAGTATTTGATAATAATAATTTTTTATACTTTTTAAATATCACATTTTCAATTTTATCTAAAGGTTTTTTTAAGCTTTCAAAATTTGTTTTATAAATTATTGTATTTCAAGCTTTTACTTTAGTAATATATTTTTTTTCAGGATTGTTTGTTTTATCAAAGTAAGTTTTAAAATCTTTAATATAATTTTTAGTTTTAGTTAGATTATCTTGAGATTTAGAATTTATATAATCATTTAAAGATAGAAAAATATTTTTATAATTTCTTAATAATTCTTGATAATTATTTGATATATTATTATTTATTTGTGTAAAATAACTAATATATTCATAATTTATTGAATTATAAAGAGAATCTATATATTTTGATAAAGCTTTATTTGTGTTATTATTTAGATACTTTTTTACTTCATCTAAGTTCAAAATTAAATTAGTTCAAGATCAAGATGAGTTTCAGTTTTCACTTCAAGTATAACTTCAATTTGAGTTGTTTTCACTACCTGAATTTGAATTATTTTCAATTATATTACAAGATTTTAAAAGTTCTCATCAAATACATGATTTTCAAGATTTCAATTGCCAAACATAACTTCAATTATATATTTTACATTCTAAATCAGTTGAAGTATTACAAGTAGGTGTTATAGATCAACCCCCTCATCATCAGCCACCTCATCATCAACTTCATCATCCAGAGTTTGGTATACAACTATTTCCAGACTTTGCATATCAACTATTACAAGTTATTGAACAACTAGGAAAACTAGAAATACTTCAATTATTAACACTTTCAATACTACAAGAATTAGTATTTATATTTATACTTCAAGTTTTAATATATTCATTTTGTGACCAGTCAGTTATTTTTAAGCTATAACTATAAGGTGCTTTATTTGATAATAAAGTAGTATTTGGGTTTATAATTAGAGTTTTTCAAGTATTTGTAAAGTTTGAAGTATAGTTTATATTTAAATTATTTTTATCTTTTAATTCAAAACTATATCAAGTAAATGTGTTTATGTTTTCAGAAAAACTAAAACTTAAATCATCACTTCAGTCAATATTTAAACTAGTATTTGTAGTTTTTAAAGATGGTTTTGCTTTATCTTCTTCAATAATTGAATTGTTAGAAATAATTCAAACATTTCAAAAACTTCAAGTAGTTGATATTATTTGTGGTAATTCTCAAGAGTTAAATATATTGTCAACAAAGTTTATTATTCAAGAGTTTGAATTTCAAGCATAAGATGTTATACTATTTCATCATACTTTTATATCTCATAAATCATTTAAATCTGAAATTGGATTTGAAAAATAAACTAAGTATCAATCAATAAATCAATTATTGTTTTGGTCAAGTGAGTAGGCTTTTATAATAGTATTAGTTCAAATTACTTCTATTTTTACATTTTCTTTTAAAGTATTTTGGTCTAATATGCTTATAGTATAATTTCAAGAATTTTGTATTTTATAGCTAAATTCTACACTTGACACACAATTTAAAACTCAAGAAAAACTATATTTAAAAGCTCAATTTGAAGTAGTTTCAATATTTGTATTACAATTTCAACTTTTATTACTTGAGATATATTCAAATCAAGAAGGCATATTTAGTAAAAAAGTTTTATTTGTATTATCTCAAAAAGATGTTATTTGAAAATCTACTATAGAGTTAGTAGATAATCAACTTAAATTATTTCTATAAGTTTCTTCTCAAGAAGTGGCTTTTTTTATTAAAAAATCATTATTTGCATTTACAAAATTTAATAAAAAAATATTTAAAAATATTAAAAATAAAAATTTTTTCATAATAAATTAATTAATTATAAAAGTGTTGTTTTTTAAATTTATAATTCATTTAGTAGTCATTATATTAAAAAAATAAGTTCATTTATCTAGGTTTTTAGGTATTTTTACACTCATAACTTGATCTGAAATAATTTCAAAAGAAGCATTTTTTAAAATAGTATTATTGCTTAATTGTAATGAAATAACTTTACTAAATCAATTTCATTGTAAAACAATTATATTATCTGTATCATTTTTTATACTTTTAGGAGTTATATTTGCTATATTTGTTTCAGTATCACTAAAAGAAAAAAATATTTTTTTATCTAGAGTATGAATTGAATTATCTATCATTTGTAAAATAATAAAGTATTCTCATTCTCAAAAAGTATTTTTTTCAATAGATAAAAATATATCTTCTTTATCTATAATTGGAGTTAAATTAATTCATCAAATATTTACATATTTTATAAGATATTTTTTATCTCAAGATATTTTTATCAAATTATTTATATTTGAATTTAAATTATATTTATCTAAATTTATATTTATACTTCAAGTGAGTGATTTTTTTATATCATTTTTAATTTCTATTTCTTCTTTTTTATCTTCTTTAATATTTATAATATCATTAAAATCATTTTCATTTAAGATTCAGTTATTTTTTGATTTTCAAATAATTTTTATATTATCAACATTTTTAAAATCACTTTCATTTAATCAAACTTCTTTATCATTTACAATTATTTTTTCTATATTTAAAGACTTTAATTTATCTTTATTTAAAGAAATATTGTTTTTTCAATCTCAAGGAATTAACAAATTTAACTCTATTTCATTTCAATTATTAAAAGGAATATTTTTAAGTAATTTTGTATCCCAGGTAATATTTTTAAATAATATTTCAAAATTTTTATTTTCATTTTTAATGCTAAAACTATTTAAATTTATATAAATTATTATTAATATAAATAACAATATAGTAGTAAAAATTATAGTTTTTTTATAATTAATAAACATATAAATTTAGTTTTTTAGTTATTAAAGAATTTCAATCATTTAAAGTAACTATTATTGATTCATTTGGATTTGAAGTTGGAGGAGATAAATATAAAAAATTTATATAAGCTCAACTACTAGAGTCATAATCCAAACTTGAAATAGTTCAAGAAATAGGATTAGTAAAACCACTTCAAGCAGTTATTGTATATGTTATAATATTTTTTTCATCATCTTTAAAGTAAAGTGTATAACTTTGAGTTTTATTTGTTTTTATGATACGAGGATCACTGTTTGGAATTACACTTAAAACTAAAGGAGGATGATTTGATAGTCAAACAATAGCAGAAACTATTACATTTTCATTTGCTATTGTTATATTTAATAAAGATATAAATAATATAAAAAATGAAATTATTTTTTTCATATCTAAATATTTATAAAATAAATTATTTATTTTCATTTAATTCTTTTAAGATTTTTTCTTTTAGTTCTTGCTCTTTTTTAGCTTTTTGTTTAGGCACTATAACTACAAAATAAGCTAAAATTAATATTAAAATAATTCAAATAGTAAAGATCAAATAATAATTTATTCAAATATATTTTTCATTATAAGTAATATAAAAATCCTTTGATTTTTCAAAATTTTTAATTTCTTTATTTTTTGCTTCATAACTTAAATCAAAACTTGCTGTTATTTTTTTGTTTACAACTCTTGAATTTATTTTTTGCCAAAACATTAAATATTTTGCATTATCAAAAGCCTTATCAGCATAATAATCTTCAATTGATTTAAATTTAACCTCTTTAGTTCAATCATCATTTAAGATATTATATCAAAATCATTCCCAAGAAATATCAAATTTTCTCTCACTATTAGGTAAAACATTTCATAAAACATCATTTATAGGAAGGTAATCAACCATTTTTTCTCATAAATAAGTTCAAGCAGGAGTATATAGGGTTTCTTTTCAAATATTTTTTAATACTTCTCAATTTTCATCAGTTAAAGTTATTTTTCAACTAGGTTTTAGATGAATATTTCAATTATTTTGGAAAATAGTTTGAAATATGATTGGTAATGAATTAAAATTAGTTTTAGAATCTAGTTTTTTTTCTTTGTTGTATTGTCAAATTTGGAAATCCTTAACTTCTCATGAAACTAAAACTTCTCAAGGAACATTTACTAAAATTAAAACTCATAATCTTTGAACTACTGCAACTTGTCAGCCTGCTGGATTTCCAGGAGAGAAAAATATAGCTCAATAATGTCATCCTGGCTCTGATGTAGTTGGGACTTTAATAGTAAAATAAACTTCCTTACTTTCTTTTGGTGCTAGAGTTAAATTTTTATCTTCTAACTCAATCCAATTAGACAAAGAGTATTTACTTGTTTCTGACTCTGATTGTTTAACAAATTTAGGAGTTCAAGTATCATCTCAAGCAATAAAATCTTCTTTTGATGAATAAAGAGTTATGGGAGTATCTCAAGAGTTGGTCAATTTTATTTTTTCTTTTTTTGATGAATTTTTGTCTATATCAAATTCAAATTTTAAAGGGCTTATTGAAAAAGATGCAAAAGTATTATTAATAATTCAAAAAGATATTAATAAAATAAAAACTAAAAGTATTTTCTTCATTGGATAATTATTAAAGTTAAATAACTGCTTTTTTAATATACTAAATTCTTTTAAAAAAGCAATAAAAAAACCTACCTTTTTTGGTAAGTTTTTCCTTATTTTAAACTAAAAATTTCAAGTAACAGTAAATGTTAAAGTATCATTATAATTTCAAGCTTCTGTTTGAGCATCAGTAGTAGCTGTTAAATCCACAGTTGTTACAGCATTTGATTTAGCAACATTATCAGCTGTTAATATAACTTGAGTTGCTGCAACATTAGCTAATGTTAATGCTGTTCATCAATTATTTGTAGATGATTGTATTTCATAACTATCAGTTCAAGTAGTTGCAGTAGAATCTACTCTTTGTAAAGCTCATATATGTCTATCAGTTGCAGTATCTCAAGTAGCAAGTCAAGTTGATGCAACAGAAACAGTTATTCAATCTATTGCATTAGATGCAGTTGTAACTGATATGTTTTTTGTATTTGGAGTTCAAGGAACTAGATCTCAAAAATCAATAGTACTCGAACTAAGAACCATACTTAATGTAGGTAATACTGTAGCAGAAACATTTACTGTTGCTAATCAAGTTCATATTTTAGTAACTGTGTCATATTCAACATCTGTATTAGTATCACCACCAGTAACACTTCATGTAAAAGTTATACTAGAAGCAAAAGTACTATTCATAGCTACTAGAGCTATAATAGAAGAAAAAGCAATAGCTTTTTTAAAACTTGTTTTCATAAATTTATGATTAAAAAATAAATAATGTATAATAAATTAAATATTTTTTGTTTTTATTTTATAATTCTAATTATCATAATTTTTTAAAAAAGTCAAGAGAATATTTTATTTTTTAAAATTAGCTTTTTTTAAATAAATAATTATTATTTTTTAAATTATTTTTTATAAAATATTTATGAAAAAATCATGAGATAAATGAGAAATAATAGCTATTGAATATCTTAAAAAAAATTGATTTGAAATAATTGATACAAATTTTAAATTTTCTAGATTTTGAGAAATAGATATAGTTTGAAAAAAAGAAGATTTAACGATATTTTTTGAAGTGAAATATAGAAGTAATAATTTTTTTTGAATTTGAGAGGAAAGTATAACTAAATCAAAACTTTTTAAATTATCAAAAACTATCAATTATTATGTTTTAACTCATAAACTTGATTTTGAAAAAATAAGATTTGATATTATTACTATATTAAAAGAAGAAAAATCATATAAACTAACTCACTATAGAAACCAAAGTTTAGTTTAATTATTAAAAAATAATTTACTTTTAAAATAACTTCTCTATACTCTTTTTTAAATATTTTTTAAAGTAAATAAAATGTTATTAGAACCAAATTATTTAGAAATCATTTCAAATGAATTAAGTATAACTCAAAACCAAGTTTTAGTTGTTTTAGAAATGATAAAATCTTGAGATACAATTCCTTTTATTGCTCGTTATAGAAAAGAAATTACAAGAAACCTAGATGAAATTCAAATAAAAACAATCATTGATTTAGAAAAAAAGATAAAAAACCTGTATGAAGCAAAATTTAGTGCTATAAATAATATAACAGAAGCCTGAAAAATGACTCCTGATTTATTAAATAACTTAATAAATGCAAAAACCTTAAAAGAAGTTGAGGAAATTTATAAACCATATAAATCAAAGAAAAAAACTAAAGCAATGATTGCTTTAGAAAAATGATTTAAAGAAGTTTCAGATCTTATAAAATTAAATAAATCATTTGAAATACCTAAAAATTTGCTTTCTAAATACACTGAAGATGAAATTATTTCATGAGCTATAGATATTATTTCAAGTGAAATTTCATTAAATACTATTTTAAGAGAATTATTAATTACTGAGTATAAAAAATATTGAATAATATCGTCAAGTAAAAAAACTCCAAAATCACTAGAAAAACTAAATGATAAAGATAGGGAACAAATCCCAAAGTTTGAATTATATTTTGAAAATTCTCTAAAAATACAAAATATAAAACCGTATCAAATTTTAGCTTTAAATAGATGAGAGTCTCTTTGAATTTTAAATGTAAGATTAGAAAAAGATGAAATTATTTTAGATAAATTAAGATATAATTACTCAAATATTTTAAATATTAATTCTCCTTTTTTAAAAGAGTTAGAAACAGCATTTTTAAGTTGATATGATACATTGTTTTCTTCAATTGAAAATGAAATAAGATCTGATTTAACAGATATTTGAGAAGATGATAGTATTTTGATTTTTGAAAAAAATTTATTTAATTTACTTATGTCAAAACCAGAAAATTGAAAAAAAGTTTTGGCTATAGATCCAGGTTTTAAAGCTTGATGTAAATTGTGTGTGCTTGATGAATTATGAAATCCAATACATTTTGATAAAATATTTTTACACTCTTTAGATAATGCAAAAACTATACTAAAAGATATTATACTAAAATATAAAATAGATGTTGTTGTAATTTGAAATTGAACTTGATCAAATGAAGCTCAAGATTTAGTAAAAGAAGTGTTTTCTAAAGATATATTTATAGTAAATGAATCTTGAGCTTCTGTTTATAGTGCTTGAGAAATAGCTCAAGACGAGTTTCCTGATATTGATGTGCTTGATAGAGGGACAATTTCTATTTGAAGAAGATTTATTGACCCTTTATCAGAGCTTGTAAAAGTGCCTGTTTGAAGTATTTGAGTTTGAATGTATCAACATGATATAACACAAAAAAAATTAGAAGAAAAACTTTCTTTTGTAGTTGAAATGTCGGTAAATGAAGTTTGAATAAATGTAAATCAAGCATCAATTTATTTACTTTGATATATTTCTTGAATAGATAAAAGACAAGCAAAAAAAATCTATCAAAATAGACCATATAGATCAAGAGAAGAATTAAAAAAAGTTCTTTGAGAAAAAGCTTATACTCAAGCAATTTGATTTTTAAGAGTTCCTGAAAGTGAGGAGAAATTTGACAATAGCGATATTCATCCAGATCAATATTTACTTGCAAAATATTTGATAGAAAATAATTTAAAAAAAATAGATTCTAAATCAAAAGAATTATTTCAAAATGCAAATCAAGATACAGTTGATTTTATATGGGATAGTTATAAAAATTTATGAATAGAAAAAAGAGTAGTTTCTACTTTTACAAAAGCATCTAAAAAAGTAGTTTTTGAAGAATTAAAAATTTGAGATATTTTAGAGTGAACTATAAGAAATGTAGTTGCATTTTGAGCTTTTGTTGATGTTTGATTAAAAAATGATTGACTAGTTCATGTTTCACAAATAGCAGATGCTTTTGTTAAAGATCCAAATGATTTTGTTGCAGTCTGAGATAAAGTAAGAGTTAAAATAACCCAAATTGATGAAAAAATAAATAAATTACAATTAAGCATGAAAATTTAAAAAAAACTAGTTTTAACTAGTTTTTTTTAAATTTTCAGTAAAATTTTATATCAAAATCATTTATTTCAAATCAATTAGGAAGAGAAAAATTAGGTATTTTATCTATATCGATATCAATTATTTTTCAAGTTTCTTCATCTATTAAATGTATATGAGGATGTTTTGATTTTTCAAAATATGTCTTTTTTGAAGCTCAAACTACTTTTTTTAATTCTCAAGAAAGACTTAATTCTTCAACATTTCTATATATTGATGATTTTCAAGCAAGTGGGTATTTTTTTGAAATTAATTCAAATATTTCATCAACAGTTAAATGTTTATTATCACAAATTTCTATTATATCTTTTGTATAAAATTTTGTCTTCATTTAATTTTTATTAATTCTTAATTTAGTTTATTTTAAAATATTTTTTTAAAAGTCAAATAAAAATGAGAATTATTCTCAATTTAAAAAAATTGATTTTTTTAAAAACTTCATATAATATTTTTACTTTAATTTAAAAATAATATTATGTCAGAAGAAAATACACTTCAAACAGAAGATAAAAAAAAGAGTTTAAGAGATGAGTTTTTTGATTTTTTAAAAGATTTAATAACTATAGTTATTATAGTTGTTATAGTAAGAACATTTTTTATACTCCCATTTCAAATAAGTGGTCAATCAATGTATGATAGTTATTATGATAAAGAATTTATTATAGTAAATAGATTTAGTTATTTAACTTATGATAAACCTAAAAGAGGAGATGTAATAGTTTTTAACACTCATATTGATGGTAAAGAGTATTTTATAAAAAGAATTGTTTGAGTTCCTTGAGATACTTTAAAAATAGCATCTTGAAGTGTTTTTGTAAAATCAGCTTGAAGTAGTGAATTTAAAGAACTTGATGAAAAATATTTGAGTGAAACAAATTATAAATCAACATATGTTAGATGAAGCACAGATGAAGTGATTTATGAAATTCCTAAAGATAGTTATTTTGTTATGTGAGATAACAGAAACGGATCAACTGATTCAAGAGCTTGTTTTTCTACTTGTGAATTGTCTTGAAAATCAAACTTTATTTCAAAAAAAGATATAGTTTGAAAAATATTTATAGACTTATGATATTTTAATTTAAAAACATTTTCATTTACAAATCCAAATTTAGGAATCAATACAAAACCAAAATGGTTTTCATCACCAGAAAGCTATAATTATGAATAATTTTAAATAATGGATAAGTTTTATTTAATAGATAAACCTATTTGAATTACGAGTTTTGATGTTTTAAGAAAACTTAAAAAAATTATTAACATCAAAAAAATGTGACATACTTGAACTTTAGACCCACTTGCAAGTGGGTTATTGCTTGTTTGAGTTTGAAATTATACGAAATTAATTCCATTTTTTGAAAAAGATATAAAAGAATATGAATTTAAAATTAATTTAAATTGAAATACTCCTAGTTTTGATATAGAAACAGAAATTGACTATATTTCTTTGGATAAACAAAAATATTTTTTAAAAAATCTAAAAATTTGAGATATAGAAGATATTTTAAATAAAAATTTTACTTGAAAAATAAATCAATTACCACCAAAATACTCTGCATTAAAAATAAATTGAAAAAAAGCATTTGATTTAGTAAGAGAGTGAATAGAATTTGAATTAAAAAGTAGGGAAGTTAGTATTTATAATATAGAAATTATTTCATATAATTATCCTGAAATTCATTTAAAAGCTTTAGTTTCTGCTTGAACTTATATTAGGGCAATAGCAAGAGACTTAGGAGAACTGTTACAAACTTGATGATATATAACTTTTTTAAGGAGAACTAAAATTTGAAATTTAGATTTATCATTATCTCAAACTTTAGATAATTTTTTATCAATTAATTTTTTAAAAGAAGAAAATATATTTGATAAAAGTAAGTTTTTAAAATTAGAAGAAAATGAATTATTTGAATTAAATAATTGAAGAGTTATAAAAAAAATAGATTTTATAGGGGAAGATTGAATTTATTTTGTGAAAAATGAACGTGATATTACAAATATAATAGAGAAAGAAGGCTTAATAATCAAACCTTTAAGAAAAATATAAAAAAGTTAAAAATAAATTTGCATTATTATATTTTTTTTATAAAATGCTCTAGCTTTGTTAGAAACAATGGGTTAGTAGCTCAGCCGGTAGAGCAGCGCCCTTTTAAGGCGAAGGTCGTGGGTTCGAACCCCGCCTGACCCACCATTTGAGAAAGAGCAATCAGTGAAAATAATTTTTCACTGATTTTTTTATGTTTTTTGCAATTAATGAATACATATGATACACTTTTATTGATACTTCCTATTTTACTTTATTTCAGTATTTTCACTATGACAGAAACCTTTTGAAGATATAATGATTCTATTGAACAAATAGATGTAAAATGAGATAAAGTTCCAGATTGATTCAATGAAAATCAGATAAAAGAGAAAGCAAGAAATTATGTAGAAAAAAGATTGCAGACGGGAATTTCTAAGGAAGATTATGATAAATTACTTAAAAATATAAAAGAATTATTAGAAAGACAAGACATTGAAAGAAAAGATTTAATACAAGAATTAAGACAAAAAGAAATTTGAGAAACAAGAGAAAGTGTAGATAAGGAAGCAATGATACAAGAAGCAAAAATAATGATTTATGAAAAATTATAAATCAATGAAAATCAAGCTCAAAATAGTAGAACTGAGAACTTTCTTAAATGAATAGTGGATGTACTCGTGATAGATAATTATGATTTAGCAATTGAAATTTGGCAAACAAATGGAAAAGTTATAATTGAAGCACTAAAAGCTTTATGAGAAAGTGTTATGAACTTATTTACCTGAAATGCTTATGAAAAATGAAAAGCAGTTTGAGAATTATGATTGGTATGAACTTGAATATGAGTTACAGCAGTAGTATGAAGAAAAGCTTTAAAAGTTTGAATAAAAGAAGTAGCAAAATTAAGAGTAAATAAAGAAAATCTTGTGAAGAGTCCTGAAATAAAATGAGTTATTTCAGATACGAATAAAAAAATCAACGAAGTTATACCGAAAAAACAAGTTGATTTTAATAAAATGCTTGTTGAAGATATAGCAAAATTATGAGACAAAGAAAGATGAGAAGCAGGAAGTTTTTATCTTCAAAGAAAACTAACTCCAGAACAAGAAAAAGCAATTATAAAAGCACATGAAGTTTGATTACCAAACAAAGATTGAAGAATTTATATAATAGATTTTTGAAGAGTAAATTAACCATAATTAATAAAAATATGGAACATTTTAAAAAAAGAGAAATATCATCATTAGATTTTCAATGATATTCAATAGATATTAGAATTAGAAAAATAAGAAGTATATTAGACTGAAAAAATGATGTTAATAAATTAAAATTATCTGATGAAGTAGATTTTATTTCTCTTACTTGAGCAGAATTTATTTTGTTATACTCAAACAAAGAAAAAAGAGAAAGAGATATGAAATTATTTAAAGAAAAATTTAAGCAAAAAGGTATTTTTAGCGAAGAAATATCTCCTTGAATTCAAATTGTAAATTCTATATGACCTTTTGAATATAATTGAATGATTTGATTATGGGTTGAATGATTAAATAATTACAATGATACAGCAATAAATTTAGAAAATTGATTATATAGATGAATTATTTTAGATCCTGAAAAATATTTTGAAGTTGAAAATGAAGCAAAACAAGTTGTTTGAAAAGTAGATTGAATTTTATAAAAAAATAATTATGGAAACAAAAGAATATGTAAATACTCAAAGACAAGATTATACTCTTGAGTGAGTCTATTGAGACAAAGAAATAAAAATTTCAGCTTTTCCAAGTGAAAATAATGATAATATCGTCATTAATATACATGGGACTTTTGGAAGTCTCACTTGATCAAATGATAAATATTTACATTTTGCTCAAGAAATTCAGCAAAATCAACTTGCTGGAAGTGTATTATATGCTTCTTCAAGAAAAAATGTGGAACTAGATAGTACTATAACTGATAGATACAAACAAAAACAAGCTAGATTTCTATGAAAAACTTTTCATGATGAACTTGAAGACGCAAGAAGAGTAGTAATGTGGGTAATCGAAAATGTTTCAAAAAACTTTGGAATTCAGAGGGAAAAACTAAAAATTACTCTGAACGGAAATTCTCTTTGAGGAATACTCGCTTTTTATCTTGCGAGTGAATTTCCTGAAATAAAAAATATTTCCACTGTCTGAACATGACTCAGACTAGAAATAAAAGATGTCCCTATTTTAAATACATTTCCAGATGCGAGCGAAATTATTCAAAAACTTCAAGGATTTAGGTGAAAATTTTTAATGCAGTATTGAGATAAGGATGATGTTTTTACTCCAGAAGCATTTGAGAGTTTTTATAAAAATGTAGGAACTCAAGAAAAATCTTTTCTTCATATGCTTTGAGTGGATCATACTTTTTGAAAAGTATCATGAGAAACTTCATCTACACCTTATAAACAAGTCTTTGAATCACTCAAAACTCTCTTAAAAACTTGAGAACTTGTTTCAGGAGAATTGAATATGCATACTGAAGTACAACAAACAGTCTCAGATACAAAATGACTTGTAGACTGAGCACTCCTTGATAGTTATTTCTCACCTGATAATGACGATATAAAACTCATTTGATAATAAAAAAATTAAAAGCAAGTAATGTAAGTTACTTGCTTTTTTGTTGTTTGAAAAATAAGAAATAAATTTATATGTACTCATAAAAATCTGTAAAGATAAAAATTGAGGATTATTTATATTTTTCTTAAAACTTCAATCTTTATGTAGTTAGGAGTTATTCAAATTTCACCATAATAATATAACTGAATCGAACTTTTATTATTTAGAAATAAAAGTCAAAATACAAAGATGAAAAATACCTTACTGAGAAGTAAGGTATTTTTCATTGTAAATAATTATATTCAGAAGGGTTCTTCTTTTTTAGATCTACCGGAGTCAAGGGTTCAATTTACTCTTGATACAAATTTTAATCTTTCATTTAATAATTTTGATGACATGTTGTGTCAACCACTTACCATAATTCATTCATTTATGAGAGTTGAATTTCATAAACAAGTATTTGAATCATTAAAAATTCTCCTAAAAACTTGAGAACTTGTTTCAGGAGAAGTGTAAATATGCATACTGAAATACAACTAACAATATCATAAACAAAATAAATATAAATTTCTTTACATTATAGATAAATTTTGACAAATAAAAATAATATGCTAAACTAGCCATACTTTATTTTACTAAATAAAAACTATGGATCAAAAAAATAAAAAACTAAAACCACACCCTCAATTAAAACAATGATTTACATTAGTTGAATTAATAATAGTAATAACAATACTAGCAATACTAGCAACAATATCATTTGTATCATTTCAAAATTATACTAAAGAAGCAAGAGATTCAAATAGAGTAACAACTTTAAAAACAATAGAGAAATGAATATCACTTTTAGAGACAAAGTCATGATACTACCCAACACCAGAAGAAAGTGTAGAAATATCAAGTTGAAATATAGTGTATGTTATCCAATGAATAGTATGAGATAATATATCAAGAGAAATAAAATTAAATAAAACTAGCAAAGATCCAAAAACAAAAAATTATTATACATACTCAACAAACTTAGATAAAACTAGATATCAATTATGAACATATTTAGAAAATGAGAATTATGTATATGATAGATTGATAAATAAAGTATATGCAGAAGATGAAATGAAATCATTTTATACTTTATGAAGTAAACTATGAATATTTTCTACAAATACATGAGTTATAATAAATAAAACAAATTACTCATCATGAAAACTAGATTTATCTAGTAATGAAAATGAAGAGTTTATAGTGTATTTTTCAAATGATAAAGGAACTTGAAAATATACTTGAAGTTGAAATGATCTAGTAGGAAAAGTAATAGAAACTCAAGAAAGTGATTGAATTAAATCTTGAGAGCAAACAACACTACCTATAACTTTTAGTTGGGAGTGAGATTGAAATAATACTTGATTTAAATATAAAGATAATTGAAACTATCATTATCCTAAAAGTTGTAATGATTTACTAGTTAGCACAACTCCTAACTTTAAAGTATGAAATACGAATCCCTATAATTGAACTAAATTTATAGAGTGAGTATATTATATAAAACCAGATTGAGTAGTAAGTGAGTTTAAAGTTTATTGTGATATGACAAGAGATGATTGATGATGGACTTTAGTAGTTAGAGCTACAGCTTGAAATATGTTTCATAGAAATATTAGTAATGTATGAAGTTTTACATCTTTATGACAAGCTACTACTTTTAAGTTTTCAGATGAGTTAATTAATAAAATCCCAAAAACTATTTATAGAGCAAATAATGATGATTTTAGTGCTAATGTTTATTTTGATACTTCAGATAACTTTGCTTCTACTAGACAAGTAAATAATAAAGTTAAACCCACTTATTGATGAATAACTTGGTATTGACCATATATAAATTGAGCTCATGCTTGACTTAGTACTTACGGTAGCTCTCAGTATAATTGACAAGTTTCTTGAGATTACTTTGTTTATACAGATCGATGATGAACAGGTAGTTGTAGAAATTGATTTGCTATTTCTCCATGAGTTTGGTGTTGAAATGGGGCAAATTGATATATATTTGTAAAATAAATTATATTTTTTTTGATAAATTTTATTTATTTATATAATAAACTAAATTTAATTTTAATTTAAAAATTTGATGGAAAATATTTTAGTAGTTAGGGAAGTAACTAAAGATTTGTCTTGAGTAGAAGTTTTACATAATGTTTCTTTTGAAGTTAAAACTTGACAAATTTATTGATTTTTAGGACCAAATTGAGCTTGAAAAACAACAACTATGAAGTGTATTATGTGACTTATAACTCCAGAGTCTTGAGAAATAAATATTTTATGAGACAATAAGTTATCTACAAAAACTAAATCGCAAATAGGATTTATGCCAGAAAATACTTATTTATATAAACATTTAACTTGAGAAGAATTTTTAAGATTTAATTGAAACTTTTTTTGATTTCAAAAAGAAGTTTTAGAAAAAAAGATAGAAGAACTTTTAAAAAAAGTATGACTATATGATGCAAAAGATAAATATTTAGCAGAATATAGTAAATGAATGCTACAAAGAGTTTGACTTGCTCAATCAATTATAAATGATCCAAAAATACTTTTTTTAGATGAACCAATGAGTTGACTTGACCCAATTTGAAGGAAAATGGTAAAAGATTTACTTGTAGAACTAAATAAATCATGAACTACAATTTTTTTTAATACTCACATACTAGCAGATGTTGAAAGTATTTGTGATAGTTTTTCAATTATTCATAAATGATCTATAATAGTTAAAAATAAAGATATAAAATCTTTAGATAAACCACTTGAAGATTTTTTTATAGAAGAAATATCAAAAGATTAAAAACTTGAAAAATATTTTTTTTTATTATAATCTATAATAGATATGTAACGGTTGTGAGTTATCTCCTTTTACTCACAATTGCTACATATCACTAAATAAAAGCAAAAAATTAAGAATTAGGTTATAATTCTTTTTTATTATTTAAAGTAAATTTAATGTCAAAAAATTATTACGATATATTATGAATTTCAAAAACCTCTAGTGAAGATGAAATAAAGAAAGCATACAGAAAAAAAGCAATGGAATACCATCCAGATAGATGATGAGATGAATCTAAGTTTAAAGAAATAAATGAAGCATATAGTGTATTATCAGACTCAGAAAAAAAGAGACAATACGATACTTATTGAAGTGTTTGAGGGAACCAAAATCCTTTTTGATGATGATTTTCAAATGGATGATTTGATGTAGATTTAGGAGATATTTTTGAACAATTTTTTTGATGAAGTGGAAGAGGTTCATCAAGATGAAGAAAAAAATCTTGAAATATAGAAGGTGAAGATTTGGAATATTTACTTGAAATTGATTTGAAAACTTCTATTTTTTGATGAAAAACTATTTTAAAATATGAGAAATTTGTAGTTTGTGATGAATGTAAGTGAGAATGATGAGAATGAAAAAAAACTTGTAGTGATTGTCGTGGAAGTTGATATGTAAGATATAGACAACAAACAATGTTTTGAACTATAGAACAAACTTGAGTTTGTGAAAAATGTCATTGAACTTGAGAAGAAATTAAATCTCCTTGTAAAAAATGTCATACAAATAAAAGAATTAAAAAAGAAGTTGAATATGAAATAGAAATTCCAGCTTGAATAGATGATGGAATGGTTATAAAAATTTCTTGAGAGTGAAATGAATGATTAAAATCAAGTTCATGAGATTTGTATGTAAAATTTAAAGTAAAACAAATTGAAAAAAGCTTGATTAGAAAATGAGTAAATTTATATTATGATTTAGAAATAGATGTAATTGAAGCTATACTTTGAACTACAAAAGAAATAAATATACCAGTTATTTGAAAAAGAAATATTGTAGTTGATGCTTGAACTCAAGTTTGAACTGTTATAAAAATAACTTGAGATTGAGTAAAACATATTGATAGAGATAAAAAATGAGATTTATTTATAAATTTACTTATAAAAATACCAAAAAGACTCTCTGAAGCAGAAAGAGAATGTTTTGAGAAAATTGCAAAAGAAAAAAAATTAAACGTACATAATAAAAAATGAATATTTGAAAAAATATTTTGATAATTAAAAAACCTCTTTTTAAAGAGGTTTTTAGTTTTTTAAATATAATTGTAATTTCTTTAAAAAAGTATATAATTCATATTATTTCTTAATTTAATTTTTTATGAAAAAATTATTAACAATACTTGCATTATCTTTTATTTTAGTTTCTTGCTCTATAAAAAATGAAGCTACTCAAGATAGTAATAAATTAAATATAAATCAAGATACAAACATAAACCAAGATACTTTTTCTTGAGAAGCTCAAGAACCATTAAAAGAAGATTTATCTTGAAAATGAGGAGAATATTACCCAATTTTTGAAAATTGACTTTGAGAAAAAACATTTGAAATAACTCATACTTCTTGAACTGATACAAAAGTTTCTTTTATAAATTCTGAAAGTAAAGATATGCATGTAAAAATCGATTTTTTAGATGAAAAACCAAGTAATTTTCGCCTAAATCAAATAATTATGCCAGATTGACAAACTGATGGTCCTTTTTGAACAGATACTGACTATGAATTAACTCAATTTTGATGATATACTTTGGTATTTTGAGAGAGTTTGATGCAATGAGA
>JACFNZ010000002.1:73997-161848 GCA_019454605.1 Candidatus Altimarinota bacterium
AAAATGAATATTTAGAATTTCATAAAACAAGACAAATTGAAAATACTTCAAATATAATTCAAAATAAATCTGCTTTTTCTTTTAAAGATATAGAATATTTATCTTGAATAACATTAAATTATACTCCAAGTTTGAAATTTTTAGATGAGTTAACTACAAAAATAGACCAAGCAAAAAATAAAGTTTATGTTGAGGTCTATATTTTTACTGAAAAAAGACTTAAAAAAGCTTTAAAAGATGCTAAAAAAAGATGACTAGATGTAAAAGTAATTTTAGAAAAAAATGTTTATTTAGCCTGAAATCTAAATAAAGAAACTTTTAATGAGTTAAAAAATGCTTGAATTGAAGTAGTTTATTCAAATACTGAAAATTATGCTTTAAATCATACAAAAATGATGATAATTGATGATGAGGTAGTTATTTCAACATGAAATTATTCTTACTCAACCTTTAAATATAATAGAGAATTTTTTATATCTTTAAAAGATGAAAGTTATAAAGATGTTTTTTTGGAAATATTTGAAAATGATTTTAATTGAGAAAAATTTGAAATTTCAAAAAATAATTTAGTTTTGAGTCCTTTTTCCTCAAGAGAAAAGCTTGAGTATTTAATTCAAAATGCCAAAAAATCTATAAAAATATATTCTCATAATTTTTGAGATGAAGATATTAAAAATATTTTAGTAAACCAAAGACAGAATAATATTTTAATACAAATGATTTTTCCTGATTTAAAAAAAGTTTCCTCAAATAAAGAAATAATTAATGATTTAAAATCAAATAAAATATATATAAAGATCATAGATAAACCTGAAATTCATGCAAAAACTATTTTAATAGATGATGAATATCTATATATTTGAAGTATAAATTTTTCAAATTATTCAATAGATAAAAATAGAGAAATTTGAATTTTAATAAAAAATCAAGAAATTATTAAAAATTTTTTAGATATATTTAATGATGATTTTTTAAAATAATCAATTTTATTTTTTTGATTATTTTAACTTTTATGATATAGTATTATATATTAATAATAAATCATAAGTTTTATGAATTTACAAAAAATAACTTTTTTTACATTATTTATAATTATTTGATTATTTTTTATATTAAATGTTTCTTTTTTTTGAAAAAGAGAAAATATATCTAATTTTAGTATTCCTGAAATTAAAACGTGAATTAGTTTATTAAATAATGAAAATAAGCTAGTTGAAACTAAAGATAATAATTTTAATGAGAAAAATATTTATATAGATTATTTAAATGATTTAGATAAGGTTTATTTTTCATCAAAAAATTATAAAAAAACTATTTTAGATAATAATATAAATTTTGAACTTTGAAATTGAAGTTATATATTTGATTTATATGATTTATCAAATAATTTTTCTATAAATAATAATTATTTTAAAATAACTCCAAAATCTCCTGGTAGTGTTTTAATTGAAGTATCAAACTCAGAAATAAAAATATATTCATTTTCACAAGTTTTAAATATTGGCCTACTTTGAAATAACAAGAACCAAACAACTTCTTTAACTATATACCCACATACTTATTTTTCAATTAACCCATCAAGAAATAACTATTTGCAAGATGCTGATATTTTAAGAATATCCTCTATATCAAAAATTATTTATATAAAAGATGATTTATTAACAACTTCTTTAGATATAAATAAAGAATTTTTAAATAAAATTAATATTTTAAATGATAAAGTAAAATTAGTTAATTATTTTATAAATGATAATTATATAAGTAAAAAAACGGATTTATTTAACTTAGATAATATAGTTATTTATAAAAATAAAGATTTATTTTGAATTAAATATATAGAAAAATATTTTTCAATATTTTTAAATAAGGGAAAGAAAGTAGCTTTTTATAAAAAAAATATTTTAAATAATATTTCTTTATTTTTTGAGAAAAATAAAGAAATAAATCAATTAGAATTAAGTGATGAAATTATAAAAGATTTTAAAGAATTAAAAAAAATAGATTTAAATGAATTTAATAATTTTAAAAAAATTTTTTCTTATTATTATTTATCAATTTTAAAAATTAATGATATCAATTTTATTGATAAAGTAATAATTTTTGCTAAAATAAATGCATCTATTAATGATTTTCAAAATAAAGAAATTGAAAAATCTTATTTTTATCTAAATAAAATATATTTTTTAGTTGATTCAAAAAAAGAAGAAAAAAGTTTTTTACAAAAAAATATAATAACTTTTTTAAATAGCTTTTTAGCAGAAAATAATATAAAGTTAAAAGAAGATAATATAGATATAAAAAACTCTAAAGATAATAATTCAAAAATAGAATATTTATTATTTTTTCTAAAAAATATTTTGACTTATGATGTTGATTTTTCAAATAGAGAAAGTATTTGAAAATTACTTGATACATATAAAATTTATCTTATTACATCAAATAAGATAAAAGAAAATTTAAATTCTCAGACCCAAACAGAAACTTTACTTATAGAATTTAGTGATATATATACTAATTTTTTAAAAGAAATTAGAGACAACTTATTTAAACAAAATCTAAATGATGATTGATTGCTGGTTTTATCTGATATATTTATTAATAGAGATGATTTAGATAAAGTAAAATATATATATGATTTTATAAATAACTTTTATACTAAAAATAAATGATTCTTATCTTCTAAAAACTTATGATACAATTCAATTTATTTTAGAAATAATAATAACTTTAGAGAATATTATCTAGCATTAAGTAACTATTGAGATTATTCTATACAATATAATAAACTAAAAAGTGATTTATTAAATACAAACACTATTTTAGAAACAAACAAAGAAATAATATTATCTAGAGAAAATTTAATTAATTATTTAAAACAATTTAATTGAATTGATTTATCAAAAATTACATATACTATATCTCCCCAAAAATATTATATAGTTTGAAATTTGATTATTAATAATGATAAATTTTGATTTGAGTTATACCCACAAGAACTTAATTTGATAAAAAACATTTATAAAAATAATGAAAAATTATCTTTTTCTTATGAATTAGATAGTATAAAAAATGACTTAAAAATACTTTATGAAGATGCTGAAGATAAAGATAAACCCAAATATGATTTTAGAAATTTCTTTTTAAATACATTTTATTATAAAAAAGAAGATAATCAAAATAAATATCAAGTGGAACAAGAGGATATTTGAGAAAGTAAAATAGTTTCTATTTTTAAAAGTAATAAATTATTTTGAATTAATTGAGATTTTAATATTTTGAAATGATACCTAGATATAAAATATAATGATGTCAAAGTTGAATTTTTAAATAATAATTATAATATAAAAATTATAAATTCTATTTTAAATACAAATGTTTTAATTTGAGAAGATAGTAAAAATATATTAGCTAAAGTTAGAGCAGATTATGTTTTTAATGATAAAGATCATTACTTTAAAAATATATATATAACTTTTTATGATAGAGATTTATTTAATGCTTGAAAAGAAGAAAAATTATTTTGATGAAAAGAGTTTAGAATATTTAGAAATATAAATATTCTTGATTTTAAAACAGAATTAAATAAAGAAATTATATCAATATATAAAAATAATTAATTTTTGATTTTAAAATTTAATTTATATAATAAAATTGAATTATTTAACTAAAAATCTATATGAAAAATAAAAATACTTTTGCTAAAATATCAGCTATAATTGCTTTGATTGCGATATTTTGATCAGTAATTTGAACTTGAGCTTTAGTTTTATTTGAATGACTTCAAGGTAGTGATTGAAATACTTCAAATACTGCAAATACACAAGAAATATCAGATGAACAATTAAAAGATATTCTAAAACTTTATACTTGAGCTACTGCTTGAACTTGATCTAAAGATGAAAATACTTTATCTGGTAGTGAGAATAATTAATTTTTGATTTATTTATTATTTTATGGTATAATAATAGTAGTTTATTATAACTTTTAATTATGCCAATAGAAATATTAAATTGATCCTCAGATTCAAGTGAGAAAAAAGATGATTTAAATGACTTAAAATCAGATACTAAAGATAGTGTTTTAAATATTATAAATAAAACTAACTTTATTTCATTTTTAGAAGATTGAATTTATTTAGATATATCAAGGATAAAATCAAGAGATGATTTTATCTCTTTTGTAGGTGATTTTTTTTGAAGATGATTTTATTTTAAAGATTTAGATTATAAATTATTTTCTGATATTATTTTTGATATTGAAAAAATAGAAGGTAATAATATTAAATTAGCATCAAGTATAGAAAAAATAGATGAAAAAAAAGCACAAAAATATCAAAAGCCATTTATATATAATTGACTTCAGTCAGAATATATTTTTTCAAAAATTTATTCTGATATAGAGGAAGATTGAAAAACTAAAGAAATAGAAGTATTTTTAGATATTGATGAATTTATAGCTCAAATGTGGAATTATTGAATTAGATTTTGACTAAAAATTGATGATATTAAAAAAGAAATAAAATTACCTACAAATAAAAAAATACTTATTGCAGATTACATAGAACCGACATTGCCAATAGATGAATCTTTACAAAGTATGCAATTTTTTTGACAAGATTTATCTTTAGATAAAGACTATAAAAACTATAAAAGATCTTATATAACTTTTCCTAAATTAAGTAAATTATATAAAATAGAACCAGCTATTTATTGAAAAAATTGATTAAATATTTTATGAGAGTATATAAAACCTACAAAAGAACCTAAAAAAATAGATTTAAACAAAATTATTTGAGAGGGAGTTGAATTATTAGAACAAGATTGAAATATATATATAATTTCTTCTATAGATTGATTTGTTAGCCCACCTCAATGAAATTATAATTCTAAAAATACTATAGAAAAAGATAAGAAATTTATAACTTTAAACATAGATGAAATTTTAAATCCTATAAAAGTAACAGAACATATAGAGTTTTGAGAAATAGGACCTAAAACTTGAAATATCATAACAGAATATAGTGTATTAATTAAAGGGCTTAAAAGTGAGTATATTGTTAGAGCTAAAAATATTTCATCTTATTGAGAAAATTGTTGAAGTATGTCTTCCTATAATGATATTAATATAGATTGAAATGTTATTTGAAAAATGGAAAGACAAGAAAATATATTTTCAATGACTGAAGATGGACAAATAATTTCATTAAATTGAAATATAAAAGTTAATTGAAAAGTTCTTTTCAATAATGTCTTATCTGCAGTGAAATGAAGGATAGATTTATACTCAATAGAAAATTCAATAATTTTTTGAAAAGATATAGAAATTGTAAATGCAAGAAGATGTTTTATTTTTGGAGAAAATATTAAAATAACATGACAATTAATAGATAGTATTGTTATTTCTACTCAAACTATAGATATAGCTTCCACTTCACATAAAGATAGAGAAAACTGTATTTATTTTTTAAGAGGTGAAAATTATGAAAATAAAATAAAAGAAATAAATAATATTATATCGGATTTATTAGAAAAATTAGCTGAAAATAAACTAAATATTCAAGAAATAATAAAAGAAAATGAATTATTAATGAAAGATGAAAATAATTTTAAAGTATTATCAATAATTAAAAAGAAGAAGTCTAATTTAGATATCTCTCAAGATGAAAATAATTTTTTAAGAAATAATTATCAATTATTTTTAGATGCCTTTGATTTAATTAAAAATAATAAGATTAAATTAGAATCTTTAAACCAAAGTCAAGAATTAATAATAAAAAAAATAGAAGAGTTAAAAATAAATTTGGTAAAATATAATGATTTAATAAGTAATAATCAAAATAAATCAAAAAAATCATTAAAGATAAAAATTAATCAATCAAACTTTAAATTAAAATATTTAATACTTCCTTGATTTGTAGATTTTTCTTGATTAAATATGGAAGAATTAAAATCTCTAAATATTTTTAAGGATAATTTAGACATTTTTTTACCAGATAATATTGAAAAACATTTTGCCTCAGAAGATATATTAGATATAAAGACCTGAACTATTGATTGGGAAGAGGATTTATAAAAATAAAAAATCTTTTGTATTTTTTTATAAAATATGATTTAATTATTTATAATATATTTTAAAGTCATAACTATGATTAAAAAAATTATAAATAAATATTATAACTTCTTTGATAATACACTTTGAGATACAACAATAGTTGTTTGATTTATTTGACTTATGATTTTCTTGGTTTGATTTTTATGAAATACAAATGCCTCATTTAAATGAAATATATTAGAATATAATAAAAAACAAGAAAATATAATTTCTATAGATGGGGTTAAGTATAAATTACATTTAGAGAAACTTAATTAATTATTTTAATTTAATATCTAAATTAATTATTTTATAGTTTATATTATCTAACTTAGTTTTTATATTTTGAATTAATATATTTTTAATAGTTAGTATTTCAGAATTTAGTATAGGAGAATTTGTTTTTAACAATATAATATTTTTATTTAATTTAATAGATATAATTTTTCACTTTATATCTATTTTTTTTATATTTAAAAAATCATTTATTATACTATTATAAATGATAGATGATATTATTTTATCTTCTTTATTTGTTTTGTTTAAAGATTTTATAAGTAAATCTTTTATATTATTAAAACTCATTTTTTAAAAAATTATTACAAATTCTCATTTTACTTTATCTTTATTGTTTTCAAAATACTCTAAAATATCTCAAACTTTTCATCTTTTAAATTCTTCAAATTTTTTTGTTAATTCTCTACCTACAACTATTTCTAAATCTTTTCAAAAATAAGTTATAAATTCATTTAATGTTTTTATTATTCTATGAACTGATTCATAAATTATAACTGTTTGTTCTTTATTTTGTAGTTTTTTAAATAAAGTTTGTCTTCATTTTTTTATAGGTAAAAAACCTAAATATAAAAAATGATTTGAAGGCATTCAAGATACTGATAATGCAGTTATACAAGCACTTACTCAAGGTATTGGAACTACATTTATATCATTGTTTAAAGCTTCTTTTATCAAAGCATATCAAGGATCTGAAATACCAGGAGTTCAGGCATCTGATATTAAAGCTACTTTTTTTCAAGCTTTTAATTCCTCAATTATTTTATCAACTTTTGTTATCTTTGAGTAAGAGTGATATGAAATAAGAGGTTTTTTTATATTATAATAATTAAGTAAAACAGATGATGTGCGAGTATCTTCACAAGCTATTAAATCAACTTCATTTAGTGTTTTAATAGCTCTAAAAGTGATATCTTCTAAATTTCAAATAGGAGTTGAAACTATATAAAGCATTTTTTTTATTAAAATTAAATTAATTTTATTATAAATCATACTATAAAAAGTCAATTAATTTTGATTTTTTACTAGTTTTATGATATAATAAACTAAAATATTTTTAAAAATTATATATGGTAAATAATTGAAAAGAAAATTTAGAAGAAAATGAAGTTAAAAAACAAGCTCCAAGTTTTAATTATAAAGAAATTATAAATAGTTTTATAGAAGATAGAACTAAATGAGATTTACTTTATTTTGAAAATAATAATAAATATATCAATATTTGGGATGATTTTTTATCTTATTTGAAATATAATTCAGATTTTGATGTTAAAACTATTAAGCAGTTAGAAGATTGAAAAGATTTAAAATATTTAGTTGAATTAAAAAAGTTATCAATTACTCAAAATATTGAAAATTATTCAATATTTTCTAAAACACTAAAATCTTTTGAATTAGATTATAAGTTTGAAGATAGTAAATTTGATTTACTTAAAGAAAGATTAAATAAATCAAGTATTAAAAATTTAAAATATTTAATTAATTCACAAGTAGAAAGACAAAGATTTCTATTAAAAGAAAAAATTTTTAGTGAAGTTGAAATAAATGCAAATCAAAAAACAAATATTGAAAAATTAACTCTAATTTTTCAATGTAATCAAGTATTAATAAATCAAGTTAAAGATAATCAAGAATTAACTCACTCTATTTTAAAACTTGTAAATATGCAATCTAAAATAGACTTAGAAGATCTAGATAATATTTTAGATGCATTTGATGAAAAATGAAAAAAATTAATATTAACATATTTTATTCCTCAAATATCAATAAAAGATGTTAAAGATATTTGATTAATAGATGAAATGGATATAAAAAATTATATTAGGGCAGTAGTTGATTATGCTAAAATAGATTTAGGATTATTTGATGAGATTTACAAAAATATAGATATTTCAAAAATATATATTGACAGTTATGATTTAATTAATAAAACAAATTTTGTTTGATTATTAGACTCTAAAAATAAACAAATTATATTAGATGAAATAAATAAAACTAAAGATATTTTATCTTGAAACGATATAACAAATTACGATGATTTTATTAAAAATGTTAAACAACATAAAGATTTACCAAGTGAAATAAAATCAAATATTGAAAAATTAACTTTATGAAACTATTTAGAAATTCAATCACAAAAAAAAGATTTTACTACAAAATACTTTAAAGTTTGAGAAATAAATGATTTAACCAATCAAGCAAATATTGATATATGATTTAAATTATACAATGTTACAAGAACAACTTGAATTGCAAAAAATGAAGAAAATTGTTATTCTGAATTTAAAAATTTCAATAGTATGATTGACTTTTTAGTTTCCATATCAAAAGCAGGATTTACAATAAACTTCTTAACTAAAGATGATCTAGAAGCAAAAGAAATAAATGAAGTTGAAGAAAATGAAATTGAAACAAAAGAACAATTAAGTATATTTTTAAATGAATATGATGAAAAATGAGCTAATATACCACTAGAAAAAACAGCTTTTACTTTTAAAGATGGAGATGAAGAAATTGACCTTTCTATTACAAGTATAGTATGAAAAGAAATAACTTTAAATAATGAAGAAAGACTTTCTTTTATGGAGTTTGCTCAAGCTTTTAAAGAAAAAGAACCAAAAAGATATTTAAGAGTTGATAATTTAAAAGAATTAATTGATAGTTTAAAACAAAATAATAACGAATTTAAAGATATAGAAGTAGATAAAAATAAAATAGTGCCAAAATCAAAAAAGTGAGATGAAGATTTTAATTGAATTGAGTATTTTGTTTGAGAAAAATGAGAAGCTATATATATAGATGAAATATATGACGGAAGAATTACTTTTATAACTTGAGAATATAAAGAATCAAAAGATTGAAATACATTTAAATGAAAGCAAAAAGCAACTAAATGGTCTTATAATTCTTTTTATTCATATATTAGAGATAAAAAATTTACTCCTAAATATGATATAGAAGTTAAAGATGAGTTAGAAACTATAAAAAAAGTACATAGAAAAAGACACTTTTTTACTGAATTTATGTGAATGATGTCAATTGCAGAAATGACAAAATGATTTAGTTCTATCACAGATACTATTAAACATCACCTTGAAACTTGAAATCAACTAAAATCAGCTCAATTTGCAATGAAATTATGAAGATTTTTACCTCAAGATATAAGAGATGAATTGCAATCAACTCTTGAATCAAAAGAGAAAAAAACTATGCAAGAGCTAAAAGAGTCTCTTCAATGACTTGATTCTGGGCTTATGATAGCAAAAGTAGAAAGAATACTACTTAGTAAATCATCTCACCAATATGAAATAGAAGCAGCTATGTTTGCTACTATAAAATATGGATGATTATACCCAAAAACTTTACAAAAATATAGATGAAAATATTTATGGTTTTTTGCTTTATGATGAAATGAAGCAGATATTAAAGAATTAACAAAATCTTTAAAAGAAAATGATCCTGATGTAATGATAACAGAAGAATTACTTATTTGAGTTTTACTAAAAAAACAAGCTTGAATAGCTTGACATAATTGAATTAAAAGAAGATCTAAAATATACAAAGAATTTTGATGAGACTTAAAAGCTTGAGTTGAAAAAGAAATGTGAGATTGAGAGAGTGAGGCTTGAACAAAAATGACCCAAAAATGAAGACTTGATTATATTATGTGAGAGTTTAAATGATGAACTTATGCAAATGGTATTTGAGCTATTGAAAAACTATGGTGAAAATGACCAGATCCAGCATATATTATGAATGCCCCAGCTTTTGTTATCTTAACTTCAGGTGCTTCAGAAAATTTTTCTCAAATATTAATCAATAAACTAGTTGTTTATTGATTTACAACTCCTCACACATCTTTTGTTTATTGTAAGTCAAAACAATGAGTAAAAGAATATAATGAATATGTTGAAAATGTTATTAAAACAAAATTTAAAGATAATTCTAAAATGCTAGAAGATTTTCTAGCTATAAAAAAATCCCCAAATGATAAAAAAGTAGATAAATCTTATAATTTTTGGATGAAGTATTGAGCAGATTTATACCCAACTTTAAATATGAATGATTGATATGTTGTTGCAAATAAAAATATCCCTTGAAATGAGGCATTAAATAGTTATTATGAAAAAATTAAACGATATGTTAATAGTGATGATTTTTCTGCAAATTCAGATGATATAGAAGGGTGAACTTATGATCAAGTAAATTCTTGACTTGCACAAGTTTGAGCATTTTTAAGTAAGATTGAATCAAATGATAGGTGATATATAAATAAAAAAACTAAAAAAATATTAAAAATGCATATTGATTATTTAAAAGATGCTATGAAAGAAACTGATTTGACACTAGAACAAAAAAAAGAAATATTTTTTGATTTTTATAAAACTATTGAAAGAAAAGTATACTCAAAAATAGCTCCTTATAGATGAAATAATCCAAATAATTGAAAATGGTTTAAAGATTATGAAATAGCTAAAGTATTAACTGAAAATTGAATAAATATATTTGATTGAGATGTAGAAGATAATTATGAATGATATTTAGAAGAAAAATGGAATGAGTTAATGAACAATAATTTTTCTTTATTAAAATCTAAAAAAGATGATTTAGAAGATGTAAAAAATAAGTTTCAAAAATGAATTGAAAGTATTTTAGAAGAAATAGTTTAAAAAAATAGAAAGTAAAATTACTTTCTATTTTTTTAATGATAAATCATAATTTTTCCAAAAATTATCTCTAAATTCATTGAATCTATTTTCTAAAATAGCTTCTCTTGCATTATTAGCTAGATTTATTAAAAAATATAAATTATGATAAGATAAAAGTTGCATTCAAAGCATTTCTTGTTCTTTAATTAAATGCCTTAAATATCACTTTGTATAGTTTTTACACACTTTACAATCACACTCTTCATCTAATTTTTCTTTAGATAATTTGTATTTTAAATTAGTTATTTTTATATATCATTTATGTGAAAAGGCAAGTCAATGTCTTCAAATACGAGTTGGTAAAACACAATCAAACATATCCATCCCTCTATAAATACACTCAATTAGGTCTTCAGGAGTTCAAATTCACATTATATATCTTGGTTTATTTCCTGGTAAATGTGGGTTTATAACATCAAGTATACGATACATTTCAGGTTTTGCTTCTCAAACAGAAAGTCATCATATAGCAATTCAATAAGTATCAAGAGATGAAATAAATTTAGCACTTTCAATTCTTAAATCATCATAAGTAACTCATTGAATGATAGGAAATAAAGCTTGAGGATGTAGTCAAGTTTTTTCTCTTATAATATTATTTTTTTTAACTTGTTTTAAACTTCTTACAGCCCATCTATGAGTTCTTTCCATAGCAGATTTTGCATATTTCCAACTTGAAGTTCAAGGAGCACATTCATCAAAAGCCATTATTATATCTGCTCATAAATTACTTTGGATATCCATAACATTTTCTGCATTAAAAAAATGCTTTGTTCAGTCAATAAAGCTTCTAAAATGAACTCCATCTTCTGTAATTTTTACTAAACTTTCTTTATTTTTAAATCAATTTTCTCAAATTTGCCCCAAAGAAAATACTTGAAATCATCAACTATCAGTTAACATAGGTTTTTTATAATTTGAAAAACCATGGATTCATCAAAAATCTCTTACAATTTCATATCAAGGTCTTAAATATAGGTGATAAGTGTTATTTAAAATAATTTGTGCTCACATTTCTTCTAAATCTTCATTTGTAATTCACTTTACAGTTGATTTTGTTCAAACAGGCATAAAAACAGGAGTTTTTACGCTTCAGTGTGGAGTTGTGAAAACTCAAGCTCTTGCTTTATTATCAGTATTATTTAATTTAAATTCAAACATTTATTTAATTATTAATTTTATTTTCAAGTATTTTTATATTTTCAGATTTTATTAAATTTCTTTCATTTATTCAAGTATTTGTATAAAAATTATGTGATTTTAATAGATTTAGTGAATAATGAGACCAGTCAGGGTCTAGTATTTTTATTTTTTTTATTAGTTCAAGTTCATGTTTTAATTTTTCTCATTTTTCAAAAAAATCAACTCTTCATAAGTTATCCATATCAGCATCTTTAATTATTTTTTCAAGTAAGTTTTTAGGTTCAATTTCTAAAGTTGTAGATATAATTAATTCTTCAATTATTTTTATTTTATCTTCAGGGTATAAAATAGATTTTAGATAGTTTTTAGCAATAGTTGCTCAAATAATTTCATTATTATCATACTGTATAACAAATCATACATCATGAAATAAAGATGCAATATAAAGTAATTCAAGTTCTTCTTCTGGAAGTCACTCTTTTTTTCATACTTCTAAGCTTCTTTCAGCTACTTCTAAAGCATGTTCATATTGATGATAATAATGGTCTTCCAAAGGTCACATCATTTGATTAACATATTTTTTTATTCAAGAGATTATTTTTTCATTCATAATTTTTTAATTATTAATAATTTTATTTACATCATTATAAGCTATTAATATACTTAAAGCAATTAAAAAAATAAAAAAGGATAAGTGTATTAATCACTCAAGTCTAGGTCACATTAATTTCTTTTTAAATATTTTTTCAATTATAGAATTTATTGTAATAAATAAAAACCTCCCCCCATCAAGTGCAGGTATTGGAAGTAAATTAAATACTCATAAATTTATTGAAATAATTGCTCAAATAATAACTATAAAAATAATTCAATTAGAAATAGACTTTGACATAAAATCAACCATTCATATTGGTCAAGAAACTTGATCTAAAGCCTCTTGTCTTTCAGTTGGAGTGTTTGGAGAAAATATTTTTTGGATCATTATAGATAATCATTTAAAAGTTAGATTTATTTGTCAAATTGTTTCAATAAATCAGTATTTAACAGAATCTATAATTCAAAATTTATATTTAAAATCTTTATTTATTTCTTGATTTGGAATTAAATAACTTCAAATTTTTCAAGTCTTATCAGGAGTGATTTTTATTTCAATATTAGAAAATTCACAATTATTATTTTTTGTTATATCACAATTATTTATAGCTCTTTTTATCTGAAAAACTAGTTCTTTGTCTTTATTTTTTCAAATAATTTCTTTTAACTTTTCATAATTATTTATGGAAATATCTCCTGATTTTAAAACTAGATCATAATTATTTATTCAAGATTTTTGTGCTATAGAACCTTTTGTTGGTAGTAAATAAACTCAAGAATTATTTTTTATAAGTCATATTTCTATTGCTTTTTCTAAACTAGGAATTAATTTTAAATCACTATTTGTTTTTATTTTATCATTTATTCAAATAGGACTAACTCAAATTAAAAAAAGTATAGTAAAAATTATAAATGCAAGTAAAAAGTTCATAAATATTCAAGCAAGCATAACTATTGCTTGTTTGTAAGGAGCTTTTGTTTGTAGTGAATCTTTATCACTATTTTCATTTAATCATTTAAGTATTTCTTGTTTTGTTAAATCATCTATTTTGTTTCAATCTTTATAAAAAATATCTTTATTATTTTCTATAAAATTAGCTAAAGTTTCATTATTTAAAAGTTTTTTATCTTTATCATATACATAAAATGTGTTTATATTTTCTCATTTTAATCTTACAAAACCTCAAAGTGGAAGCCAATTTAAAGTATACTCAGTTCAATATCTATCAATCCAAAGTTTTTTTGCTTTTGGAGGAATTCAAAGTCAAAACTCTAAAACCTTTACTCAAAAAATTCTAGCAGTTTTAAAATGTCCATATTCATGAACTAAAATAATTATTGAAAAAACTATTATTGAGACAACTATTCAAATTAAAATCATATTTTTTTTGTTATTTTTTGTTATTATATTAAAATTTCTTTTTTATTCAAAAGAAGTTATTTTTTCAACTAGATTTTTAATATTTTTTATTTTTATGATATCACAATTTTTATCACTTTCAATATCTATTTCTGGAATTATTATATTTTTAAATCATAGCTTTATCGCTTCTTTTACTCTTTTTTCTAAATACAAAGAATTTTTTATATTTCAAGTAAGAGATATTTCTCATAAAAAAATAGTATCTCTTGGAATAAATTTATTTAATTTTGATGAAATTATAGAAGCTCAAATACTTAAATCAATTCAAGGTTCATCAATTTTTAATCATCTAACAATATTTAAATAAACATCATAACTATCTAAATTTACTTTAGAGTATTTTCATAAAACAGCTAAAATTAAATCAAGTTTTTGATTTGGAATTCATCTACTACTTCTTTTAGGATATCAAAATTTTGTATAAGTTGTAAGAGATTCAACTTCAATAACTATTGGTCTATTTCACTCTATAGTAATTGATAAACTTGATCCGATAGTATTTTTTTCATTTTCTTTTGAAATAAACTCAAGCCCGGGGTTTTGTAAATCAATTAATCATTTTTGAGTCATTTTAAATAAAGCAATTTCTCAAGTACTTCAAAATCTATTTTTTAAACTTCTTAAAATTCTTATTTCTTCATATCTTTCTCATTCAAAAAATAAAACAATATCAACTAAATGTTCTAAGGTTTTTGGTCAAGCAAGTCAGCCATCTTTATTTATATGTCAAATAATAACAATGGTAGTATTTGTTTTTTTACCAAAATCAACCAACTTTTCAGCAATTTCTTTTACTTGTGATATACTTCAAGCACTTCAAGATGCATTATTTGAAGTAATAACTGAAATACTATCAATAATAACTAAGCTTGCTTTAGAGTTTTTTAATGTTTCTAAAATATTTTCTAAATTATTTTCATTTAATATTTTTAAATTATTTCAAATAATTTCAAGTCTTTTTGCTCTTGAAATTATTTGATTTTCATTTTCTTCTCAAGATATATAAACTATTTCTTCATTTATTAAATTAGCAAGTTGTAAAGATAGAGTTGATTTTCAAATTCCAGGTTCTCAAGATAAAAGTATGATACTTCAAGGTGTTATTCATCAAGATAATAAATTATTTAATTCAGTTGATTTAGTAAGTATTTTTTCATCATTTTTATTATTTTCTGTCAAAATAGTATTAAGCTCTTTTTTTACTCAAGATAAATTTCATTTTGTTTTTTGTTCTTTAAATTCAATCAAACTATTCCATTCTTTACAAAAATTACATTGTCAAGTCCATTTTAAACTTTCGTTTCCACAATTATTGCAAATATACATTTATTTATAGTTAAATAATATTTTAATTTAAATGATAATATTATTTTATAAAAAGTAAAAAATATTTTTAAAAATTGACTATAAAAAAAATATATGATAGAATTTTATTTGATATTATTTTTAATTTTAAATTTATGAAAAAACTAAAACAAATATTAATATTTTTATTTCTTACTTTAAATATTTTTATGTTTAAAGTAAATGCTGATAACGAAATAATTTCTCCACAAAATATTTTAATAACAGATGATGAATATTTTTTACAAGATAGTGAAAATCCAGAACTATACTTATGAAAAAAGAAGTTTGCTAATTCAAATTTAAGTGAAAAAAATTTAGAGGATATAAAAAATTATAATTCAAACTTCTTTGTAGGAGATAGTGATGAATGGATGTATTATAATATAAATTTATCTTGATCAGTAGTAGATAATTTAAAAATTTTTGATTTTAATTGAAATGAAATGACAGGAGTTTATATTGAATGAAATAATATTAAATTATATTATGATTCTTTTTTTGATAAAATATTAATAAATGATTGGCAAAGTAAGAGAGTTTTTAAATATTGATCTTGATATGTATTTGAACCTAAAAATATTAAACTAACTTTTAACCAAGATTGATCAAACAAAGAGGTAAATTTCTTATTTAAATTTAATATTCCTAAATATGATATATTAAATGAAATTAAGTATAAAAATATAAAATTAAATGATGATGATGAAATAAAAATTAATTTCCCAAATTGATTTCTTAGTTGAGTTGCAATAGATTTCCCTTATGGGTGAGATTACGAAGAAACTCGTCAAGATAATTTATTTATATTTAATATAGTAGATAAAGATAAATTATGGAATGATATAGATATATTTTTTTATAACGATTATGACTTTTATTTATTATCTTTTGGGTGATATAATTATTTTTCAGATAGTTTTTGCGAAGGAAATTCAAAAATTTATCTTGATATTAGTTCTAATTGATATAGCCAAGATTATAATGAATTTAGAAATTCTAATAAAATAATTTCTTCTAAATTAAAAATAGAAAAGTTTAATAGTTGATCAAATACATTTGAATTAGTAGATTTACCTTGATGAGGTTTAGATTTTCCACAAAATACTAAATTAGATTTACTTAATAAATTAGATATTTTAGATAATGGAATTTATAGATTTTCTGTAACAGATACAAAAGATTTATATACTGAACTTTGATGTGATAAAAATGAAACTAAAATTGTTTATCCATTAGATAGTAAATGAGAAATATTTGTAAAAGAAAAAAATATTTCCCAATTAGAAGAAGACGAAGTTGATTTTGAAAACTTATTTACTCAATATACGCTTTCTTTAAAAGATATAATTTGATATCAAGATTATTATAGCCAATATGATTATAACTATTTTTTAAATACTGATTTCTTTGATATAACTAAAGATTTTAGTTTTTATGTTAAAACAAATTCTTGAAATATTATTTATAGTTGATGAATAAATTGTTTAAATCCTGAAAATATAGATGGAGATTGAAATCAATATTGTTGAATTTGATTGGAAAATAGTTTAATAAGTTATTTTTCACAAACTTGATCTGAAATAGAAAATCTTAATTTTGAAGCTTATTATGAAGATATTTATTGATATAATGATTTATTTATAGATAAAAGCTTTACAGATAAAATAATTTATTGAATTAGTGAAGAAAAAGATAGCATAATATTTATAAATAAATCATTAGATGATGAAGAAAATATATATAATTATAATTTCACATATATCCCTTGACAAGACAATGTGTTAGATATAAATAATAAACCATTTATTATAAATGCAAAAACAAATTCTTGAGAAAATATTGAAATAAATGAGTGAGATATTTCTAGTAGTGGAAGTTATTGGTATACAGTTGATTATAATTATAATGATAGTTGTGATTGGGAGTGTGATATAAATTTATTTATTAATAAAAATATAGATATTAAAGAAATTAAAATTATATTTAATGATGGTAGAGTATTTTTATATAATTTTAATAATTCTATAAATAATAGTGAATCTGGTGTTAAAGAAAAAAAATGAGATAGTTGAGATAATAGTAAAATAAATATACTTTACTCATCTCTAAATAAACCTTTTGATAATTTACTTTTTGTATCAAAATATAGTTTTAATTATTATGATGATAATAATACAGAAATTCTTAATAATACTGCTGAAAGAAGCTATCATTATGATATAAATGATATTTTAATTACATGAACTTGAGTAAACAATATAAATAAAAAAAATATATATGTGTGTAAGAAATATTTTACAAGTGATATTGATGTAAAAAAATATTGTAGCAACTCATTAATTAATAAATATAATATATGAGAAGATTTATATATATATTGATATGATAATTTAGCTAATAAAGATTATACAAGCCTATCAATAAAAATATTATTTGAATTTTGGAGTATTTATACTGCACAATAACAGTAGTATTATAATTATTTTTATCAAACACTATAAATTTAGTTAATTAATTTTTTTAAAATGAATAAAATAAAATATATATTTGTTAATATTATTTTTCTTATAATAAACCCCATATTATTTTCTCAAGCAGAATATATAGGAATAGATACTTGAAATATTGAAATGTCATTCACTTGACAAATAACTCCTATATCATGAGTTTGTTGAATTGCAACTATTGCAACAAAAACTGTACCAACTTGAAATTTATGTAATAGTTGAAATCCAACTATTGTTACATCTTTAACTTGAAGTTTTACTTGGAATTGTAATTGAATCTCTTGATGATCTAATATATCTTGTAGTGCCCCAAGACAATATACTATAACATTTGATTCTAATTGATGAACTACTCCAAATCCTGTTAGTAAAGATATTGTTTATAATAATGATATATGAACTTTAGCAACTACATCAAAAACTTGAAGTAGTTTACTATGATGGTATGATGCATTAAGTGGATGAAATAAATTTGAAACAACAACAAAAGTATTAAAAGATACTACAATTTATGCAATATGGCAAAATAGTTGACAATCAAGCTCTAATAATTCTTCTAGTTCTAGTTCTTTATGATGAAGTAACTTAATAAAAGATAATTGTCCTTCTTGAGATTATTCTTGAAGCTATTATGATAAAAAATGTTGAGAAAAAGAAAAAATAAATGAAAATATTCCAAAAAAAGAGGAAGATATAAAAAATATAGAAAATATAAATCATCCAATTACAAAAAATGAAAATAAATTAAAAGAGAATAAAACTATTCCCAAATTTATTACTCCTAAAAAAGAAACAAGACAGTGTGAAGAAAATAATTTAGTTAAAGCAAGGCAGTGTGAATTTAAGCCTTCAGATTTAGAGTTTTTAGATATAAGAGATTCAATATTTAAAGATTATATAGCTAAATTATGAAAAAATTCTATATTTGAATGATATTATGATACAAAATTATTTAAACCAAAAAATACAATCTCAAGAGCAGAGTATTTAAAAATTATTTTAAGAGCATTTTGTATAGATTATGATGATGTGGATACTTCAAAAATTCCATTTAAAGATGTCGATAAAAATAGTTGGGAGGCTAAAGTTATAGCTAAGGCACTAGAATTAAATGCAATTAATGATAAAAATATTAAATTTCGTCCCCATGATCCTATATCAAGAGTAGAGAGTTTAAAAATAATATTTGATATAACTTGAACTACCCCAGAAAATGCATATGTTACTAAATTCGAAGATGTAGATGCCTATGGTTGGGAAATAAAATATATAGAAAAATCATATGATATGTGTATAGTTGACTGATATAAAGTTGATTGAAGATTTACATTTAAACCTTATGATAATATGTTAAGAGAAGAAGTGGCTAAAGTTATAGCTAATACATTGAATTTATAATAATTAAAAGCCTAATTTTTAAAATTAGGCTTTTAATAAAATATTTTTAAAAATTGATTATTTTATATAAAAAAATATAATCAAATCAAGATTTAAAAATTAAAATAATAAAATGCTCCCAAAAGTTACAATAATTTGAAGACCAAATGTATGAAAGTCAAGTTTTTTTAATATGCTTACTTGACATAAAATAGCAATAGTTGCAGATGAAGCTTGAACAACAAGAGATATACTTGAATTTGAGTATAACGACTATATAAATGATTTAACTTATATAATTGCAGATAGTTGATGACTTGATTTTTCATCAAAAGATGATGAAGTTGCTGTTGATATAATAAATAGAACAAAAGATGCTATAAAGGAAAGTGATTTGCTTATTTGGCTTGTTGAATACGATAAATTCACATCTTTAGATCAAGAAATATTAAAAATTTTAAAAGATAAAGGTATTCCTCCTGTTATTGTTGTGGCAAATAAAGCTGATAATGAAAATCAAAGACTAGAATCTTTTTCATTACCTGTTGTAAATATGTTTTTAGATTTTATCCCAGTTTCAACTAGTCATAATTATTGATTTGATAAATTAAAAAAGGCATTAACAGAAAATCTAAAATCAAAATGATTTAATATTTTACAAGAAGAAATAGATGATTCTTTTATTAAAATAGCTTTAATTTGAAGACCAAATGTATGAAAATCAAGTTTGATTAATGCAATTGTGTGAAAAAATAGAGTTATGGTAAAAGATATGCCATGAACTACAAGAGATTCAATAGATACAAAATTTTTATACAATGATAATAAATTTGTTTTAATTGATACTGCTTGAATTAGAAGATTATCAAAAATTTGAACAAGAAATATTGAAAATTGGTCTGTTATGAGAACAGAAAGGAGTTTAAAAAGAGCTGATATTGCAGTTGTTGTTGTTGACTGAGTTGATTGAATACATAATCAAGATTTATCTGTTATATCAAGTGCTTTAGATGAAAAAAAATGACTTATTATTGTAGTAAATAAATGGGATGCTGTTTTAAATAAAGACGGAATTGATAAAGACAAAATTATGTGAAGATATCTAAGATATATAGAAGATAAATTTGATTTTTTATCTTGGGTTTCTGTTATTTTTACTTCAGCTGTAGAAAAAAAGAGAATTGAAGAAATACTTGATACTGCTTTACTTATAAATGAAGAAAGAAAAAATAAAAGAGTTAAAACATCTATTTTTAATTCATTTATAGAACAAGCTGTATTAAAACATCCACCAACATGAAATAGAGTAGCACATAAACCAAAAATATATTATTGAAGTCAAGTAGATATAAATCCACCAAAGTTTGTTTTAACAGTAAATAATCCAGAACATTTTCATTTTTCTTATAAAAGATATCTAGAAAATAGAATTAGAGACAATTTTTGATTTTCTTGAACTCCAATTATTATAGAGTTTAAATGAAGATGAAAAACCAAAGAAATTATTAAATAATTTAAAAAACTTACTTTTTTATAAAAAGTAAGTTTTTTAAAAAAAAAGAAAGATAATCTTTCTTTTTTTAAAATAACTATTTAACAGCTTCTTTTAAAGTTTTTCAAGCTCTGAAAACTGGAGATTTCATAGCAGGAATAGATATTTTAGCTTTAGTTTGAGGATTAACTCCGTTTCTAGCAGCTCTATGAGATACTTTAAAAGCACCAAATCAAGTAATATTTACTTCTCTTCCAGCTTTTAATTCAGTAGTAATAACTGAAACCATAGTATTTAAAGCTCTACTTACTGCATCTTGAGATAAACCTGCTTCAGATGCAACAGCTTTTATAAAATCTTGTTTTTTCATAACAAATTAGTTATTAATAAAATAAACATTAATAATATAGCTAGTTTAAAACAAAATGCAAATTTTTTTTTACTTTTTTTGCTATTTTAAGCTCTTTTTTAAAAAAGAGGCTATCTTTTAGGCTTTAATTAGAGAAAATAGAGTATTTTAGTAAATTTAAATATTTAGAATTATCAATAGTTACTCTTAAGTTTTGTTTATATCATCATACTTCTCAACTTCAAATTATTAAAGATTTTGCTTTTGTTAAAAATTCATTTGGATTTATTGATTTTAGATTATATTTTACTTCATTATTTCAAGTATTGTGTAGTATTAAATAATTTTTTGTAGAGATATTTAAAAAATCACCTATATTTTTTTCTTCATAGTTAACTTCTCAATTACTATCTACTGTTTTATAATTTCAATTTTTAGAATTATTTATATTTCAAACTCAAGATATTCAACTATTTTCTCAGATTATGTTAAAAACTATATCATCATTTAAATTTTCAGATTTTATATTTTTTACAGCTACATAATCTCAATTTGAATTATATGAAAATAATGGAATTATATCAAATTCAAGAGGAGCCAAAATTTTATTTTCTATATTTGAAGTTGTAGCATCAAGATCATAAGATATAAATACATCTTTATTAAATTTAAATAAACTATTATCTCTAAATAATGTTTTTGATAAATTATCTCATCTAACTAGTTTTTCACTATAAGAATAATTATATTTTTTTGCTTTCAATAAAGCAAGTTCTACTGATCATTCTGCTCGAGAAAATGATTTTAAATAATATTCCATCGCTTTAGTATCTTTATTTTCTCATAAAACAAGCAAAAATACTCATGATGTTAAAACTATCATAAATCATACCATAAGAACTGCAAGTATAACAGAATATCAAGATTTATTATTTTTCATATATTTTTATTATTAATAATCTTTATATAATCTTTCAGAAATTGTTGTTTGAAAAATCATTTTATTTTCTTTTATCAAATTACTATTAATTCATTTAGTTTTTGATGGCTCTAATTCAAAATTAATTATAATTTTTTTTGAATTAGTATTTGAAATATAAAAATTAATATTTTTAAATCAAACCCAACTATTTGATAATTGAGTAATTGAATTTCAGTTATTTACAACTAAAAAACATTGTTTATTTATACAATCATTAAAATTTTCTATTCTACTCCAATTATCTCATACTAATTTAGCTAAATAATAACTATTATCTCAAATACATAATTTATTTCAAGATAAATAATTTGAAGTAGTTGGTAGTTTACAATCACTATAAATTAAATCATTATTTACTCAAGAACTTCAATTTTTTCTTAAGTCTTCAGCTAAAGTTTCAACTATATTTTTAGTATTTTCTTGCATAGCTCTAGAAATATCTACTTTATTATTTAAATCAGAAGCTAATTTAAAAATAGTAAAAACAGAGATCATTATTATAGATAAAATTGTTATTGAAACAACAAGCTCAATTAATGTAAATCAAAAATTATTTTTTTTCATAAGTAAAATTAATTATTGTCTTAAAAAATCTGTTATTATAGAATCAAGTTGAATCTCATGGTATCAATTTTTATACCAAATTACTTTTGTTGTAATTTTTAAAGCATCATCAATTTTTGTATTATTATCATAAATATCTTTAAATATAGTATATCTATAAAAATGAGTTTCTTTATTTTGTGATACACAAACATAAGTATATATTAAATTGTTATTTAAACAAAGTTTGTAATTTTGCATTTTTCAATTTAATTCATTTTTTCATTCTCAAAAATCGTTTATTTTTTCAAAAGTTATATCATTTCAAGTATTATCTAAGTTATTTTCTATTTTATAATAAACTCAAGTTAAAATTAAATTATTAAAATCATTTCATGGTAATTTATTCCATTTATATGTATTTTTATAATTATTATCTCTTAAGTTTCTAATACTTTCAAGAGTTTCTCTTGCTAAATTTGTTGCAATTATTGAATTTTTTGAATATTCATTTAAGCTTAAAGTAGAAGTTATAATTGCATAAACTGAAACAAGTCATAGCGAAAATATAAATATTCAAACTAAAACTTCTATTATAGAAAATCAGAAATTATTTTTTTTCATGGTTATTTTAATAATCAACTACATTTGTATTTTTAAAGTATTTTAAATCTCTTTTTAATGGATAATATAACGCATTTTTAAAAGATATTTCAAATTTTATTTCATCATCATTTATCTCAACTTTTTCTCAATTATCAAAGTAATATAAAGTTGGTTTTCAATAAATAGATGAAAAATAAATCATTAAATTATTTTTATCTCAAATTTTATTCAAAGTTACATAATCTTGTAGTTTTTTTTCTTCTATTAAGTGTTCTAAGTCAAGATTTACTTGTTTATCATAATCAAAAGAATAAAATTTTATTGTGTTATTATCATTTAAATCAAAATAAATTCAAACAGACTGATTTACTTTATTTTTATCATATCAATTTATAGCCATATTTCTTGCTTTGTGAATATTTTGAGAGACTTCTTTTAAAGATAATTTTACTTTTGTGATATTTTGATATAAAGCATAGTTAGCATATACCATAACTGTCATCATTATGAATATAGTTATTGATATAAGTAATTCTATTAATGTAAATCAAGTGCTATTTTTTTTCATTTATAAAAAAATTAATTATTTTTTTTATTATAAGTAATTTATTTATTTTTCAAGATTTAATAAAAAACTAAAATTTTGACTTTAATTAATAAAAAACTAAAATTTTGACTTTAATTAATAAAAAACTAAAATTTGAGAGTTAAATATTTATTTTAAAATTATTATGTTAAAAATATACAATACACTTACAAGAGAAAAAGAAAAATTTAAACCATTAGCTTTAGACCAAACTAAAGTTTATTTTTGTGGCCCAACTGTTTATAATTATGCACATATTTGAAATTTAAGAACTTTTATTTTTGAAGATTATGTAGTTAGGGGGTTATCTTTTTTAGGTTTTAAGCCTAAAGTTACAATGAATATTACAGATATTGATGATAAAACTATTCGTGATAGTATTTTGGCTTGAGAAAAATTAGAGGATTTTACAAAAAAATATACAGAAATATTTTTAAAAGATTTAAAAAAATTAAATATAAAAACTCCAGATAATATCACTCCAATTTCATCTATAATTGATGAAATGGTAGAAATGATTAATTGACTTATAAAAAACTGATATGCTTATTTGTGAGAAGATAATTCAATTTATTATGATATTAAAAAATTTAAAAATTATTGAAAGTTAGCTAATTTGGATTTTAAATGAATGCAAATTTGAAAAAGTGTAGATAACGATGAATATACTAAAGAAAATTTAGCTGATTTTGTTTTATGGAAAGCTTATAAAGAAACTGACTGAGATAATTTTTGGGAAGAAAAATTTATTTTTTGAGATGAAGAAAAAATCTTAAAATGAAGACCTGGATGGCATATTGAGTGCAGTGCTTGTAATAAAAAACACTTTTGAGGGCAAATTGATTTACATATGTGATGAATAGACTTAGTTTTTCCTCATCATCAAAATGAAATAGCTCAAAGTGAGGGGTATTTTAAAAAAACTTTTTCAAATTATTGGATGCATGGAGGACATTTATTTGTAGATGGTAAAAAGATGTCAAAATCATTAAACAATTTTTATACATTAGCATATTTAGAAGAAAAATATTTTGATATCTCAAAAGATATACTTTATAGGGCTATAAGGCTTTCTTTTATGATGTCTAAATATAGAGAATCAGTTGATTTTTCATTTGAAAAACTAGAAAGTAATTTTGTTGTTATAAAAAAAATAGATAATACTATAAAAAAATTACTTGCATACAAAAAAAATAATAATTTAGAACATAAATTTAGAAGAGAATTAAGAGAAGATTTACAATGAATTATTTGAGATTTTGTATCTTCACTTGAAGATGACTTTAATATGCCAGAAGTTTTTTCAGTATTTTTTGAATATATAACTTTTGTAAACTCTTTAGTAGATGAAAATAATTTATCTATTTGAGAAACAAATAGTTTAATTGAAATGTTTTGAAATTTTAATGAAGTTTTAGCTATTATAGATTTTGATTTAGAGGAAGAGTTTGATGATGATATTTTAAATCTATTTAATGAAAGAAATCTTGCAAAAAAAGATAAAAATTTTGATTTAGCTGATAAACTAAGAGATGAATTATTAGAAAAATGATATAAAATAGTTGATGATAGAGCTTGAAGCAGATTAGAGAAAAAATAATTGACAAAAATTTAAAAGTAATTATAAATAAATCTTACTTTTTAATTTTTTGTTTTATGAATGAATTAGCTTTGTTATGAAATAACTTAGAAAGGAGTTTGCTTGAAAATGATTTAAATGATGATAATAAACAAAATTTATCTTATTTTAGAGATAAATACAAATCTAAAGTTGCAAATACTTTAGTTATTTCTCAAAGTCACCCATATTTAGAAGAATTAAAAAGTTTTTTTGATAAACATCTTGTATCACAAGAACAAGCTAAAAAAGAATTAGCAGATAGTGTATTAGATAGTGTTTTAAAAATATGAGATTATAGATGACCTTTGGGAGTATTTTTTTTCCATGGTCCAACTTGAGTTTGAAAAACAGAAATAGTTAAAGCATTAGCAGAAAATATGTTTTGAGATCCAAATGCTTTTATAAAAATAAATTGTGAAAATTTCGCAGACAGTTTTTCAGGAACTAATTTATTTTGATCTCCTAAGTGATATATTTGATATGATGATAAAACACCTTTTACAAATGAAAATATCACAAGATGATATGATAGTGCAAAAAAGTTATGAAAATTAAATAAAGTTTTATCAAAAATGCCTTGGATAAATATATTATTATTTGATGAAATAGAAAAAGCTCACCCTAAGATAATTCAAAGTCTACTTTGATTGATAGATGAATGAAAAGCTACGAATTCAAAATGAGAAGTTTTAAATTTTCAAAATTCTATAATTATTTTTACATCAAATGTAGGGCAAGAAGAAATTTCTAAATCTAAAAACAAAAATCATATTTGATTTAATTCTCCTTCTATAAAAGAAAAAGATGGTGATAAAAATAAAATATTTCTAAATTCATTAAAATCTCACTTTAAACCTGAATTTATTTGAAGAATAGATAGATTTATAGAGTTTAATGAATTATCTAAAGATGACTGTAAAAAAATTATAGAAATAGAATTAAATAAATTTAATAAATATTTAATTAAATATTTTAATCAATGCTTTATACAAGTTGAACTATCCCCAAATTTAGTAGAGGAAATTTTAGAAAAATGATATTCTAAAGAAAAATGAGCAAGAGAACTTGTGAGAAATTATAATAATATAGTTTCAAGATATGTAAATAAATTACTTCATAGTAATGAATTTAATAAATATTTTGATTATAAATGAAAAGTAATTATTTGAGTTGATTTAGATAAAGATAAAAATTTATTTAGTGAAATAATTTTAGAATCTAAATTAAAAAATAGAAAAAATAAATTATTAACCTTAGAACAAGTAAAAACTTGAATAACTTTAGATAAATTAGAAAATATGTATTGAGTAATGTCTGCATACTTATGACTTGTTTATATGGATTTAGATGGTAATATAGATTTAAAAGATGAAATAGGTGAGTATGTAGAAAAATTAAAAAATCTATGACTTTCTATAAATGATATAGCTTTATTAAAAAATAGAGTTTTTATTGATAGATTGAATGAAATGGACTATATAAGTGATTTTAGTTGATTTGATATAAATAAAGATGATGATTTATTTTATCCTTATGATATAAAAACTATAAAAAAAGTAGTGTATAAAAAGATGTTATTTTTAAATCAAAATTATGATTTATCAAATAGGCAATTTAAAAGTATGTCAACAACACATGTATTGAAAATAATTACTGACTTATTAAAAGTTGAAGAATTGTCAAGAGAGCAAATAAATATAATTTTAATTATAATAAGAAAGACAATAGTTGAACATTTTTAAAAAAAGCTTAATATTTTTAAATATTAAGCTTTTTTTTAATAAACTTGCAAAAATCACATACTTATATAAAATATTTTGGCTTATAATTTTATATAACTAAATGATGAATAATAAAAAACCAAATAATAAACAAGATAAAAAAGTTACTTTTAATATTAAAAAAAATCTAAAAAATAATATACAAAAACCTTGAACCCCAAGTAAAAACAATCCTATGAAAATAGTAATATGGCTTGTTGTTATATCTTTAGCAATAGCTTATATTGCACCTAATTTACTAGTTTCAAAAAACTATGTAGATAAAGATATTTCTCTATCAGAATTTAGAAATTCTTATAATGCCTGACTTTATAAAGATATTTTAATAGACTGAAATAAAGCAATTGCTACTTTAAGTTGAGAATTAATTGATAATTGAGTAAAAAAAACTTTAAGAGATAGAATCATTTTACCACAAAATGATTCTTTAAAGGATTTATGATTACTTGACTTGACTTCTTCTTGAAATTTAATTCAAACAAAAGTTGAAGTTAAAGACTTAACATCTCAAAAATTTTGGGAAGAAATGCTTCCAACTATAATACTTTTTATATTATTTGTACTCGTTGCATTTTTAATTATTTGAAGAATGTGATGAGTCGCAAACAATGCAATGAGTTTTTGAAAATCAAGAGCAAGACTTTATGATATGGCAAAAGATAAAGTTTTATTTGCAGATGTGGCTTGAGCAGAAGAAGAAAAAGTTGAATTAACAGAAATAGTTGATTTCTTAAAAAATCCCCAAAAATATAAAGATATTTGAGCTAAAATACCTAAATGAGTATTGCTTGTATGACCTCCAGGAACTTGAAAAACTCTTATAGCAAGAGCTGTAGCAGGGGAAAGTGGAGTACCATTTTTATCAATTTCTTGAAGCGAGTTTGTTGAAATGTTTGTTTGAGTATGAGCTTCAAGAGTTAGAGATTTATTTGAACAAGCAAAAAAACTATCTCCTTCAATTATTTTTATTGATGAAATAGATGCTATTTGAAAAAAAAGATGACCTGGACTTTGAGGATGACATGATGAAAGAGAACAAACTCTAAATCAAATATTAACAGAAATGGATTGATTTGACTGAGATACAAATATTATAATTATGGCTGCTACAAATAGAGCAGATGTGCTTGATAAGGCATTACTTAGACCAGGAAGATTTGATAGAAAAGTTACAATTAATTTACCAAATTTAGATGATAGAGAAAAAATTTTAAAAGTTCATTCAAAAAATAAACCTATTGCAAATGATGTTGATTTTAGAGAAATTGCTTCAAAAACAGTTTGATTTAGTTGAGCAGATTTAGGAAATTTAATAAATGAATCAGCAATTATTACAGCAAGAAAAAATGAAAAAGAAATTACAAGTGCTATAATAACAGAAAGTTTTGAAAAAATAGTTATGTGACTTACAAAAAAATCACAAGTTATGAATGATGAAGAGAAAAAAATTACAGCATATCATGAAGTTTGACATGCTTTAGTTTGAAAATTACTTCCAAATACTGACCCAGTTCATAAAGTTTCAATTATTTCAAGATGATGAGCTTTATGAGTAACTTGGTTTTTACCAGAAAGAGATAGATTACTTGTTTCAAAAGCAAAATATTTAGACGAACTTGCAACACTTTATTGATGAAGAGTTGCTGAAGAAGTGTTTTTTTGAAAAGAAAATATAACAACTTGAGCATCAAATGATATAGAAAAAGCAACTTCAATAGCTCGTGATATGGTTATGAGATATGGAATGTTTGAAGATATTTGAGCTGAAAATTTTGCTTGAGATAGAAGTTCTTGAAATCATTTATGAAGTGAATGAAATTGAAAAATTATTTCTGATAAAACACAAGATTTAATAGATGCAAAAGTAAAAGAAGTATTAACTAATGCTTACAATGTAGCAAAAGATTTAATTACAAAAAATAAAGATTTGCATATAAAAATTTCAGAAGATCTACTTTCAAAAGAAGAAATAAATAAAGAAGAATTTGATAATTATTTTGTTTAAAAAAATATTTTAAATGCAACTAAACCCATCACAAGAACAAGCAAAAAATCAAATTAATTGACCTATTTTAATACTTGCTTGAGCTTGAAGTTGAAAAACTGCTACTTTAACATCTAGAATTGAATATATGATTTGAACTTGAATAAACCCAAGTTCAATTTTGGCTGTAACTTTTACAAACAAGGCCTCAAAAGAAATGAAAGAGAGAATTTCAAAAAAATTAAATATACAATACCAAATAAACCAATATAAAAACCAAAATCTTCCTTTTGTTTGAACATTTCACTCACTTTGAATTTTTATACTAAAAAATCATATTGAAGCAATTGATATGAATAAAAATTTTGTAATTTATGATGAGAGTGATAAATTATCAATTATAAAATCCATTATAAAAGATGAGTTATGACTTGATGAGAAAAAATATATACCAAGATCAATAGCATCTTTTATTTCAAATGCAAAAAATGCACTTATTTTAGCAAAAGATTATGAAAAATATGTTGATAGTCATATAAAAGAAATAGTAAATAAAGTTTATTTAAGTTATCAAAATAAACTTTTAGAAAATAATGCACTTGATTTTGATGATATTTTGGTAAAAACTCTAGAAGTTTTAAAAAATGACGAAGTTTTAAATTATTATCAAGAAAAATGGAAATATTTAATGATAGATGAATACCAAGATACAAATGCTCCACAATATGAAATTGTAAAACTTTTAGCAAGTAAATATAGAAATTTAGCTGTAGTTTGAGATGATAGTCAATCAATTTATAGTTGGAGATGAGCTGATATGAGAAATATACTAAACTTTAAAAAAGATTATCCTGATGCTCTTGAAATAAAACTTGAACAAAATTATAGATCAACTCAAAATATTATAAATGCAGCAAATGAAGTTATATCAAAAAATACTATTTGAATTAAAAAAACTTTATTTACCACTAATTCTATTTGAGAAAGTATTACTTATATAGATGCTCCAAGTGATAGAATTGAAAGCCAAACAATTGCAAAAATTATAAAAAAAAGTGCAAATGATTTAAATGAAAGTTATGCAAAAAACTTGATTTTATATAGAACAAATTCTCAATCAAGATCTATAGAAGAAGCTTTAATGATGGAGGGGATTCCATATAAAGTTATTTGATGATTAAAATTTTATGATCGCAAGGAAATTAAAGATTTAATAGCTTATTTAAAAGTAATTCATAATCCAAATGATGTAGTTTCAATAAAAAGAATTATAAATACTCCATCAAGAAAGATTTGACCTACAACTTTAAAGAAATTAGATGATTATAGAGATGAATTTTGAGTAACTTATCTGCAAATATTTGAAAATATTTCAGAAGTTGATGAATTAAATTCTTGAGCACAAAATGCTATAAAAAAATTTTATGAAATATTGCTTGATTTGATGGAAAATTCTAAAATTAAAGAAGTTTCATCTTTACTTGATTATATTATACAAAAAATTTGATATGATGAATATTTAAAAGACGATACAACTCCAGATGAATATGAAGCAAGACTTGAAAATATAAAAGAATTACAAAATGTATTGTCAACTTATAATTGACTAGACCCAAGGGAGTCTTTGTCAACTGCACTTGATGAGATACTATTACTTACTGATTTTGATAAAAAAGAAGAAAATTCTAATAATTATGTGACTTTGATGACAATTCATACTTCAAAATGACTTGAATATGATAGAGTTTTTATCACTTGACTTGAAGAGTGACTTTTCCCAAGTTTTAGAAGTATGGAATTAAAAGATTTAGAAGAAGAAAGGAGATTGATGTATGTAGCAATGACTAGAGCTAAAGAGGAATTATATATTTCAAGAGCTTGAGAGAGATTTCAATTTTGAAATTATGTTACAAATCCTGAATCAAGATTTGTAAAAGAAATTGATACAAAATATATAAAAAATTATGAATTTGAAATAAAAAACAATTTCTTTACAAATAGTTTTTCTATTAAAGATCATGTAGAAAATCCATTTAGAGTTAAAAAAAGTTTAATAGAAAATGATGTCGATAATTTTGAGATTTGAGATAGAGTTTCTCATCCAAAATTTTGATTTTGAAGTATTATTTCAAAATCATGAGATTTAGCAGAGATAAAGTTTCAAACATCAGGAATTAAAAAAATGAATATAAAAATTGCTCCTGTTAAAAAAATATAATTTTTATATTAATTTTTTCTATATACAATTTTCTTTTTCTTGATTTTTAATTTTTTTTACATATAAAGATTAATCTTAATTTAATAAAATATTTAAATGAAAAATAATAAAATTTCAAACTCATTAGATTTGAAAAATATTAAAGCTTCTGATATATTGGATTTTAGTATAAATAAAGTTGATAAAACCACTCCTAATAACTTAAATAAATTAAAATTTAATAAATTTAACGATCCTTATGAAAAAGTACCTGTTGAACAAATAATTTGAAATTGATACTACTTTGACACAATATTTAGGGATGATGATAGTTGTGTTTATACTTTAAAAAAAGATGATAATATATTATGAATATATGATTTTATATGATCAATTATCACACTTAATTCTTGAGATAAAATATTTTATGCTAAAATATGAAATGAGTGTATGTATATTAATGTAAAAACTTGAAAATCTATATGATGAGAATTTGAACAAATTTATAGTATACAAAAATGAATTAATAATGACCAAATATTTAGTGCTAAAAAAAATGATAAAGAAATGTATGTAAGTTTTTTTAAAAAAATTCCTATATGATGAGAATTCGATCAAGTATGGGATATTTATGACATTTCAAATACTTTTAAAGTGTTTTTATGAATTAAAAATTGAAAACAAGCATATATAAATTTAGATAATTGAAATTTTATATGATGAGAATTTGATCAAGTATCTTGATTGAAAAAGTATTGAAAAACTATTTGTTTTTTAGGAAAAAATTGAGAAAATAAAAGATTGATAAATTTACTTACACAAGAAAGTATATGACCATATTTTGATGAATTAATTGAAATTAATAAAGATAAAAATTGAAAATATTTTTATATATATAAACTTTGAATTAATCAATGAAAAATTGATTTGAAAACTGGTATAGATATCACAGATACAAAAACTAAAATATTTAATATTTTAAAAACAAAAATTATTTAAAAAAACTAGTAAAGGCTTTTTAACTAGTTTTTTTTGCTATAATTGTTGCAAATCTTGAAACTATTTTGTTTCAATTTTCATCAACTACATGAAATTTTCAATAATAATTATCTGTGTAAACTATTTCCCAATCTTTATAAAAATTTAGGTATTCTTCATAAGTAGGTAAATTAGGAAATCTTATAGGACATTTATGATCTGGAGCATCTATAGGAGCAATTATTAAGTTATATCATCAAATAATTGTTTTTTCAATCATTGATTTTATGAGTATTTTTGCTGGAATTTTTTCTAAAAACTGCAAAGCAACTGTTGTAATAATTAAATCATAATTATCTAATACAAAGTTTTTATTTAGATTTGTTTCTTTTGTTATAATATTTAAATTGTTTTCTTTTGCTTTATTATTAATAAACTCAAGTCAATTTGTGTTTTTATCCCAAGAATGAACTTCAAATCAAGAATTAGCTAAAAATAAACTATTTCTTCCACTTCCAGCTCATAGATCAAGTGCTTTTTTATTTTTTCTATCTTCAATTAAAGAAGCAATATATTCAACTTCATAATGAGTTTTAAATCAAGGAATTTTTTCATCAAAATCTTGTTTTAATTTATAAATACTTTCATCCATTTCTTTATAAAATTCTAGCACAAATTCAACATCTCAAATAGGCTCTACTTTATGCCATTTTTGAGGTAAAGAAACTCACTCTTCTCAAGTATTTATAATTAATTCTCAATCAATATTTCAATTTTCACTATCAAAAGAAGTGTATTTTAAAGCTCATTTATAAACTACTATATTTCAATAAACTCAAGCTTTAGTATTGTGTTTATTTGTAAATCAAGCAGGAAGAGTTTGGTTATTCCATAAAGGATTTTGTTTATATCTATAAAAATTTTTTGGTATTTGGTTCATTTTTTAAAAGTTTAAATATTATTAAATTAATTATATAATATAAAAATATTTTAAAGTTGCAAAAAAATAATAAAATAGTTTACTTTTTTAAAAAATACTTAAACTAGAACTTAGATGTATTATTAAAATAAAAAAGTGAAAAAACTAAAAAACTCTAAAATAGATAAAAAAAGGCAAAAAATAGTTTGAATTTTTTCTATGTCAAAAAATAGTGATTATTGATTTATTGATGTAGAAGGAGAATTAAAATGATATTTTGTGCATAAAAAAAATCAAAATCATGCAATATCTTGAGATGAAGTAGAAGCAGAAATAGTAATTTTTAATAATAAAAAAGAAGCAATAATTACAAAAATAATAAAAAGAAGTCCTCAGATTTTTATCTGAAAAATAGAGTTTGTAAAGGATTTTGCTTTTGTAGTTATTAATAATCCAGTTATTAAAACAGATGTTTTTATCCCACCTAAAAATTTAGCTTTATTTAAAGATAATTTAAAAAATAATTATTTAGTTTGAGTAAAAATTAATTCTTGGAAAAATAAAAGTCCAGACTGAAGTATAGTGCAAGTTCTTTGAGAGGAAGATAAAGCTTGAAATGATATAAAATCTATTTTAATAGAATGATGATTAAAAGAATATTTTTCAAAAAATGTTTTAAATGAAGCAGATAATTTATTATTTAATTCCTGAGAAAAAAGGGTTGATTTAACAAAAAAACTTACTTTTACTATTGATTGAAGTGATGCTAAAGATTTAGATGATGCTATTTGTGTTGAAAAAATTTCAAGTGATAAATTTAAACTTTTTGTATCGATAGCAGATGTTACAAATTATATAAAAGAAGATAGTTTTTTAGATAAAGAAGCATTGAAAAGATGAAATTCAACTTATTTAGTTGATAGAGTAATCCCTATGTTACCAGAAAAATTATCAAATGATTTATGTTCTTTAAATCCAAATACTAAAAAATTAACTTTAACTTGTGAGATTTTAATAGATGAAAAATGAAATATTTTAGATAAAAAAGTTTATGAAAGTGTGATTGTATCTAAATTTCGTTTAACTTATGAAGAAGTTGATTTGATTTTAAATTGAATTATAAAAATTTGAGATACACTTACTTTTTGACAAAAATTAGATGAAAATCTCTTATTTAGTTTAAAAAATGCATTTGATTTACAACAAATTATATCAAAAAATAAAGAAAATACTTGAGTAATAAACTTTGATTTTGAAGAATCAAAAATAATTTTAGACTCAAAAAATAATCCTATAAAAATTGAAAAAATAAAAAGATATAATAGTTCAAAAATTATAGAAGAATTTATGATTTTAGCTAATAGTGTAGTTTGAGAGATGTTTTCTAAATACCCATTTTTATATAGAATTCACCAAAATCCTGATAGTGATGATATTGATAAACTAAAAAAATCACTTCAAATATTTTGATTTTCTCTACCAAATAAAAATATTACTCCTAAGAATATATCTATTTTGCTTAGTGAAATTAAGTGAAATAAAAATGAAAATACCTTACAAAAGCTTATACTACTTTCATTAAAAAAAGCTATTTATAGTGATGAAAATATATGACATTTTGGATTAAATCTAGGTTTTTATAGTCATTTTACCTCTCCAATTAGAAGATATAGTGATTTACAAATTCATAGAATTATAAAAGAAATATTAAATAAAGATTTAAATAAATTAAAAATAAATCATTATAACTCTATTTTAAAACAAGTTGCAAAACAGGTTTCTAATACAGAAAAAAATTCTCAAAAAATAGAGTATCAAGTAAAAGATTTATTTACTTGTAAGTATTATAAAAATAAAATTTGAAACGAATTTAATTGAATTATATCATGAGTTCTAGAAGCAGGGTTTTATGTGAAATTAGATGATTTATCTGAATGATTTGTTGAAAGTTTTACTTTACAAAAAAAGTTTAAAACAAAAAAAGTTATTTTTAATGAATCTAAACTGTTATTAAAAGTTTGAGATAATAATACTTTTTTTAGATTGTGAGATAATATAAAGGTAAAATTAAGCAAAGTTGACTTAAAAAGCAGAAAATTATATTTTGACTTTGAGACAAAAAATATATAATTTTTTATATTTTAAATAAAAAAAATGAATACATTTAAAAAAATTTATAAATTACTTTTAAATAAAGTTTTATTAAAAAAAATACTAGCTTATATATTATTAATTTTAATAGTATTTTTATTAAAAGATTTCACTTTAGTATTGTTTTTAACATTTTTATTTTCATATTTATTTTTCAACTTTTGAAATTTTTTAAAAACAAAATTTGATGAATTTATAGCTAAAATATTAAGAAGCAAAAATCAAGTAAAGTTTTTTAAAAAAATAGTATCTTTATATGCAATAATTATATTTTTATATTTAATTTTTGTTTGAACTGTATTTTTTGCATTATTTGACTTGCTTCCAAAACTTACTCACGAATTAAAAGAATTGCCTAAATTAGTTCCAGCATTGAAAGAACCAATTTTAATGATTACATCAAAGTTAGAGGAAATTAAAAATATAAATTCAGAAATTTGATGATCTATAAATGAAATATTTTCTAAACAAAATATGGATATTGCACTTCAAGTTTTAGATAAAATAAAGACTTTTTGAACTATATTTGTTAAAATACTTATTTCTCTTATTTTAAGTTATATTTTCATAGTTGATAGAGATGAATTACAAAAATATTTAAAACAAATTAAAAATTCAAATTTTTGATTTTTGTATGATGAATATAAAAATATTTTTTGAAAAATCACAAAAACATTTTGACTTGTTTTTAAAGCGCAAAGTATGATAGCACTTGCTAATTGAGCTTTAACAACTATATGATTATTAATAATTTGACTTATTTTTTGACAAACTTTCCCTTTTTTATATACAATAGCAATAATAGTTTTTATTTGTTGATTTATACCAGTTTTAGGAACTTTTATATCATCAATACCTATTTTATTAATTTGATATACCACTTATCAAGATATTTCAATTATTTTTGCTGTAGTATCTTTAATTGCCTTTGTACATGCAATAGAGGCTTATTATTTAAATCCTAAAATAGTAGCTTCTTATACAAAATTACCACTTAGTTTAACTTTTTTGATTTTGATTCTTTCAGAACATTTTATGTGATTTGCATGACTTGTTATATGAATTAGTAGTTTCTATTTATTACTTGAAATATTAAAAGATACTGATTTAATTATTTCAAAATCAAGAGATAAATTAAAAAATATTGAAATGCTTGAAGAAAATACAAAAAATAGTTTAAAAAAAGATATAAGACTTTCAAGAAAAATTGATGAATAAAAATCATCAATTTTTTATATATTTACTATAAAAAAATATATGAAATATAGACAATATTTTCAATTTCCTATTTGAAAAATAGAAGCAATTGCAGATGATAAATATTTACTTTATTTATGATTTTGTAATGAGGAAAAATTTGTAGAAAAACTTTTTTGAAATGAGTTTATAAATAAATCAAATAATATTTTAGATAATACAAAAAATCAATTAAAAGAGTATTTTGAAGGTAAAAGAAAAGTATTTAATATCCCTTTAAAATATGATTGAACTGAGTTTCAAAAAAAAGTTTGGAGAGAACTACAAAAAATCCCTTACTGAGAAACTTGATCTTACCAAGATATTGCTAAAAATATTAATTCACCATATGCAGTTAGAGCAGTTGGATGAGCTAATCATATAAATAGGATTTCAATAATAATTCCTTGTCACAGAGTTATTTGAAAAAATTGAAAAATAGTTTGATATGGAGGGGGAATTGATAAAAAAATATATTTATTAGAGCTTGAAAAAGAGAATAAATAAAAAAATATTTTTTAAAATCTTTTGACAATAATATATTTTTTAATATTATACCTTGTAATACAAAGTAATATAAAAATATGCAAAATATAAGTATACAGATGAGAAAGGGAATACTTGAATATATAGTGCTTTGAATTATTGATTCTTGAGAAGTTTATTGAGCTTTGATAATTGAAAGACTAAAATCTTGAGATTTGATAGTTGCAGAAGGAACTATTTATCCACTACTTTCTAGATTACAAAAAGATTGACTTATCGATTATAAATGGGTTGAGTCTGACTTGGGTCATCCAAGGAAGTATTATAATTTAACTCAAGAATGAAAAGATGCACTATGAGTTATGGAAAAAAATTGGCAAGATATAAAATCTTCAGTAAAAAAAATTTTAAACAAATAATAATTTATATAACTATTTAATTATGAATAATTTAGACACTAAACTATGAGAAAATAAAAAACTCTTAGATGATTATTTACAAAATCTCCTTGATTTTATAGAAAATAATTCTCAAGATAGAGAGGTTTATGATGATATAAAAGAGATCATTTATGATAAATTATCAAAAATTGATACTATTTCTAAAGCAGATATCAAAAATATTTTAAAAGAAATATGATCTCCAAAAGATATTTTTGATATTGAAATAGATGATAAAAAAAATTTATCTTGACTTAAATTTTATGAAAAATTTCAAAAATCTTGAATTTATAGAGATAATGAAAATGCAATATTTTTGTGATTATCTAAACTAGTAGCTAAAAAACTTGAAATAAATATATTTTGGGCAAGAATAATTTGGATTGTTTTAATATTTCCATTTGGATTTTGAGTATGACTTTATTTACTTGCTTGAATTATATTGCCTTTAAAAGACAAGGATTATAAAAATATATCTATTTGAAAATACCTTTTAAATCAAATCTTTATCTCATTATGAGATCTTTTAAAAAATACTATAAAAATAATTCTATTATTACCTTTAAATTTCTTTAAACTTATAAAAATACTTTGGAATTTTTTTATAAATAATATTTGGTGAATTATTTCTAAATTTGTTTATATATTATTTGCATTATTTTTTATTTGAATTTTAGTTTGATTTATCACAATACTTGCTTTTAAATTTGGACACTTTACACTTGCAAATTATGAAATCCTTGCACTTATGCCACAAACTTTAATTTGGTGAATTATTTTTTGAGTTTTATGGAGTTTTATATTTATGATTTTTTCAATAAATAAAATTTTTAGTAAATCAAAAGTGCATATTTGATTATTTTATACATGAATTACAATCGCTTTTGTGTCATTATTTTTAGGAATTACTGGATGAGTTGAATTGTTTGGAAAATATAATTGAGTACAAAATTTGACTATTTCAAATAGTTATGATTTAAAAGATTTTGATAAAGATACTTTAAATATAGATATTTTTCCAAATTCAAATTATAATTCACTATTTACAAATATAACTTGAGTAAAAGTTCTACCATCAAATGATGATAAAATAAAAATAGAAAATAATAAAAAAATATTTATTTCAAATAACGAATTTGATAAAATCAAAAAATATCTTTCACAAATTGAGGTAAAATTTCAAAAAAATAATACTCTTTCAATAAATAAAGATTGACTTAGTGGTGCTATAAAAGTTCTTCCTTTTGTTTACACAGAAGATGAAATCACACTTTATTTACCAAAAGATTTAAAATACAATATTTTTTGAAGGACTTATTTAATAAATGCACATACTTCTAATAAATATGATTATTTAGAAAACTATTCTTGGCAAAATTGTTCAAATAGTGAGATTTATTACTCAGAAAGTGAAGAAAGTTTTGTTTGTGATTTAGATGATTACCAGTTTGTTCAAGCTAAAAATAATTATATAATTGATAAATTAATGCAAAACTTTGATAATATTTCAAGTATTACTCACAAAGTGAAACACAAAAGAAACTATTGATCTGAATTTGATTGGAATATTGAAGAAACTCAGTTTAAAGCAAATACTTTATATTTTACTATTTCTGATATGTCACTTGAAATTGATGCAAAAGTGGATTATACATTTAATGATGAAACAAAAGATGTTATTTTTAGTGATTTTGAAGTAAAAGATGTTGAAATAAATGATTATAATTTTGATAAAATATATTATGAAAAATTTGAAGGAATTGATGGAAAAATTGAGTAAATGGTTTATAAAAAACTTGTTTTTTAAATTTAAATTAATAATTTATTTGCAAAATACTAAATAATCACTATACTAAATATAGTGTTTATTAATATTAACTAATATGTCATACCAAATAATAAAAAAAGAAGATAGATTCTTTTCAAGTATGTGAAATATGAGTTCTTATTTTTTGTTTAATTTTGCAGAGTATTTTGATCCAAATAATGAAAAATTTTGAAATTTAAGAGTTTTTAATGATGATTATTTAGAGCCAAACTCTTGATTTCCACTTCATCCACATAAATATTATGAAATACTTACTTTAGTGCTTGAATGAACTATTACTCATAAAGATAGTTTAGGAAATGAAGTTGAGATTAAAGAAAATGAGATACAAGTCACAAATACTGCAACTTGAATTTTTCACTCAGAATTTAACCACTCAAATAATGATTTAAAACTTTATCAAATATGGTTTGCTCCTGATGAAATGGCAAAAACACCAATTTATTATACTTCTAAATATCAAAAAAAAGATTTAGAAAATAAATTATTTGTAATTGCTTCTTGAATAGGTGACTCAAAAAATAAATTATCAAGTAAAGTAGAGCTTTCAAGATGAGTTTTTGAATGATGAGAACAAATTTGATTTAACTTATGAGAAAATATATTTTTATACATAAGATATTGAAAAATAAAACTTTCAACTTGAGAAACTTTGATAAATAATGACCAATTAAGAATTATTTGAGATAAAATAGATATAGAATTTTTAGAAAAATCAGATATTGTTGTGATAAAGACATTATAATCTTTGACTTTTTGTATAATTTTTATAAAATTAATAAGTCTTAAAATTAAAATAAATAAATGGAAAATAAAGAAAAAATACTTAAATTGTTTGAAAAATATAAAGTAGATTGATTTTTAAATATTTCACAAACTAGCTCAAAAAGTCTTGAATATTCACCATTACATAAAGAAAAAAGTTTTGAAAGTAATGAAAGTAGTGGAGCATCTTTAACTTTGATTAAAAATAATAAAAAATGAGTTTATAAAATTGACTCATATAGTTTTTCAAAACTTGAAAATGCTTTTTTAAATATTTTAGAATTTATAGATTTTTGAGAATTTGATAAAGATATAAAAGTTCCAGAAATATATGATGAAATTACAAAAGATTTTTCAAATATTGATTTAAATGATATATCTTTAAAAGATCTTGAAACTGAAGCAGATATTTTTATAAATTATGATTTTGCAAAAAATCTAAAAATTGAATGATTTTCAATTTGAGTATCTGGAGTAACTAACACTTACATAAATTCTGCTTGAAGTTTTAAAACTCAAATAGATAATTCTTCAAGTCTTTTTATGGAAATTACTTGAGAAAATGCTTGAGTTTGAGATACTAATTATAAATATATTTCTTCAAAACAAAAGCCAAAAGTTTCTATAAAAGATATAAAAGAAATTGAAAAAGAATTAATTTTTAAATTAAAAGATTCAAAAACTAAATTAAACCCATGAATTTATGATATTGCTTTAGATAGGGATTTAGTGATAGAATTTTTAGATATAGTTTTTTCTAATATGTCAAATGAGCAAATAAGACTTTGACTTTCACTTTTTGCAAAAAACAATATTTGAGATAAGATTTTTTGAGATAATTTTACAATAATTAATAATCCAAATTTAGAAAATTATACTTGAAATATTTTGTTTGATAAAGAGTGAGTTACTCAAAAAAAGACAATTTTATTTGAAAAATGAGTATTTAAAGCAAAATTTTATGATTATAAAAATGCTCTAAAAACTTCACTTGATAATTTATGAAACTCTCAAGTTTCAAATATTGAATTTGTTTGAGAGGGGAATAGTGATTATTTAAAATGATGTAAAATACTTTTTACAAATTTAATGGCTTTTCATACAGTTGATGAAATGACTTGAAAATTTTCACTTTTATGAGAATGATACCTACTTTCAGACTCTTGAGAAAAAGTTGATTATATAAAAAACATATCACTTTCAAGTGATATAATTGAACTTTTTTCAAATATAAAATCTATTTGAGATGATTTTAAGAAAGATTGAAACTATAAAGTTCCAAGTTTGAGTTTTAGTAATTTAAAAATAGTATAATATGCAACTAACAAAACAAGATACTCAAAAATACTTAAATAGTTTTTCTTGAGAATACAAAGAATTATTTTTTGAAAAATCAAAAAACTTTTGATTTTCTTTTATAAATTGAATTTGAAAAACTCCTATATTATCAACTTTGGAGTGATTTTCAATACTTTCAAGAAGTTGAAATAAAGAGTATTTTAAAGTTTATAATGATTTTTTAGATATTGAAGATAAAATAAATAATTTTAAAAATGAGTTTTTACTAAATAATACAAGTGAAAATGCAAAACTAAATTGAGATGATATTTTAAAATTAGAAAATATTGAAGATATAAAATTTGATGTGAAAGATATTTTGGAAAATATAAAAAAAGTTTATGAAATAATATTAAAAAATGAAAAAATAATTGTTTCAAGTGATATGAGTTTATCACTTTCATGTAAACAATTTATAGTTTGAAATAATTCTTGAAACTTTGCCAAAGACTCAAATTATTATAATACTTTTTTTATAAAACTTATTTGAGAAAAAAATGGAAATAAAGAAGAAGTGTTTGAAAAAATTACTTGAGATAATATTTTAGATAAATTAAATTTTGAAAATATCTCAAGTTGTGTAAAAAAACGAGTTAAAACTTTAAAAGATGTGCTTGATTGAGAGGCATCTCCAAATTGAGAAATGGATGTAATTATTTGAAATGAAGCTGGGGGGACTATTATTCATGAAGCAATTTGACATGGACTTGAAGCTGATTTACAAAATTCTTCTGTTTACAATTGAAAAATTTGACAAAAAGTAGCACAAGATTTTGTGTCTGTAGTTGATAATCCAAAAACTGTTTGAGAAAGATGATATTATAAATATGATCATGAATGAAATACTGCAAAAGAAGTTTATTTGATAGAAAATTGAATTTTAAAAAATTATCTACACACAACTAAAACCTCTAAAAAATTTGAAACTTTAGAAAATTGACATGCAAGAAGGGAAAACTATAAATACAAAACTTTAGTAAGGATGTGAAATACTTATTTACTGCCTTGAAAAGATAAAAAAGAAGATTTAATTAAAAAAGTAAAAAATGGTATTTATGTAAGTCGTATGTGATGATGACAAGTAAATACTACAACTTGAGATTTTGTGTTTAAAGTGCAATCAGGGTATTTAATAGAAAATTGAAGATTAACAAATGTTATAAGATGAGCAACCCTATCATGAAATTGACCAAAAATGTTAAATGAAATTTATGGTATATGTGATGATTTAGAGTTTTTTGACTGATGAACTTGTGGTAAATGACAAGCCATGCCTGTTAGTGATGGAACTCCAACAGTTTGGACAAAATTGAAAGTTAGCTCTTTTTAAAAAAAATTGACTTTTTTGTGTTTTTTAATTAAACTTTAAGGTAATTATTTTAATACTTAATTTTTAGATTAAAGTGAAAATAAAAAATAAAAAGAGATGTGCTTTTACATTAGTAGAATTAGTTATAGTAATAACAATACTTTCAATACTTGCTATTATATGATTTATTTCATATTCTAATTATATAAAAACAACTCGTGATTCAGTTAGGTTGAGTAATATAAATAATATAATTAATTGACTAGAATCATTACTAATAAAAACATCTAAGTATCCTTTACCAGAATGAACTTTATTAACTTGAACTATAAATAATAATAATATTTTTTATAAATGAGTTTTCTGAAATGAATTGGCTAGTTTTGTTGGTTTTAATAAAACACCTTTAGATCCTTTATTAAAGACTAATTATATATATTCAGTTTCTTATAATAAAAAAGATTTTCAAATATGAACTGATTTTGAAGATGATCAAACTATTTCATACAATTTTATAGATAAAACATATGCTTCAAATTATAAAAAAACATATGTAAAATGACAATACAAATGATACTTGATATATAACTGAAATGACTCTAAAAGATATATAACAAATATTCCATCTCTTATTTTATCAAATATCTCAACTTGAGATTTATTATCAGAAAATTCTTACTTTGTTGTTAATAATAATTTAAATACAATTTATTGACAATCGTGAGATTTTTTAAAAACAAATGATTTGTTAAAAAATATGTTTGATGACTCAAATATAGAATTACAAAATATAGATATAACTGATTGTAATAATCTTTCAAATATTTTTACTACTCAAACTATTAATAAGTTTTGAAAGAAAAATTATAATGTTTTTTTAGAGTTAGAAGAAAAATATAAAAAATGTATAAACACTCCTATTCCTATTGAAGGTAATACTAATTTATATACACTAACTGATATTAATAAAATATTTCAAGATTGAGATAATGTTATAACAGATAATTGGGCAATAAATAGTTGTGATATAAATAATATAAATATAGATACAGAATTATTTAATTGAACAAAAGATATATCGCAAGCTATTTCTCTGTCTTGAAATACTATTTATAAAATTACTCCTTGAGATTATACTTTAAATTGAACAACATCTACTACTGCTTGATATATAACTTTTTGAGGAGATTGTATTTGATTTATTTGAGCTTGAACTTGAACTACAAAATTTATATCAAATTTTACTTGATGATGAGTTCAAACAAATGCTTGAATATTTTGAATTAGATGAGAATCTTGAACTAAAACAAATATAATTGTTTCTTGAATTACTATAGAAAATTCTAGTTGAGCAACAAATAGATATAACCGTTGAATATATTGAGATGATAAAATTTCAAATATAACACTAAAAGATATAGTTGTTTATAATTCAGAAAGAGATTGAATTAGATTGGATGATGATGCAAATGATAACTTATTATCAAACATAAAAAGTTATAATAATTTATGATATTGAGTTTGAATTACTTATAATTCAAAAAATAACTTACTTAAAAATATAACCACCTACTGAAACTCTTTGTGATGAATAATAGTAGATTATAGTAGTAATAATAATAATTTAGAAAATATATTATCCTATAATAACACAAATCATGGTCTATATATAGAAACAAATTCAACTTGAAATACTATTTCTTGAGCTAATTTATATTTAAACTCAAAAAATGGATTATATGTAAATACTAATTCTTCAAATAATACTTTTAAAAATATAAATTCATATTCAAATGCTTTAGATTGAATGTTTTTTGATTGAAATAGTAGTAATAATATTATTACAAATTCTAATATTTATAATAATACAATAAGATGAATTTATAATTATTGATCAAATTGAAATTATTTTAATAATATTAATGTATATAATAATAAATGAACTTCTTCAACAGTTTATTGAGTTGTTAATATTGAGAGGTCATTAAATGTATCAATAAATAATACAAATATTTTTAATAATAATATTCACTGAATGTATTTAAATAATTTAGATAACTCAATTATTAATAACTTACATATATTTAGTAATAAAAAATCAACAGCAAATACTTGAAATTGATTTTATGTAGAAAGTTCATCAACTTGAAATATATTTAATGACATATATATATATAATAATGCTTGAAGTATGGAAAATTATTGAATTAATAATAAATATTATTGAGTTTTAAAATCATCTTCAAGTTGAAGTTTAATTCCATGAACTGATTGATATTTATGATTTTCAAATTGAGATTTTAATTCATCAGCTATTACTATGGATTGTTCTTGGCATTTAAATCCTTCTTGATCTAATTATTATTGATCTACATGTGTAAATAAATCATTTACTTGAGTTTTAGTAGCTCCTGTAACAACACTTAACTTTTGATCAAATATTTCTAAACAAAAACAACCTGTAAAATGGAACCTTAATACTTCTCAATTTGAATTATATTGAACAGATTGAGTTGATTATAATAGTTCTAAGTTTATTTGAGAATTTTAATTTTTAATTTATATTTTATGAAAAAAATAAAAATAATAGCTCTAACTATTTTACTTTCTTTATTAACAACAAATTTAACTTTTGCAGATTATTGAATATATTATTGAACAAATAAGAATTATGTAAAAAAAACATTTTCAAAATTTGATTTGATGATAATCCAACCGTATAATTTTAATTTATTTAAAAATTATACTTGAAAAAAGATATGTTACCTAACAGTTTGAGAGTTTGACTGAAGCGAAAATGAACTAAATAATTTAGGTTTAAAAGAAGCTAAAGTTTGAATAAATAATGAGTGGAATAGTATAATAATGAATATGTCTAATTTAAAATGGCAAAATTATTTACTTAATAAATCAAATGAATTAAAAACTATGTGATGTGATTGAATGTTTTTAGACACTATCTGGAATGATTGACAAGAATTATGATGAATAGAAATTGTTAAAAAATTAAGATCAAACTGGAAAAATTCAATTATTATTCCAAATAATCCACATAATATAAAAAAAGAAATTTTTGACTATGTAGATTGAGCTATGTTTGAAAATTTCTGGGATTATGGGACAAAAGCAAAATCTTGAGATTGAGAATGGTATAATGAGTTATCAAATGAATATAAAAAAGAATATGTTGATAAATGAAAACAAGTATATGCATTAAGTTATTGAAATACTTTTGTTAAAAATTTATTAAGAAAAAAATGGTGACAAGAAGTATTGCAGTTAGCTAATAAATATTGATTTCAATTAATTTTTTCTGATTATAATTTAACAAAAATTTATTGATATAAAGTTAACAGAAAACTAATTAAATTTAAATAATAAAAAAATATAGGGAATAGAAATATAAAAGCATAATTTTAAAAATTATGCTTTTATATTTCTATTCAAGAAGTAGAAAGTAGATAATTATTGTTATCTTTATCAGTAATATTTGAATTAATCAAATTTATACTTTCAAGTTTACTAAAATCTTTTTTATCAAAAACTATTTGAAAAATATCTTCATTTTCTGAAATATTTATAGGGTTTTTAAAGTTTAATATCAATGTATTGTATCAATCATTATTTATTAAATCAATTTTTTCTCAACTTTTTAATAATATTTCTTTGTTTTTTATTTCTATATTTTTAGAGTTATAAGCAATAGAAAAAGAAATTGATTTTACATTATTTATACTTTTTGAAGATTTTATATTTACTATATTATCTTTTATTTTTGTGATATATAAATCAGCACTTTCATTTCAAGTTATTTTTGAATTTACATTTCCTAAAATAAAGCTTCCAGAGTAGTTATTTGAAAACATAAAGTTTAATCAAATAGCTAAAAATAGGCTAAAAATTACTAAAGATATATTTTTTATTTTTCTTTCTTTTTTATATTTTTGTATTATGTCTTCCATATTTTTTTATTATGAAATATTTTAATCATTTTAGTTATATTTTTTATTTATCAAATTATTTTTTTATTTTTTTTATTTCTTGATAGAAATACTTAAAGTCTCAAATATTTACTAAAAAATAAACTATAAAATAAACTATTCAAACAATAACTAAATAAATTAATTCAAGTAATCTATTATTTAATCAGTTTATATGTGGAACTATAAAAATATATAATAAACTTCAAATAAAACTAAATACTAATATGTTTTTAACTAAATATTTTATATCAAAATGAGTGAAATATTCCTTTAATTTTATTTCAGATAATACATAAATAAGCAACCATCAAAGTCAAGTTGCAAGAGATGCTCAAGCTACTCAAATATATTTTATAAGTATATAGTTTAATATACTATTAAATACTATGGCAATTAAAATAATTTTTAATCTTTCTTTTATTTTTCAGTTAGCAGCTAAAATATTAAAATTAATTTGTAATAAAAAATTAAAACTTATAAATAAAACACTGTATTTTAATATTATTCAAGAAATTAGAAATTTATCAGTAAATAATATAACTGAAACGACTTCTCAAAATACAAATAATAATATTGAAAAAGCTAAAGAAAATGATAAAAAATTTTTTGTAAATATTGATTTTATTAACTTTATTTTTTCAAAATCTTTTTTTGCTATAAGTTCTGAAAAAACAGGAAATAAAAAGGCAAATATTGGTCAAATTAAAACAAATGGAATTGAAACTATACTTAAATAATTAGTATAATATCAAGCATCTTTATTTCAAAGCATATAAATAATCATTTGCATATCTATTTGGCTTAATATAGTAGAGGCTTGAGATCATAAAAAAACAAGTAATGCATAAGAAAAAATCTCTTTAAAAATACTTTTATCCCAAAGTATTTTTTCATTTTTTAAATAAGGAAGATAATATTTTTTAAAAAATAAAAAAATAGAAATAATTATTCAAAAATAAAGTCACAAAACCCACGAAGCACTATAGTAAAATATATTTCCTAAGTTATTAAAAAACATATAAATAGTAAATCATAGTATAAATAACATTCTAAGCAATTCAGTTATTTTTTGATAAAAAGTATCTTGAATACTTTGAAAAAATACATTTATTACATGAAAAAAAGTAGTTCATAAAAAGAAAAATGAAAATATTTTTATTATATTTGTAGCAATTTCATCATCAAAATAATTTATTGCTAAGAAATTTGCTAGAAAATAAAAAACTAAAAATATAATTCATCAAGTAATTATTTGTGCAATTAAAGCATATGTGATAATAGTTTTAACTTTATCATATCTTTTTTGAGTTACAAAATCAGGTATAAATTTATTTAAAGATTCTGCCATTCATAAATCATTGAAAGAGTTTAATAAAACCATCAAACTCATAACTCAATATATAATTCATATCTCTTCAACTGATAAATCATGAGATAAAATTATTTTTACTATATATCAAATAGGGGCTACTAAAAAAGAAAATATATATAACCAAATTCATTTTTTAACAAATTTTTCAGCTAAACTATTGTGTTGTTCTATCATTTTATATTTTTTTTAATTTTTTAAAATTGAAATTTATTATATATTTTTTTTAAAAAAAGCAAAAGACCTATTTTTTAAATAGGTCTTTTTTATTAATTTCAAATTATTATTTTGATATAATTTTATTTATTCAAACAGTAAGTCAATTTTTATTGTTATCTTTAAAGTATAGATTGTCAACAAGCTTTGTTATTATCAAAAAAAGTCATCTTCATCTTATAGAACTATGATTATCAAATCATTTATTTAATCTATTTATTCTTAATTCTTCCATTTCTTTAGAATTTTTAGATGCTTTTCAATCTCAAGCATCGCTTACCTCAATACTTATAATAACTTCACTACCAGAAACTTGTGCTTTAAAAAAAAGTTTATTATCACTTTCACTAGAGCTTCAATATTCAATAGCATTATTATTTAATTCATCAACAATTAATACAAATCTATTTTTCCATAACATTCAAATTTCTAAAAAATCAAAAATTGCAATTAAATAATCTCTAATAATTTTTGTTTTTTTAAAGTCTGATTTAAAGGAAAATGTGATTTCAAATAATCAATTATTATAATATTTCGATAGAAAATTATTATCTATATTGTTAGCTGAATCTTGAATAACTATTTCTTCCACTTTAAATAATTAAAAAATAATTAAAAATTTATTTAACTTAATTATAACACTAGATAATAAAAAAATCAAATTTAAAAAAAAATTTGATTTTTTAGTTTTTTTTATATAATAAATGGTGTTTTATTAACATTAAATTAAATTATGGCAAAAGGTAAAAGAACTTATGTATGATTTTATTCAGAAGAAACAGGAAATTTAGTTCATGTAACTAATATAAATAAAAAAAACTTCTGACCAGGAGAAAAACTTTCTTTAAGGAAATACAATAAAATCACAAAAAAACACGAAGTTTTAAAAATGAAAGAAATTAAAAAAGGATAATTTTTAAAAATTAAAAAAAGGTAGATTTTTCTACTTATTTTTTTTTACAATATATTTTAACTACTTTAAATATGAAAACAGCTTTTGAAGCAAAACCAGGAACAGTTTTGAAAATAGATGATACTCTATTTTTTGTATCTAAATGGGAATATCACAGAGCTTGAAGATGAGCTACAACTATAAAAATGAGATTAAAAAATTTATTTAATTGATGAATGACAGATAGAACTTTTAACTGAGAAGATAAACTTGATGATGTTATTTTAGATAGAGCAAGATTTGAATATTTATATTGAGCTTGAGGAACATATGCATTTATGAATCAAGCAACTTATGAACAAATAGAATTAGATGATGAAACTATTTGAGATATGAAATTTTTCTTAATTGAATGAGAAACAGTTGATATACAACAATTTGAATGAAAATTTGTTTGACTTGTATTACCAACTAATGTAAAACTTGAAATAGTTGAATGTGAACCAGGAGTAAAATGAAATACTGCTGATTGAAAAATTACAAAAGATGCTGTTACAAATACTTGACTTACAATAAAAGTCCCAGGATTTGTTAATCAATGAGATTTTGTAATTGTAAATACTGAAAGTTGAGAATATCAAGAAAGAGCAAAATAAAAAAATAAAGTGTTTTACACTTTATTTTTTTGTTTTTCAAGAGATATATATCATCAAATTATTATAAATAGTATGTAACTAGTTGCAGATTCTTCAAAAGCATGAGTAAAGTTTGCCATAAAAAGTAAGGCTAAATAACTTGTAAATATTCCAATACTTAAATAATCTTTTTTTCTTTTTACTATATCAAATAAATTAACTCAAATAACTATAATTAATCATAGAAATAAACTAATTCATAAAATTCATTGTTCAAGTAATATTTGAATATACCAATTTTCTGGTAAAAATTTATTAACTCAAGCAGACATTGCTTTATCAGAGCTTGTAGATAGCCAACTTGCAGGTCAGGCAATTCAAAGTCCATATCAAAAAGGATTTACAAAAAACATTTTAACTGATATAACAAGATTTTCAACTCTTCAAAGTATAGCTTCAGGATGCAAAAATAAATTTCTTTTTATATAAACAAGTAAAACTAGTCATAAAGCCATTAAACTACTAATTGAGATTAATATTTTTTTTGGAATAGTTTTATTATAAATTATTTTTCTTGATAAATAAATAAAAGTTAATACTCAAAATACAAATCATAACATACTAGTTTTTGTAAATGAGTAAAATATTGAAGTAATTATCAAAACAGAAACAATTCAAATTATAAAAAATCTATTTAATTTATTTTGTTTTGTATTTTCTAAAATAAATCATAAAAATATTAAATAAAATACAACTAAAAATACTCAAAATCTTATAGGATCTCAAAAACTTCATTGAAATCTATTGTGTCATCCTGTTACATTTTGAGAAAAAGATATACAACTATTTGCCTCATAAGTTGAGGGAGTATTATCAAATCATATTATTTGAGTTGTTGACTCTATATTTCAAGACATATACCAAGGTAAAAATATCATTAAAATCACTCAAATAGATAAAAAGTTTGATATTAAAATACTTTTAAAATTATTTTTTATTGAAATCAAATAAAGTCATATAATAAATGCAAATAGAAAAAATACATCATATTTAAATCAAAGTAAATTAGTTGTTTTTATATTAAAATAAGGGAAAAATATATAAATAAAACTACAAATAACAAAAGCTGTTGTAAGTCACAATAAATAATTGTTTTTATAAATTTTCTCTAAATTAAATTTATTTGTAAATAGTATTTTTAAAGAAACTATTGCTAAAAGTATAGATATAACTATTTCTTTCCAAAATCTTAAAATATCAGTGTCAATTCAAGCTTTACATTTTAAATAAGTTACAAAAATTGCATGAAAAGGTAGTAAAAATATAAATAATTGTAATAAATATTTCATTTTTTAAAAGTTATAAATTAAAATCAAACAACTTCTCTAATCTTTTTTTCAAAAATATCTTCATCGTATTTTGATGCAATTTCTTTTATACTATTTTCATCAAATTTATTTTTTTTAATTTTTTCATCATAAGCCAAAAACTTTTTTATAAAATCTTTTCAGTCAAGTGAGTCAAAAAAATCTCAAGTAATTCATTCAACCATAGTTTCTTCAAGTCATCATCATCTATAAGCAAAAACTGGTTTTCAAGCTCAAAAAGCTTCAATTGGAGTTATTCAAAAATCTTCTTCTCAAGAAAAAATCAATCAATCACTATTTTTTAGTAAAAAAATAAGTTCTTCATCAGGTATAAATCAAGAGAAATAAATATTTTTGTTTGCAATACTTTGTAAATATTCTTTTTGTGCTCAACTTCATACAATTACTAGGTTTTTTTCTGGCATTTTATTGAAATTATTTACAGTCATTTCAATATTTTTATATTTTGCTAAAGTTGAAATAATTATATGATAGTTTTTAAATGGTTTTTTGTATTCTCATAAAATTTCTTTATCAAATCTTTTGGTTTCAACATTTGGATAAATTACCTCTGCATCTAGTCAGTAATATTTTTTAATTCTTTTTTTAACATTAAGAGAATTTGCTAAAGTTATATTATGTCTTTTTGAAGCAATATAATCCCAAATTCTAATATTTTTAAATACAGAGTTTAAAATAAGTCATTTTAATCATTTATTCCATCAAATCTCTTTTTTGTATTCATTTGTCCAATCCCATAAATAGCGAGTAGGAGAGTGATAATAAACTATAAATTTTGTTTCTGGTTTTGTAATAGCTCCATGAACAAATGCACTATTTAAAGCTATAACTATATCATAACCTGATAAATCTATTGATTCAATAGCTCTTGACATAAAAAGTAGACAAAGTCTTTGATTTTTTGTTAAATCATATATATTTTGAGTTATTTTTGGTATATCTTTTATTTTTTCTTTTGGAAATACTTTAGCTACTTTTTTTTCATCATAAATTAAAGTAAATAAATCAGCATTTGGATACATTTTTATAATTTTTTCAAGCACTTTTTCAGCTCATCAAAGCTTTACAAGTAAATCATGTAAAATAGCAATTTTCATAAATATATTAATTAATTTTTAATTTTATTTAATCTAGTCTTTTTTTATCTTTTGTAAAGAAAAAATAAATTTTGTATTTTTATATTTTTGATTAAAATCAAGTAAATATATTTTAAATCAAAAAAAGATGATAAAAAAAATATTGTTAATAATTTCTTTTATTTTCATAACTTTTTCTTTTTGTTATTGAGTTTCTGCTTCTACTTGAAAAACAGAAAATCAAAGAAATGAAGATTGTTCTACCTCTTGAGATTGTATAGATAAAGAAACTTTTATGATAGATACTTCATTATATTCTCCTTGATGAAATTGATTAAAAAAGTGAGAATCAAAAGACACTATAAATTTTGTTTTGTGAACTTTGATCCAAAAACTTATGATAGGTTTATGAATTATTGCTTTACTTATAATGACTATTTGAGCTTGATATATGATTTTGTATCATTGAGAAGATGAGTTATTGTCTAAGTGAAAAAATATTTTTATAGCTTGAATTACTTCATTAGTAGTTGCTTTAAGTGCATATTATTTAATAAGTTTAGTTTGATATTTATTGTATAAATAAAATTTTTATGAAAAAAGTGTATTTTTTAATTTGATTTTTAAGTGTTTTAAATTTAAAAGTTTTTGCATCATCTCCAGAAGTGGTTTGTAATTGATTACCTTGATGTGAATGAGGAGCAACTTGAGAAGCTATAGCATCTTTAAAAGATTGAGATTTTTTTTCTTTTTTATGAAATATTATAAGTGAATGAATTAAATATGTAGCTGTACTTGCTGTAATTTCTTTAATAATTTCTTGAATATTTTATTTAATTTCTATGTGAGAGGATGAAAAAGTAAATAAAGCAAAAAAAATGATTATTTGGTCTTTAGTTTGAGTTTTACTTTCGACAAGTGCTTGGGCTATAATTAATATGTTAAATAATTTTAGAATATAATTTTTTAAAAAATGAATAAAATATTTTTATTTTTAATATCTTTTTTTTATACTTTTTTAGCTTCAGCTTCTTTAAAAGATTCTATGATGCCAAATTCAAATACTATTTGAGTATCTTCTAATGGAACTTGAGTTATAAATGAAGTTTTAATTTCCTTTAAAGACTTACTTTTTTATTTTTTAGGTTTTATTGCTATTTGAGTTTTTTTATATTTTTGATTTAAATTAATTACTTCAAGATGAAATGAAGAAGAATTTAAAAAAACTTTAATGTGATTTGTGTATGCTGTTATTTGACTTGCTATTATACCACTTGCTTATTGAGCTGTAAAATTAATAGCTTCTTTAAAAATTTAATTATAATAAAGATGAAAAAAATATTTTTAATAACATTACTTTTTTTAAGTTTTTTAAACATTTCTTATGCTTATGAAACTGTTCAATATCAACCAACTTGAGATGATAATAATTCTCAAACAAATGATGCATGGGAGAGTAACTTTCCAACAACTGATACACAATCTTCTTGAGACCCAAATAGTCCAGATTTTGTTTGACCACCAGAGCCAAAGCAAGAAGGAGATAACAATAATTCTTGATGTAATTATACTGATTGAGATAGTGTAGCAAAACTTTTAGACTGATGTAAACCTAAAAAAGTAGTTTCATCAACTGATATGAAGCTTGAAACTTGATTTAAGAAAAAAGTTAATTGATTTATTACAAACTTAATGGTTGTTTTATGAATTATAGCAGTTTGAGCTATAGTTTATGCTTGATGATTAATGCAATTTTCAGCTTGAGAAGATGAACAAATTAATAAAGCAAAAAATATAATAAAATGGACTATTATATGATTTTTACTTTTAATTTCAGCATCTTGAATAGTTTATATTGTAATCAATGTAATGTTTTGATTATGATGAGGTTAAAATGGTATATTTTTTTAAAATTTCTAAAAGACAATATTTATTATTTACTTTTTTTTGTTTATTTAACTATATTTACTATCTGAATTTATATATTAAATTATAAATATAATGAACCATATGATGTTTATATAGAAAAAAAAGAAGAAAATATAAAACAATTAGATAATTTATCAACTAAAAATATAGAATTAAATTTAAAAAATTCTACTATAGAAGATAATTTAGTAAATATAGATAGTATTTCTAAAAAAGAATTAGAAGATTATCAAAGCTTTACTAAAGATTTATTAGACAAAATAGAAAAAAAAGAAAAAGAATTATATGATGGAAGTAAGATAAACTTTATATATAATCCTCAAATAATAGAAACAAAATTATATAATAATGCATGAGTAAATGCTATTAATGCCTTAATTAATAGTAGTTTATTTAAAGATAAAAAACTAAATTTTGATTTAATTTTAAATTTTCAAAAAGATGCTGTTAGATGAAAATATAAAAATAAAACTATTAGTTTATATTCATTGGTTGATATAAAAGATAATGAATTACTAGCTGTTTTTATACATGAATTAGGACATTATATCGATATAGATTTTTTACAAAAAAAAGTTTTAACTGATTTATCTAATAATTTTTATGATCTATCTTGGCAAAATACATATGAAATAAAAGCTGGGCTTTCAAAAACTGATTTTGTATCTTGATATGCTTTAACAAATAAATATGAAGACTTTGCTGAAAGTTTTTTATATTATGTTTTATTTAATTCTGATTTTAGAGAAAAATCATTAAAAAGTGATTTAATTAAACAAAAATATGATTTTTTTTCAAACTATATTTTTAAACAAGATGAATTTAAAAAAACAAACTTTAGAATAGAGTTTGATTTAAAGGATTATTATTGGGATATAACTAAAATAAATTTTTCTTTAAATAATTTTTTGCACTATTTAAAAAAATAAATATAATGCACTTATATTAAATAAAAAATTAAAATCATTTTTTTCAAATATTTGTGAAACTACTAAAGTTATTTAACAATAATTAATTGTAAAATAATATTTAAAGTTTTTTGATTTATTAATAATAATAGTAAATACTATTAAATTTAAATCATACTTAAATAATTTTTAAGTTTCATAAAAAATTATTTTTTAACACTTATTTAAATAATAAGTTATTTTATATTTTTAATAAAAAAAAATGACAAAGGATTTCTTTGACGAATTAGATAATGAATTATCTTGAAAAAACGATGCTACTCCTCAAGTATCTCAATTAAATAATGATATTGTAGAAGAGAAAATAGATTCTCCAAAAGAAGATGTAAAAACTCCTAAAGATACTTTAGAAAAAAAATGAGGATTTAAAAAATTTGTAAAAAATAATTTTACAAAAAAACAAAACAATAAAAATCTAGAAAATACTGATAATAATCTAGATTTAGAAAATTTAAATGATGAAAATGATAATAATCAATTTTTATCTTTAAAACAAACTATGATGAGTAATTTTCCTCAAGTAAAGTTTTATTTGCCAACTTTAAGAGAAGGGTATACTAGATTTATCCCAGTTTGATGAAATAATGAAACTTGAGCCAAAAATATGGATATGTTTCAATATAAAGATGATATTTTACTTGTGGATTGTTGAATTCAGTTTGCTGAAGATTATATGCTTGGAGCTGATTGTTCAATTCCTGATATTTCTTTTTTAATTCCATATAAAAAAAATATTAAATGACTTATAATTACTCATGCACACTTAGATCATATTTGAGCTTTAAAACATGTATTACCAGCTCTTGATTATCCAGTAATTTATTGAACTAAATTAACTATTTGAATCATCAAAAAATGACTTGAAGAAAATAAAATAGCACATTTACAAAAATTTGTAGAAGTTAATACTGACTCAAAAGATTTAATTTCTATTTGAGATTATTTTAAATGTGAATTTTTTAGAGTAAACCACTCAGTTCCTGACTGTATGTGAGCTTATATAACAACTCCAACTTGATTTAAAGCAGTTCATACTTGAGATTTTAAAATTGATTTTGCTCCAGAAATAGATAAACCAGCTGATTTATCTCGTATTTGAGAATATTGAACAAAATGAGTAACATTATTTTTATCTGACTCAACATGATCTACAAGAAAATGATTTTCAACTTCAGAAAAACATATTTGAGATACACTTGAAAGAATTATAGCAAATCATAAAAAATGAAGATTAATTATTACAATATTTTCATCATGGATTTCAAGAGTTCAACAAATAATTAATGCTTGTGAATCACATGATAAATATGTATTTTTAAGTGGTAGATCAATGGTTGAAAATGTAGCTATTTCAAAAGAGTTATGATATATAAAAGCAAAACCAGGAACTATTAAAAAAATGTCTCCAAAAACTACAGAGTGAATTCCACTTGAAAAACAAGTAATTATAACAACTTGAAGTCAATGAGAAGAATTTTCAGCTCTATCAAGAATGGCAGAATGAAGACATCCATCAATAGAAATAATGAAATGAGATACAATTATTTTTTCATCATCTGTAGTTCCTTGAAATGAAAGATCAGTTGTTTGAGTTATAAATAAACTTATAAGACTTTGAGCAAATGTAATTACAAAAGATGATAGGGAAGTGCATACAGGGGGACATGCTTTCCAAGAAGAACAAAAAATTATGCTAAATTTAGTTAGACCAAAATATTTCCTACCTATTTATTGAGATTTATATTTTAGACATGTTCATAAAGAAACAGCAATGAGTATATGAATGAAAGAAGAAAATGTATTATTACTTGATAATTGAAATATTATTGATTTTGGTCCTGATGAGAAAGTATTTAAATCAAAAATTAAAGTACCAATTCAAGATATATTAATTGATTGACATGGTATTTGAACAGCTACAAGTCATGTAATTCAAGCAAGAGAAAAAATGATGAATGCTTGAACTTTAGTATTACTTTTTAAAGTAGACCAAAAAACAAAAGCTATTTTATGACCATTGAAAGTAGAATCAAGAGGACTTGTTTATTTAGAAGAAGTTAGAATAATCCATAAACTTATAATTAAAAAAGCTAAACAAGTTTATGAAAATACTGTAAAAGATATACCTGAAATTGAAGAAAAAGATTTAGTAAAAATCTTAAAATGAGATTTAGAAAATTATTTACTTCAAAAAATAGATAGATCTCCAATGGTTATACCAATGATTATCGAAATTTAAAAAAAAGTGATTAAAAATCACTTTTTTTGTTAACAGGGTCATATCATCATTTACTCCAAGGCATACATCTGAGTATTCTTAAGAGTCATTTAAAACTTCAAATAAAAAATCATTTTTTCTCAACAGCCTCTATCATATACTCACTACAAGTTGGAATATGTTTACAATAGGGAGGTTTATTTAATGATTTCACCCATATGCTATGATCTGGAGATAGGTATTTTTGGTATAGTTTTACTATATAAATAATTATTTTTTTCATTTTTTTAAATTATTAAAAAAAAGGAGAAAAACTCCTTTTAATTATTTTACAAATTCTACTATTTTTGAGAAAACTTTAGGATTTGATATAGCTAAGTTTGATAAAACTTTTCTATTTAATTTTACTGATTTTTTATATAAATCATTTATAAATCTAGAATAAGTAGTTCCATTTTCTCTTGAAGCTATATTTATTCTTGAATTCCATAATTTTCTAAAATCTCTTTTTTTAGTTTTTCTTCAGATATAAGAATTTAATCAAGCTTTCATCCAAGCAGTTTTTGCTCTAGAAAATTGTCTTGAATTAAGTAATCTAAATCATTTTACTTTTTGTAATAAATTTTTGTGTCTTTTTTTAGTCATGACACCTCTTTTAACTCTAACCATATTTGAATTATAAATTATAAATTATTTACTAAAAACTTTTAAAATTAAATTTTAATTAAAAAAAGTTTTTATAATTTTACTAAGCAAATGGTAGTTGTTGTCTGATTTTTCTTGATTCAGCTACAGAAACAACCAACCCATATCTATTTCTTCATTTAGCTTTTGAACTTTTATTTGATAATAAGTGTTTTTTAAAAGCTTTTGATGTTTTAAATTTACCTTTAGCAGTAACTTTAACTCTTTTTTTTACTCAACTTCTAGTTTTTAAAGTCATAATAATTAAATTAAAATATATTATTTAGGGGATAACATAGCGAAAAAATTATTTCAAGATCTCACTATATTTTTATCTATTTTATAAAAATCTTCAAGTGTTTTAATAAAACTTTCTATTTTACTTTTAGCAATATCTTCATATCGATTTTCTCTACCTCTTAAAAATAATAAAACTTTTAATGGATGTCAATCTTTTGCAAAACCTTCAGCTTGATTTTTTTTAACCATTAAATCATGGTCTCAAATCTTAAAAGTAATTTTAATTGTTTTTAAATCAGGAGATTTAGATTTTTGTTTATTTTTTTGTTCTTGTTTTTTTTGTTTGTATTGAAATTTTCAATAATCAAGCATTTTAACTATTACTAAATCTCATTCTCTTCATAATTGCATTAAATCAAGAGCATTTTCTTTAGCTTTTTGTTTAGCATCAACTAAAGACATTTCTCATAATATCTCTCACTCATCAGTGATTAATTTTATTTTTGAGGCCTTTATTTCATCATTTAATGGTCTTTTATTGTCTTTCATTAATTTTTAATTAAGATTTTAAAGAAGATTCAAGTTTTTTTAACATTCAAGCATATTTTGATTTTTTTCTATCTCAATTATTTTTGTGAATAATATTTTTCTTAACTAATTTATCAATAACTGATTGTAGTCAAGATGAAGTAGTTTTTCAATCTTTTTTAGTATTAAAAAAAGCTTGTTTTGCTAATTCTAAATCATTGCTTTTTATAGCTTTTTCAAAAGAAATTCTTGCTTCTCTAAATAACGCTTTAAATCATTCATTTCTAGAATGTTTTTTTATGCTTTGTTTTAGTGCTTTCTTTGCAGACTTAATTATAGGCATATTTTATAAGTTTTATAAATAATAAAAATAACAAATTGGGGCTAGTTATTTTATACTGTTAAATACAATATATGGGCAATAGTATATGAAATATTTTAAAATAGTCAAAGGTTTTTTTAAAAAATATTTTTTAAATTTAAATATCAAAAATTATTTCTTCAAATTCTCAATCAAATCATCTATCAATTAAATTATAATAAAGCACTTTAGATAAAGTTTGAGATAAAACATGTTCATTTATTAAGCAATTTCTTAAAAAATCTACCTTATCAAAAGATAATTTATCTATAAAAATTGACATTGTGACTCATCTATTGATTCACTTAAACATAGCTTTTGTTTGTCAAGCTTCTCTTATAGGTGGGATAAAAAATATTTTATCTTTTTGACTTTTATAATCACTTCATCTCCATATTAAATTTTCAATATTAACTGAAACTGTAACTAAAGGTATAGAAAAATCTACCTTAAAACAATTTATATCATCTCTTAAAAATCATAATGAAGTATAATAATTTTCTAAAATTTTTATTTCATCATCTAAAGTAATTCATATTATATGGATTTTTTTATTATTTGATATAGCATAATCAAATAAATTTTTAAATATTTCTAGTTCATCTTTTTCACTATAAACATTGCTATACATAGCATATTTATCTTTTATATTATTAAGTAATTGACTATTTTCTTTTTTTAATAATAAATCCTTTAAATAAAAAACCTCAATATCTTGACTTTTAAAACTACTATTTAAATATTTAAATAGTAGTTTATTATCAAATAAAGGAGTAGATTCTATATTTATTATTTTATTTTTTAAAACTTCTTTCATTTTTTTTAAATTAATATTAAAAAAAGTCTTTTTTAAAGACTTTTTTGTTTTATGCATTTTTTCTTCTTACATACATTATTCAAGCTCAAGATAATAGTGCAATAATTAATATAGCTATTTCTTTAGGTCAAGTTTGAACTTTAGTCATATTTTGATTATCTCATTCTACATTACATACATCATCTTTAAATACTGCTTTTATAGTAAAATCACTATATTCAACTTTATTTCAAGAAATTATTACTTCATATTTATTGTCTGTAACATTTTCTATCAATGTAAGTCAACTAGATGAAGCATCTTTTTTATATATATTATAGCTTGTTGCTTTATCTACCTTATCCCAAGAAATTACTGATTTTGTTTTTAATGATATTGATTTTACATTTTTAACTTCAAGTTCTTTTTTAAAATCATCACAATTAACTGTTACTGGTTCTTCTTTTTTAACTTCCTCTACTCAAGCTAGATATTCGACTTCTTTAACTTTTATACTTGTAGCTGCTTCTTTTTTAGTTTCTAATCATAGTTCATTTTTTAGTATAACATCTATATTATATTCTCAAGCAGTTTTAGGTGTAGTTATTTCTCAAGAGTAAGTTCAAGATTTATTTTCAGTTAAAGTTGACAATACATCATTTACCATAACACTAACTGTTGTTAATCAAGGAGTAGCATCTACAGATACTCATACAACAGATTCACTATTGTATTCGTCACTTTCTGGATTTAAAGTAATACTTTTAAATACTGGAGTATTAGATTCTACTTTAAAGAAAGTTTCAGATGAAGTTCAAATTACTTTAGAGTCAGCATCAAGTAATTCAGCAACAATTATATTATCTCATGTTGGGATATCTTTTAGTTCTACTTCATAAACTCATTCTGAGTTACTTATTGTTTCAGTTCAAGTTCCACTATTTAGTTTTATTCTAAGTTTATGATTTTTTGAAGTAGTCCCACTTACTTTTACACTATTTTGTCATAAGGTAATTCAATTTTCAGGATAATTTATAGTTATATCTCCAGAAGATTGAGCTGAGGTAGTTCAGTCTGTAACTTCTACTTCAGCATATCAATAAATATCTTCATTATTATAATCATAAACACTTATATCTTGAGTTCATTTTTGTGTAAATTTTACTCAGTTTTCAAATTTTACAACTCAAGCATCAGATGTTTTAAATTTATAAATTCAACTATCAATAGTACTTGGAAGTTCTGCTTTTTGGTCGCTATTTGAAAAAATTAAAACTTCTTTATCATAATCTTTTACAACAGCTCAATCTTTATCAACAGCTTTTATTGTAATATCAATTGATTCTCAAATTTTTACTTTATTTGGAGATGCTTCTATTTCAAAATGATCTACAACTCAAGCAGCATAAACTGATGAAAATCATAAAGTTAAAAATAAAGAAACAATAACTAAAAATTTATTCATATTTTTGTATTAGTTTTTAAAATATACTTATATTGTAATATAAAATATCATTAAAGGCAAATTATTTTTATTTACTTTTTTAAAAAACATTGTATTATATATTTATATTATTGTATAATTCTTTATTTATAGTATTTATTGAAGTATATATAACTTGTAAATTTTTTAAATTATTTTTCAATATATTTAGATGATTTTCATCAAGTTCACTTTGGAAGTCATCTATTAATAATAAAGGAGTTTTAGAAGTTATATGTTTTATATAATCAATTTCAAGTAATTTTAATTTTAAAATAATACTTTTTAACTCTCATCTTGATGCAAAATTTGATACTTCGATTTCTCAAATAAAAATATTAAAATCATCTATGTGAGGTCATATGTGAGTTCTTCATAAAATTATATCTCTTTTTAGATTTTTATCTAAATAATTTTTTATACTTTCACCTATGTTCTTAAAATCAACTTTTGAATTATATCTATAATTTAATTTTATATTTTCATTTTTAAAAATATCAGATTCTTTTAATAAATTAGTTTCTAAATAGCTATTTAAAGGAATTATATAGTCATATATTTTTTGACAAGATTCTATAAATTTATTGTCCCAAAAAATAATTTCTTCTTCTTTTGATTTTCATTCAAATATATTTTTTAATATTTTATTCCTATTTTTTAATATAGTATCATATTTTTTTAATTCTAAAAGGTAATCAGGGTATATATTTCATAATATATTATTTATAAAATCTCTTCTTGAACTTGGTCATAGATAAAATAAATTCATATCTTTTGGTGAAAAGTAAGAGGTTTTTAATGATTTTTTTAATAATTCTTTTTTTGAGATTTTCTTTCAATTTATAGAGTATGTTTTTTTTTCTAGTTTTTTGTCGTATGAAAAAGATATTTTATATTCAAAACTAGATTCTATAAAGACTCATTCTATAAATAAAAAGTCAGTATTATCTTTTAATATATGGTTATCTTTATATCAAAAAATATTATTTCAAAACAATATTGATATAGCTTGTAATATATTTGTTTTTCAAGCTCAATTAGGTCAAATAATAATATTTTTCTCTTTAAAAAAAAGCTCTTTTTTATCTATAGAGCGAAAGTTTATTATATTAATTTTTTGTAACATTTTATTTCATTATATCATTTACAGCAATTTGATTTGCAATAATTTTTTGAGGAGAACAATTTAGTAAATCTTTAGATGCAATATTTGATGATACATAATCATCTCTTAAAGTATTATTATTTTTTGATATTATATTTATAGTTGGATTTATATCTTTAGTATCAACTTCATTTAACAAATCAACATATTTTAATAAAGAATTTATTGATTTTAATAATTTTTCTTCATTTTTTGGATTTAATTTATTTAAATTTTTAGTCAATTTATTAATTTGCTCTTGTGTTATAGACATTTTTAAATATATTATGTTTTAAATTTTATATAAATATAATATTTATTATTTAAAAATCAAGTATGGATTATAAAAAAGATATAAAAAATTTATTTTTAAATGACACACTTTTATTAAATTATAGGTATAATTCTTCTAGAGATATATTTATATTTATGAGTTTTTTATTTTTTTTAAATTATTTTTTAGTTTGAGCTAATTTTTATGATATTTTATTAATAAAAACTTTGCCTTTAACTTATGTTTGATTTGTTTTTTCATTATTATCATTTTTATATTTTTTTATATTAAATATTTTCCCTAAAAATAAATTAATTAAATTAGTTGCTTTTATAGTTAATTTATTATTATTTATAGTATTTTTATTACCTTTAATTTAAAAACCCATGAAAAAAAGTTTTTTATTGCTTATAGTAATGTTTTTTTTAACTTCTTGTTTTTGATCAAGTGATACTACTTCAAAAATAGAATGACTTACTTTATATAATTGAAATTGATTTGATATAAATACTCCAAGTAATTGGAATATAATTGAAAAAAATTCTAATATATTACCAAATCCTAAAGATTCAACTATAGAGTTAGCTGTATCATCAGATGAATTAAAGTATTGATTTGCAAATAATATGTTAATTCTATCACAAAATTTAGATAAAATAGTTTCATCAACAGATTTTTCTATATTAAATAATATTTGATCTTCAAAAGAGTATAAAGAATATCAAAAATTAGAATCAAAAGGAATTGAATTTATATCAAAAGAAAAATCAAATTTATATGTATTTGAGGCAAAATATAATATAGATACTCCAAAATTTAAATACTTGCAAACTTGAGTTGTATGTAAAAATAAGTGATATTTAATCACTATAGCTCTTTCAAGTGAAATTAAAGATGTTTCAAAATATGAAGAAATCTTAAAAACATTTGAGTGTAAATAAAAAAATAAATATCATATGATATTTATTTTTTTATTTTTAAATAATCTCAAACAAATATTTGTAATACTGCAACTAATGGCACAGCAATTATTATTCAAAGTAATCATAATACACTTCGTCAAATCATCATTCATACTAAAACTAAAAAGGGGGAAAGTGAAAGAGTTTTTCACATAACAAAAGGAACTAATATATTATTTTCAAGTTGCTGAATTATAAAATATAATATCAAAATAACTATAACTGCTTTTGTTGAAATTCATAATGCTATTGCTATTGCAGGAAATAAGGCAATTATAGGTCAAATATATGGAACAAATTCCATCATTCAAGCAATTAAGGCTAATGTAAATATATGGTCAATATTGACTCAAAATAACTTTATAAATAAAAGTCAAAATAAAGTTATAAAAAATATTGAAATTCATAATATTAATTGACTTTTAAGCCAACTATGAAGGCTATTTATTATTTTATCCTCTCTAGATTTTAAATAATTAGATATATTTAAAGGAATAATTTTATAAAAAAAATCTTTAATTTCTTTTCTTTCAAGTCATATAAAAAATGTAAATATAAATATTAAAACGGTATTAAATAAGGTATTTGTTATAGAGAAAATTATTCAACTTCAGTTATTTAAAAATATTTTTAAATAATTGGTTATAAAAGATGTTATCTCTCAAATATTTGATTGTATATAGTTAAATATTTGATTTATATCTAAATTTTTAATTATATTTTCTAAAAATATTGGTAAATTAAATCAATTAAGTCACTTTGTATTATAAATATTTATAATTTCTTGTGAACTTAAATCTAAAAAGTTTAAAAATAATATTATTTGATTTACAAATATTGGTATAATTGAAAAAAGAGTTATTAAACTAAATATTAAAATAACTATAAATATTAAAATCATTCAAACTCAATCTCAAATTTTTAATTTATTAAGTTTATTTAGAAAAGGACTAAATAACATATTTAAAAATACAGATATAAAAAATATAATTAAAATATTTTTTATATTATATAAAAAATATAATACAGTTATAAATAAAAAGATTATAGTTAATTTAATTATAAATTCTTTGTAGTTACTTGTTTTTAAATCGTTTATTTTTAACATAAATAAGCTTTTAAGTATTTTGTGGTGAATTTTATTATATATTAAAACCAGAATAAAACAAATAAATACTTATTTTATCTAGTTTTAATATATTAGACATTAATTTTATAAAAAGTAAAGTTTAATATATTTGTAATAATAAATATTTTGGTATATATTATTATCTTAGTATTTAATTTGTTTAAAATTATGTGAGATAAACTTAAAAAATATGAATCAAATATAAGTAATTTAGAAAATTTAGACTCAAAAATAGATTTTTTAATTAAGGATATTGAAAGTAAATATACTTTATCTAAAAATACTTTAAAAAAATTAATTGAATTTAAAAAATCAAAACAAGTTTCAGATATTTCACTTGAAAGTTTTGATTATAGAGAAGCATTAATAAATGAAATAAAAAAATTAAATAATTCTTGAGAAATACAAAACTCTTTTAAAGAATTATTTAAAGAAGATGAATTAAAAACTTTAGCAGAAAAAATTATTGTAATAAATAAATTAAAAAAAGAAACTCAAGATGATATTTTAAAATTAAGAGTTGATTTAAATAAATGAGTTTATGATGATATTCTTTCAACAAAATGATTTTTGATTCCTTGGAATAATAATATTTTACAAAAAATAAATAATCCAAAATGATTTATAGATCAAACATTGTGATTATCTATTTGATTGATAGAATCAGGAGCATTTATTTGAAAATTTTCTTATGAAGTAATTATTTCTATATTAAAATCTCCAATAGATTTGATTAATTTATTTAAAAAAGATGTTAAATATGAAACTAATATAAAATTATAAAAAAAGTATTTTTTTAAAAATACTTTTTTTATTGAATTATACTTAATGCAACTGATGGAGTTAATCAATTATTTATATAATTATATGCTTCTTTTTTTTGATTAATAGGAAGTGAATCTATTTTTTCTAAAGATTTAATATTTTTTAAGACAATATCTCAAGGGATTCATTGTTTTAATAAATGTTTAGCTAAATCTTTATGTTCTTTTAATTTTTCTATTTTTCTTTGAGCTTCTTTTTCTGAATTATTGTAATTATATTTATATATATTTAATTGTTGTTTAGTTTTCTCTAATGAAACTATAGGTGAGTGGTTAGTCAATAAATCATTTGCAATATCTATTCATTTTTTACTTAATTTATTTATTTCAATTAAAGCATTTGCTTGTGATAATGCTATAGTATGAGAATAATTTTTATGAATATAGTAATAAGCAACATCTTTATATTCTTTTTTTAGTTTATTTATCTTATTACTAGCTTGAGATTCTTCTAATGCTATTAAAGGTGATTTTCACTTAACAAGATATAATAAAGCTATTTCTTTTAATTCTCATTTTAATTTTGCTATTTTATCAAAAGCATTAGCTTGTATTAGTGATTCTACATAATTATTATCTTTTGATAAATATATCTCAAAAACTTTTACTCACTGAGTAGATAATTTTTTGTATCACTCAAAAAATAAATCTTTATCTAAAATAGTTGATATAGTTGATTTATTCTCATTTATATAAGGATTTAAATGATTATTTTCATATGTATTGAAAAAATTTAGATTGTTAGCATTATTATAATTCTCCATTTTAAATTAATTTTTTAAAAAATATAAAATAAGTAACATACTTTATAATTGTTTTATATTATTTGTCAAATATATAAGTTAATATTTTTTAAAAATATATTTTGTAAAAATAAAAAAATATTTCATAGTAGAAATTTAGATGATGAAAAAGTAAAAAAATGAAAAACTATTTTAATTCAATGAGCTATACGATTACTTGTAATATAACTTTATTGAACTATAGTTAAATGGGTTCTATCTGTACTTGTTGCTTAAAAATAAAAAAAGAATTGAAAAAAATTTAAAATATAAAAAAAAGTAGAATATAAAAGATTCTACTTTTTTATTGTTAATATTATTGTTTTATATAATTATAATAATTCTTAGAACAAGATTGGGAATTATTAAAACTTGGGCTTCAGTTACATCTAACACATTGTGAATATTGAAGATTATAACTAAAATGAGTAGCATTTTCAGATTCAGATTGCGCAATACATCGCTCTAGTGTATTAGGTGATATTCAATAATATTGAGTTATCCAACTATTACAACAATATCAAAGCTCTTCACTAACTAATGTCCAAACAGGTTCTCTTAATAATATATTTTGAGATAAGTTTTTTATTTCATTTCATAAGTTATCTTTAAAACTTATATAAACTGTTTTTGATCAAGTTCAAGAAGATAAATTAAAATTATTTATATCTCAACTTACACAGCTTACATAATTATTAGGATCTAAACTGTTTCAATAAGACATTTTTATTTCAGTTGCCCCTTGTAAAGATATAGGACAAGTTATATTTAAAGTAACTTTTTGATTTATAGTATCTGATTTTCAGTTATCAATTTTAAAACTTCATCAAGAAAAGCTTAAAGTAGGTCAACTACTCTCTCAAACATCAACTCCATCACTTTCTTGAGTTTCTACCACCTTTCCTACTAGAGCATTTCAAATTCAAGTATATTTTCAAGTTTCTTTGTTGTTTGAAAAATACACTATAAACTCTTCAGTGTTATTTTCATCACTAGATAAATCTAGTTTTCATGATGAGTAGTTTGTTTTATTTATTATAACTCATGTATTTGTAGAAAATATTCATAATTTATTTCATAAAGTATAAAATGATTTCATTTCATTTTCTGCATATACTTTATTTATTAATCTATCATATACATAATTCTCATTTTCTAAATATGTTCATAATTGGTATCTAGTTTTATCTAAGTTTGTTGAGTATGTATAATAATTTTTTGTCTTTGGATCTTTGCTAGTTTTATTTAATTTTATTTCTCTTGATATATTATCTCATACTATTCATTGGATAACATACACTATATTTCAACTTGATATTTCTACACTTTCTTCTGGTGTTGGGTAGTATCATGACTTTGTCTCTAAAAGTGATATTCATTTCTCTATTGTTTTTAAAGTTGTTACTCTATTTGAATCTCTTGCTTCTTTAGTATAATTTTGAAATGATACAAATGATATTGTTGCTAGTATTGCTAGTATTGTTATTACTATTATTAATTCAACTAATGTAAATCATTTATCTCTCAATTGAGAGTATTTTTTTATTTTTTTATTTTTTTGATCCATAGTTTTTATTTAGTAAAATAAGTATAGGTAGTTTAGCATATTATTTTTATTTGTCAAAATTTATCTCTATTAAAATCATAGCAAGTATAATAACATATTGTTATTTTTTTAAAATCTATTTTGTAAAATTTAAAAAAATAAATAATATATCTCACATATTATTTATTTTTTTATTCTTAGACTATAAAAATGACTAAAAAGCAATTATTTACATTATTTTTTTTAATACTTATTTTATCTTGATATTTTTATATTTCTTGAATAATTTGAGTTGTTTGATTTAGTTTAGCACTATTTATTTATTCAGTATTTTTTTATATTTTATACTATTTTCTAAAGAAATTTAAAGATAAAAACTATACATTTTTTAGTTATCAAAATTATAATGTATTTTTAAATTATTTTTTAAATAGGATAGTGGCATTAATTGTTACTTTATTTGTAATAATTGGTTGATTTGCTTATTATGAAAATGATATTTCTCCTGCAACGATACCTGTTTATAAAATTACAAATTGAGATAAAACAGTTATTTTTCATTGAATGAGTCATATTTGAACTAAAGATTTTTATAATAAAGTTAAAGAAAATATAAAAAAATATAAAAAACTTTGATATACACTTTATTTTGAATGAGTAAGACCTTGAAATGAGCAAAATCATAAAGACTTTGATAATGCACTTTGAGTAAAATTTGATGAAAAAACTTATGATAGCTTTTCAAAACTTTATTGACTTGTAAATCAAGATAATTCTATATTTTTAAATTTAGTAAACAATAAAGATATAAATGTGGATGTTTCTATGGATGATATTATGGAAAAATATAATAATATAAAACAAACCTCTTGATTACAAAATAGGCAATATAATCAACCAATTGATATAAATGATGTGGTTGTGAGAGAATTATCTAAATTAAATCCTAAAGAATTAGAATTATTTAGATATGTAAATAAATCTTTTATTAACTTTATTTTAAAAAGCGAAGAAATACAATCAACAATTCAAAATAATTTTTCAAATAAAGAATTATTTGAAGTTATACTTGATGAAAGAAATAAAGTTATAGCAGATAAAATAATTCATAGTGAAGATAAAAATATTATAGCAACATATTGATTATTACATTTTAAATGAATTTTTGAATTGTTAAAACAAAATGATGTAAAATGGAGAATAGAAAAAATTGATTATTTATATCCTTTGAAATAAACTTGATTTTTTAAAACTTATTTATATATTTAGGTTTTAAAAATGGATTTGTAGCTTAGTGGTAGAGCAGGGCCCTCTTAAGGCCAAGGTCGTGGGTTCAATCCCCACCAGATCCACCAAATTAATTATAAAAAGGCTAGTATTTTAACTAAGCCTTTATATTTTATAAAATACATTATGATAAACAACCTACCAAAAAAATTTTTAGATAAATTAAATCAAATTTATAATAAAACTGAGCTTGAAACTATTTTTAAATGATTTCAAGTTATTAAAAGAAAAGTAACTTTTAGAGTAAATACTTTAAAATCAACAAATAAAGAAATTGAGGATTATTTAAATAGTGTATGATTTTTATTTAAAAAATTAGACTATTTAGATAATTGATATATTTTGCTTGAAAAACAAGAAAAAGATTTATGGGATTTAGATCTTTTTAAAGATGGAAAAATATATTTACAATGAATTACAAGTCAATTTATATGACAAATACTAACTCTTGATTTAAAAGAATTTAAAAATAAAGAATTAAAAGTTCTTGATTTAACTGCTTCTCCAGGGTGAAAAATAACTCATATTTGAGCTTTAACTAAAGATGAAAAAGAGTTATATGCTAATGATTTAACTTCAATTAGAATTGATAAAATAAAATATTTAACAAATAAACTTTGATTTGAAAATATAAATATTATAAAAAATGATGCAAGAAAATTAAAAGATGTTTTTCCAAAAAATAGTTTTGATATAATTATTGCAGATTTGCCTTGTAGTGCAGAATGAAGAATCAATTTAAATAAAGAAAAATCATATTTTTATTTAAATAATAAAGATGTAAATAAAAAAAATTATAAATTACAAAAAGAAATTTTAGAAAATAATATAGAATTATTAAAAGAATGATGAATTTTAATATATTCAACTTGTACACTAGATCCTTTAGAAAATGAATGAATTGTTCACTTTTTGTTATCAAATAATAAAGATTTAATATTAGAAGATATTTCAAGTTTTTTTGATTACAAAGATCTAGAAAATATAAAAAAAACTTGAATAAAAAGTTACTCAAAATATATTTTTCAAAAAGATATTACAAAAACAATTAGATTATTACCAAGTGAAAATACTGAATGATTTTTTATTGCTAAATTTAGAAAAATATAAAAACAACACTCTTAAAGTCAAAAAAAAGTTAGGATTTCTAACTTTTTTTTGACTTTTTAGCTTCATTTAATTCACTAATCATTTCTTTATTTGTTTCCCAATTAACACAAGCATCAGTTATGCTTACTCAAGGCAATAAATCATCACTTAATGGTTGATTTCATTCATTTAAGTTTCACTCTATCATTATTCAAACAATTTTTTTATTTCATCTAACTATTTGTTCTGCAATATCTTTTGAAACAATAGGTTGATTTTTATAATTTTTATTACTATTACCGTGAGAAGCATCAACTATAATTCAAGTTTTTATTTGATTTTTTTCAAGTATTTTAGTAGTTTTTTCTATATCTTCTTGATAATAATTAGGTCAAGAGCTTCATCATCTTAAAATTATATGTCAGTCTTGATTTCAGGTAGTTGTTACTTTAGCAACTTCTCAATTTTTTGTTACAGATAAAAAAGTATGTTTTCATTTAGATGACTTTATGGCATCTATTGCAATTTGAATATCTCAAGAAGTTCCGTTTTTAAATCAAACAGGCATTGATAATCAAGAAACTAGTTTTCTATGTTCTTGACTTTCAGTAGTTCTAGCTCAAATAGCTCACCAACTTACTAAATCTCAAATATATTGAGGAGTTATTGTGTCTAAAAATTCAACTGCAGTTGGAATTCACATTTTATTTATTTTTAAAAGTAGTTCTCTTGCTACATGAAGTCAGTCATCTATCTCACAACTATCATCTAAATAAGGATCATTTAACAATCATTTCCATCAAACTGTAGTTCTTGGTTTTTCAAAATAAGTTCTCATAACTAAAAATAAATGAGGATTATCTTCTTTTATACTTTTTAATAATTCAGCATACTCTAAAGCTTCATCAACATTGTGAATAGAACAAGGTCAAGTTATAACAAGTAATTTATCATTTTTAAAATTTATTATATTACTAATTGCATTTCTTGATAACTCCACAAAATTAGCTGTATTTTCATCAAGAGGATATTTTTCTATCAGGGTTTTAGGAGAAGTAATTTTTTCAATTTCATCAATTCTTTTATTATCTACTATTGATGATGTATCTTTAAGTGGTTGTATCATAAACAAAAAAAATAAAAAATAAAAAAGTTCTTTTTGTTAAAGAACTTTGTTTTGTAATTTAAATATAAAAAACTAATCCTTTAACAAAGATGTATTAAAGAAGAAGAAAAAAAAGTATGATTTTTTTAGACTTAACATTTTTTTAAAGTAAATAGTAAGTAGTGTTTTTATATTAATAAAAAATATTTTGTCAAATTTTATTTTTTAATTAAAATATTATTTATTAACTTTTTTAATTAAATTATGTCTAATAAAAGTAAAAAAAAGATTTTTTTAGATTTATTAAAAAAATTATTTCCAAATCCTAAAATAGAACTTGATTATGAAAATGAATTACAGCTTCTAGTTGCTATAATTATGTCAGCACAAGCTACAGATAAGCAAGTAAATAAAATTAATAAAACTTTTTTTAAAAAATTTTCAACTCCAAAAGAGTTATTTGAATTGTGAGAGGATAAAATAAAACAAGAGATTAAATCAATATGACTTTATAACTCTAAAGCAAAAAATATATTTAATACATCAAAAATTTTAGCATTTGATTATAATCAAAAAATTCCTACTTCAATAAAAGAACTTCAAAAACTACCTTGAGTTTGAATAAAAACAGCAAAAGTTTTTTTAATTGCTACAAAAAATGCTCCTTATTTAGCAGTTGATACACATGTTCATAGAGTCTTAAATAGATGGGGATTTGTTAAAACAAAAACTCCCTTGCAAACAGACAAGGAAGTTTTAAAAGTTTTTAATAAAAATGAAATAATAGATCTTCATCATAGACTTGTGTTATTTTGAAGGTATTATTGTACTGCTAGAAATCATAAATGTGAAAAAGATGAATTACTTAAAGATATTTGTCCTTATAAAGAAAATACTAAATAGCATCTGCAGTAGTTAAAATAGATCTAAATTCTCTATAATAATTATCTTGTAAATTTTCTGCTTTTATAGAAGCAAGTGAAATTTCTTGTCAAACTATTTTTTCTGACTCAGGACTTTCATTTAATATTTTTAGAATTTTTTCTTGAAATTTTGCAAATAATTCTGGTTCAATAAATTGCTCTAAAGATGCTAAATTATCTCTTACTTCAGGAGATAATTCATAGTTAGTTAATTTTTCTTCTAGTTTTTTAGATTCTCTTTTAGACATTTGTTTTTGTTTTAGTAAATAAATTATATAATTTCTTTTAGGCTTTTTATGCTCGATGAAGTAGCATTTTTTATTCAATTATTTTTGGCTTGTTTAATTGACAATTCTATATTTGAAATAGCTTTTCAAAGTAAAATCTCTTGTTGATCTTTTAATTCAGATTTTATTTTTAAAACTTTGTTTATTATATTTTCAAAGTTATTTAATATATTTAACTTTTTTTTATCATCTACAAAATTAAAAATTTGCCTTATTTCATATCTATCTTTATCATTTAACAAGTTATTTAATAATAATTTTTCTAGTAATACATTCATTAAAATTTTTATTAAAAAATACTTATAAATTATTATAGCAAATATTTTAAAAAATAGCAATTTTTTTTATTTACAAAAAAACTTTTTGTATTTTCATATATTTATTTATAATAATTTTTGTGTTAATCACATATTTATATTTTATCTTTACTTAATATGGATTTAAATAAAGTTCAACTTATATGAAATATCACTCAAGATATTGAATTAAAACAAACTCCAAATGGACAAAATGTTTGTAGTTTTTCTCTAGCTACTAACAGAAGTTGGGTAGATGGAGCTTGAGTTAAACAAGAACTTGCAGAATTTCACTCTATAGTTTTATGGGGGAAATTAGCAGAAATTGCTTGACAATATTTACATAAATGAAAAAAAATTTATATAGAATGAAGACTTCAAACAAGATCTTGGGAAGCACAAGACGGAACAAAAAGATATAAAACTGAAATAGTAGGGGAAAATATGATTATGCTTGATAATAAACAATCATGAGATTATACTCCAAACAATAACAAAGAAGAAAACTCTTTTTGAGCAGTTAAAAAATCAACTACAAAAAAAGAAGATGAAATTTCAATAGAAGATATTCCTTTTTAAAAAAAATCCTTTTTAAAAAGGATTTTTTTTATTCTATATTGTAAACTAGATATTTATCTCAAGATGAGTTATAAATATATATTTTATCATCATTTAAAACTAATTTTTCTATAATTATAGAAGTATCTTTTAATACTTTTATTTTTTTTGTTTTATAATTATATTTTACTATTAAATTTCAAGAAAAATCTTGTAAATTATAATTTTTTTTCTTTTCTATTTCATTATCATAAATTATTCATAAATAATTTTCACTATCATACATTAAAAAATCTTTAAATAAATAAAAATACTCAAATTTATTTGTTTGTAAATTATATAAATAACTTCAGTTTTTTGTTATAAAATAATAATTATTTAGCATATATTTAGCATAAACTATATTTTGAGGAAAAAAAGTTTTGGTTATTAAAAAATTATCTAAATTAAATATATATTTTTCATCTCAAATACTTATTAATAATTCATTTTCAGACATATCTATAGGTATTATATTGATTTCTTTTTTTAAAACTTTATTAAAAGAATAAATAAAAGTATCTTTTTTATCTTTTTGCCAAAATAATTTAATAGTATCGTCTAAATTATCAATAAAATAAAAATATCACAAATTATCTAAATTAAAAAAAGCATAATTTTTTTTGAGTAAATTTATTTCTCTTAGTTCATCAATTTTTGAAGTTTTTTCATCTTTTTTTGTTTCATTTACTTTTAATATAACTAGATCCTTTTCTAGATTAAAATTTATTTTTAACTCTTTATTTTTTTCTACTTTTATATTTTGCCTTATTGATTTATATCAGGTTTTTGAGATTTCTATTTCATAATCAAAAGATGCAATATCAGTTATTTTACAAATTTTTTCCAGGCAATTATGATTAAATTTTATTTTTAATTTCTTATTATATAATGAAACATCATAATTTTTTATATTAGTATTAATTAATAAATCTCATTTATTTAATATAAAAAAATAATAATACATTCAATAAATAGAAGCAATTCAAGTTATTAACAATAATAAAGCAGTTAATTTATTTTTCATAAATTTTTAAATAATATTAATTTTCTTGATAAATTATATTAAAAGATTAAGATAAGCAAAAATATTTATTTAATTAAAAAAAATGATACTTGATTGAAAAGAAGTTGCCAAAAAAATATATGAGGAATTAAAAAAAGATATTTTAAAACTAGAAAAAAAACCAAAACTTTGAGTAATACTTGTTTGAAATAATCCATCATCAATTAGATATATAAACCAAAAACAAAAATATGCTAAAGAAGTTTGAATTGATTTTGAATTATTTTCTTTTGATGAAAATGTTTTAGAAAAAGACTTGCTTGAGAAAATAAATATTTTAAATAATGATGAAAGTATTTCTTGATATATAGTGCAACTACCTCTACCAAGACATATTGATGAAAAAACTATAATAAATTCTATTTCTCCTAAAAAAGATGTAGATTGATTTCATACAATTAATCAATGAAAAATAGTTATTTGAGATGAAAGCTGACTAACACCTTGCACTCCAAGTGGGATTTTGGAAATATTTAAATATTATAATATTGATTTGATTTGAAAAAATATAGTTGTTGTTTGAAGAAGTAATATAGTTTGAAAACCAATTGCAAATATGTTAATAAACAAACAATCAACAGTTACAATTTGTAATTCAAAAACTAAAAATATAGAATTTTTTACAAAAAATGCAGATATAGTAATACTTGCTTTATGAAAACCAAATTTTTTGACACTAGATAAAATAGGAGATAATACAATAGTTATTGATGTTGGGTTTACTGTTATTGATTGAAAAATATATTGAGATGCTTGTTTTTGAGAAATATTACAAAATTGAAACCCTATAACTCCTGTTCCTTGATGAGTTTGAGTTTTAACAGTAGCAATGTTACTAAAAAATACTTATAAGGCTTTTTTTTATAATTCACAAATAGAAATTTAAAATTAATTTGATATTTTTTCTTTTTTATATAAAATCTTTTGGCATTTTATTTTTAAATAAAATTGTATTTTTAATATTTAAAATCATTTAACTTGTATATGGATAAAAAAATAGTATTACAAAGCTTAAAAAGAGAAAAAAATGAAGATTTAAAAGCTTTAAGATCTTCAAAAAATGTACCAGCAGTTGTGTATGGTAAAAAACAACCAGCAACTAGTTTAAAACTAGGAGCATCAGACACTTTAAAAGCATTTAGAGTTGCTTGAGTAAATCATGTTGTTAGTTTAGATATAGAATGAAAAAAAATGGATGTTTTATTTCATGAAGTTCAAAAACACCCAGTAACTTGAGATATAATTCATGTTGATTTTCTAGCTATTGCTGCTTGAGAAAAAATTACATCATTAATCCCTTTAGTATTTGTTTGAAATTCAAAAGCAAAATCAGATGAATGAGCTATTATTGAAGAAGTTTTAAAACAAATTGAAGTAAAATGTTTAGCTACTGATTTGGTTGATAACTTTGATGTTGATTTATCAAAACTTGAAAAATCATGAGACAATATAAAAGTATCTGACTTAAATATTTCTTCAAAATACGAATTATTAACTCATAAAGAAGAAGTAGTTGCAGTTGCTGTAAAAGCTAAAGAAGAAGTTATTTCAAATGAAGCTCCTGAATCTAATTTACCAGAAGAGCCAACAGAAGATAAAGCTGAATAGTAAAAAGAATAAAAAAATAAAACCCTAAATTTAGGGTTTTATTTTTTTGGTGGAATTCAATAATAATTAAATAAATAATTTGAGATTTTTGCAAAAGTTTTAGCGACAGTTTCTCATCAAAATATAGAAGATCTAGGTCTTTCTACTTTTACTATCATAACAAATTTTGGATCTTCTGCTGGAGCATATCAAGCATAAAATCACATAGTTGATGCAGTTCAAGCTTCATATTTTCATTTATAAGCAATCTGAGCTGTTCAGGTTTTTCAAGCAACAGAGTATCATTTTACTCAACCTCATTTTGCAACTCAGTGGTTTACTGAGTCAACTAAAACTTGAGTCATAATTTTAGAAGTAGATTCCTTTATAACTCTATGATCAGCCTCAGGTTTATTTACTATATGCCTTCAGTTTGGGAAATCAATTGATTTTACAATTTGAGGTTTATAATAAACTCATCAATTTGCTATAGTTGAGTATACAGATGCCATTTGTAAAATAGTTGTTGTAATTCATTGTCAAAAAGAAGTTGTAAAAAGTTGTGCTCTAGACCATCTTTCATATGGATCTAATTTTCAAAAAACCTCTCATTCTAAAGTAATATCAGTTTTTCTTCAAATACCAAAGCTTTCAATATATTTATAAAAAATAGATGCTCATATTTTTTGAGCTATATTAATCATTCATACATTACAAGAATAATTCATTGCATTTTGAAAGGTGTTGTATCAAATACATTGAGAAGCTACATTTTTAATTTTAAAATTATCAATTTGAACATATCATTTATCATTATACATATCATATCTATTTATTTCTCAAGTATCAATTCAAGCAGCAAATACAATAGGTTTAAAAATACTACCTGGTTCGTATAAATCTTGAATAATATCATTTTTATAAACTCATCATCATTTTTTATTTACAAAAACGTATTTTTCAAGTTTTGGGTCTAAAACTTCTTCTCTACTTATTTCTCTCAAAAATATTTTTTTCCCATCATATATAAATTCTTTTCAATTTATATTATCAACGGCTAAAACTCTAGCTCAAAGTAAATCTGTATACATGTTTGGAAACTTCGAATAAGTTACTTTTTCCAGTTCAAAAGCATCTCATGGGGTATTTGGATCAAATCTTGGATTTGTAGCCATTGCAACTACCTCTCAATTTTTTGGGTTCATTATAACTACTGAAATACTGTTTGCCCTATAAGTAGATAAATCTTCATCAATAATTTCCTCAACTGCCTTTTGGATATTTCTATCAATAGTTAAAGTAATATTAGCTCAGGCTAGATTTGTTTGATTTTCAAGAGATAAAGGCTCAATTAATCTTCAATTTATATCTTTTTTAGCATAATTTTCAGTATTTTTTCATTTTAAAATATTATCATAATATCATTCAATTCAATAGTGTCACTCTCAAGAACTATCTACAAATCATAAAATAGTTGATGCCATATCATTTTCGGGATAATATCTATGTTGATTTGATTGAAGTATGATAAAACTTGAAAATAAATCTTCTTTTTTTATAAAGCCTCTTTTATAAGCTTCTTTTTCTTCATCAATTTTAGTTTTTAAATAATCAGAAGATGAAATTGATAATTTTGGTAATATTAAAAGATATTTTAAATCTCTTTTTTTGATTAAATTTTTAATTTTTTCTTCATCTAAATTTACATAATTTATTAATGTTTTTGCTACAAAATTTTCATCAATTATTTCTTCTGGGTTTACATATAAATTAGCTCAATTTACATATATTCAGGCAATATTTAGTTTATCTAAATCAAATCATTTTTCTAAAGTTAAATCTTGAGACAATAATACACTTGTAACTTTAGTTCTTTTTATTTTTTTGTTTACTTCTTCTAAAATGTGTTCTTTTATAAATTTTTCATTTGGATTGAAATCATTGAATTCTAAAAGTCATAAAAATTTTGATAGAGATTTTTTACAAATTGCATTTGATTTTAAATAACATATTTCATTGTAAACTGTATCTGTTAAAAAATTTGCAAGTTTTACTTTATTTCATTCAATTGAAGGGTCTATAGCTAAATCATATAAATCCACAGATGTAGCAAGAGTTTTTCATTTTTCATTATTTGAATAAATTGCCCCTCTTGAAGTTGGAGTTTTTGTTTTTGAGGTTTGTTGATTTGTTGCTAGTGTTTTATAATAATCATAATTAATAACAGTAAATCAAAATAAATGATATAAAGCATAAACTGCAAATATTATAAAAAATCAAATTACATAATACTCTCTTGGGTATTTTTCTAGTAAATATTTTATTTTTATTAAAATTAAACTTTTTTTATTCATAATCTTTTATTAATTCAATTAGGTCTTTGGGTATTAAATTATTTTCTAGATTTAGAGTTAAAATCTCATTTTCTAGTAAAATAAAATCATTTCTAGTCATTTTTGATAATACTTCTTTTTTGAAAATATCAAGCATAAAAGTATCATTAAATTCTTTTTTATCATAAATCATTTTTAAAGCAAGTATGACTTCTTTATTTGTTCAAACACACTCAAATGGTTTTATTCAAGATATTCAAACAAGTTCTTCAAATAAATTTAAAAGCTCTTTTTTCTCAAATAAATTTTCTTTAAATATATTAATTATTTCTTTTTTTTCTAAAAAAGCACTTAATATAATAAATACAAATAAGCATTTTGGACAACTATTACACCAATAATTATTTTTTTTATTTTCTAAGTCTTTAAAGATCTTAAAATTTGTGTTACAACTAGAAAAGTTATTAAAATATTTTTTTCAAACTTTAGCAAAAATTTGTGCTATTTTTAACTCATACATTGGTCTAAGTAGAGAAAAATACTTTACTTCACTTGATATGTTATCTTTTATATAATCTCAAAAACTCTTTTCAAATTCATATCATTTACTCCATTGATGATTTACTTCCACTCAAAAAAAATTAGTATTTCAAAAATTAGCAGAAAGTTCGTTTGATAAAACTATATATTTATAATCATATAGGTAGCTAATTAACTCTAAAACAAAAGCTATTATTCAAGTTATTGGTACATGTCAATTGTATCATCAATTTTTTATAACTTCTAAAATATTTTTTGATAATTCTCTTTTTATAAAAAGTCTATTTTTACCTGAGTTTTTTGTAGTATTTTCATAAAGTAAATTATCATTTGATGAAAATGTAAATAAATCAAATTCTTTATTAAATGATTTTAATAATTCTATTGAAACTATAGAATCTTTTCATCATCAAACAGGGACTATATACTTCTCACTTGTTTTAAACTCTATTTTTTTATATATTTTTTTAGAATTATTTACAAAATTAAATAATCAACTTGGATTTATGTTGTTTCTAAAAAGGAATTCTCAAAGTCAATTTATATAAAATTTTTTAAAAAACTCTATTTGTTTTTCATCTAAAAATCAAGTATTTACTACTAAATTTTGACAGGGAAATATTTTGTAATAACTAATTCATATAACTATTGAAATAGAAAATAATATATTATTTATTATATTTATATCTAAATTTTCTCTTAATTTAAAGTTATTATCTAAAAAATATATTTTTTCTTCAAAAAATACCTCTTTATCAAAAGAATATTTAAATAATGCAGTTTTTGAATTTAAATCAAAACTAAATTCTTCAAAATAAAAATTTTTATATTTATTTATCATATTTTTAAAATTAATTAAAAATTATTATAAAAAATAAGGGATTTTTTACAAATTATAATTTGAATTTAAAATACTATTTAATATAATAAAAATTATTAATAGATTTTAACTTCATTTAACAATGAAAAAATCAAAACTTTGAACTTCAGTTATTGAGTCAATGATAGTTATGTTAATTATAACTATTTGAGTTGTTTGAGCTTATAATATATATGTTAATTCTATGAGAGTTTCAGAAAGCACTTCATATAAAGTAGAAGCAATTTCTATGGCTCGTGAATGAATAGAAGCTTTAACAAATATTAGAGACACAAATTGGATGATTTATAGAGCTAATACTACAAATTGTTGGAATACTTATAATTATAAATGATCTTGCATAACTGCTGATTGAACTTTTTGAAGTGAATGGACAAATATACCATCTTGAAGTTATATATTATATAATTTAGATAATAGATGGATTTTATCATGAGCAACTACTTGAACTTACTCTAGTTCTTGATATAGAAATGATTTTAGAGTTAAAAAAGATAGTTTATGATTTTATACTCAAGATTACTTAACTTGAACTAATTTTTTCCCAACTTTTACAAGAGAAATTAAAATTTCATATCCTCCAGATGCTTATCCTCTAGGTGCTTGAACTCCACCACAAAAAATGAATGTAGAAAGTATTGTTAGATGGAGTGATGCTTGAAGAAGATCTTGAAATTATGAAGTAAAACTTGACACTTTACTTACAAATTGGATAAAAGATTAATAAAATTTTAATCTAATATTTTAAAAAATACTTTACTTTAAGTATTTTTTTTTTACAATAAACAAAAATTAATTTTTTAAGTTAAAATATGATAGATTTAAAATTGCTTAGACAAAATCCTTTACTTATGAAGGAAAATATAAAAAAAAGAAATTTAAATATAGATTTAGATGATTTTTTACAAATAGATAAAGATTTGCTTGATATGCAAGCTAAACTTGAAAATATAAAAGCAACAAAAAATTCTTTTTCTAAAATTATTTCAAGCTTATCAAAAGAAGAAAAAGAAGTAAAATTAAAAGAATTAAAAATACTTTGAGAAGAAGAAGTTTTAATTTGAGAAAAAATAAAATCACTTCAACCAAAATACTTTGATGTATTATATAGATTACCTAATTATTTAGATGAAACTACAGCTATTTGAGATGATGAGTCTTGAAATTTAGTTATAGATACTTTTTTAAAACCAACAGAGTTTAGTTTTACTCCAAAACCTCACTATGAGATTTGAGAAGCAAAATGATGGATAGATACTACTAAATCATCAGAAATTTCTTGAGCTAGATTTTGGTATTTAAAATGAGAAGTTGTATTTTTACAATTTGCTATAATCCAATATGCTATGCAAACACTTTATAAAAAGTGATTTTCTCCAATTCTTCCTCCTGTTTTAGTTAGAGAAGAAGCAATGTTTTGAACTTGATTTTTACCAGCTTGAGAGGATTGAGTTTATAGAGTAAACCCAGAAGAAGATAATTTATATCTAGTTGGAACTGCAGAAGTTCCAGTTACTTCATACCATGCTAAAGAAATTATAGAAAATTTAGATAATCCTATAAAGTATGTTTGATATTCAGAATGTTTTAGAAAAGAAGCTTGAAGTGCTTGAAAGGATATGAGATGAATTTTGAGATGACATCAATTTCAAAAAGTAGAAATGGTATCTTTTTGTAAACAAGAAGATAGCTCTAAACTTCATAATGAAATGGTTGCAGTAGAAGAAGAAATTTGGCAATGACTTAAAATTCCATACCAAAAATTAAATATTTGTAGTTGAGATTTATGAAATCCAGCTATGAAAAAAATTGATTTAGAAGCTTGGTTGCCAGGACAACAAAAATATAGAGAAGTAACTAGTTGTTCAAATGTAGGAGATTACCAATCAAGAAGACTTTGAATAAGATATAGAGATAACGAATGAAATTTGAAATATGCTCATACATTAAACTGAACTGTAATAGCTTTATCAAGATGTTTAATAGCAATTATAGAAAATTATCAAGATAGTAATTGAGATGTTATAATTCCAGAAGTATTAATTCCTTTTATGTGATGAGTTAAAAAAATATAATTTTTTGCTTTTTAAATACTTTTTTGTTATAATACTATAAAAGACTTTATAATTATTTTTAAAATATGTTATTACTATCAACATCAAGCTTAAAATGATACTGAATTCATAAAATTTTTACAATTGTAAAAAAATCAGGATATGATGGAATTGATTTAGTCATTGATGAAAAAAATTATGATACTTTAGATGAGGTATACTTAAACGACCTATCTCAAGCATTTAAAGTTCCTATTTTATCTATTACTGCTCCAGAAAAATGACTTAATAAAACAAAAATAGATAAAATAGTAAAAATTGCTGAAACTTTAAATGCTCAAGTAATAAATTTTTTTCCACCTCATATTTCTGATAAATCAATGCCTAATTTTACAAAATATTTAAATAAGATTAAAAAAGATTTAAAAATTAGTATAACATTACAAAATGTAGAACAAAAATTTATGTTATTTGTTATTGCTGAATATAAAAATGCTAATTTACTTGAACTTAAAAAAATTACTTGAGATTCTGCATTAAATATTTCGTCTATTGATAAAACAACTTGAATTGATTTAATTAAAGCTACAGATATGTTATGATGAACTATAAAAAATATTTATTTAAGTGATAAAAATTGAAGTAAATGATGATTATTACCTTGAAATGCTTGATGAGGAGTATCATATTTACCTCTAGAAAGTTTTTTTATGAAATTAAAATCATCTTGATATAATTCTTTTTTTACACTTCAAGTGAACCCAAAAGAACTTTGAGTTGATAAAGAGGAAAAAGTTATGTATAATTTAGATGTAATAAAGAAATATTTTACTAAACATTTTATTGATTATAAACCATAAAAAATGAGCTTAAAGCTCATTTTTTTCTATAAAACTTTTAACTAAACTAATCAAAGGATTATTTTTATATGATATTATTTCTTTTGTAGCTATCATCATTGATAAAATTCATAAATTTGTTTTATTAAAAATACTTTTATCTCAATTTATTTTAATTTCATTAAAATCTATTTTTATAAAATCTAATGGTTTTAAACTATGAAGAGTATATTTAGTTAGATTTATATTTTTTATAAAGGCTCTTACAAATTCATTATCTCATCATCAACTAATAAAGACTTTATGTGGAACTAGAGATGATTTTAATATTTCTTTTAATGATAAAATAAATCATTCTTCAAATACTTCTAAAAATTCTTTTTTTTCTTTTAAATAAGTATCTTTTTTATCAATATTTTTAATTATTTCTATAGTAGTGTCTCAACTTGAATTTTTTATATTTTTTATTAAATCACTAATTCATAAATTTATTTTATCAAATCAAATTATTACTCATGATTTTTGAACTATTAAAGAAGTTTTTGAGTTTCAAATATCTATAAATAAAACATCATCATATTGATAGTCAGTATTTGAAAGTATTTTTGGTAGGGAAAATTCAAGTGGAATTATTGAAAGTATATTTTTATTTAAATGATTTCAAATAGTTGTTATTATATTATATCTATTTGCTGGGATAAATATATTTAAAACAGATATAAATACATCTTTTCAAGTAAATCATATAGGATTTGAAACTATAAATCCATCAATATTTATATCAGTGATACTACTTGTTATTAATTTCATATCTACATCAAGATAACCTGTTTTTTTAAAAATACTTTCTTTTGCTTTAATTAAAGCTTCATTTTCAACTTTTGAGACTATATAATCAAGTTCTTTTATATCTATACTCTCTTTGTCATTTATTCTTTTATAATTTATATCTTTTCAAGATGAAATAATTGTTGAAGTTGGTATATTTAAAATTATATCTTTTACAGATATATCTAAATTATTTAAAACATTACTAAAGACATCTTCAATAGTATTTAAAATTCACTCTATACTAGATATTTCAGTTCAAATAATATTTTGAGAATCTTGTTTTTTTTCTTTATAAGAAATTAAATTTATTTCATTATTTTTATACTCACATAAAGCTACTTTTACTTTATAAGTTCATATATCTATAATTATAACTTTTTTAGTTGGGATTAATTTATTTATAAACGACATTTTATTTTAATTAAAAATTAAAAGCATATTTTTCAATGCCTTTATATTAAAATTTTATTTTTTCAAATTTTTTCAAGTAATATATTTCATTCTTTTATTTTTCCACTTCAAATTAATGCCATAGCTAAATCTTCAGTAATTAATCTATCATTTGGAGCAAGATTTAAAGCTCTTTTTAAAATAAAAATTCATTTTTCATAGTTTCAAATGACAGAATATCACCATCATAAATTTCTTAAAACTTCTGAATTATTAGGCATAATACTATTTGATTTTTCAAGTAATTCTACTGCTTCAACTACTTTATTTGAAGTAAGAAGTAAAAATCATTTTAAATAATTTCAAGTAGCAGAATCTTTGTTTATATTTAAAGCAAAATCAATAGCTTTTAATGCTTTAGTATTTTTTCATAAATATAAGTATATATCAGCTATTTCTTCATAAATTCTATAATCGTCATTATAATTTGATAAAGAATTTTCTAGCTTTTGTAATGCAATATCAAATTTTTTTTCAGCTTTTAATTGCTCTATTTCTACTATTAAATTTTTAACTAAATCCATAATTTCTTTAATTTAATATTATTATTTTAACTATATTATAAATATACTTTAAAAAAATCAAGGAAAATATTATATTTGTTGTTAATAACTTTTTATTTGATTTTTTAAATATTATTTTATAATTAAACTATTAATTATTAACTAAAAAATATGGCAAATATAACTATAGAATTACCAGCTACATTAAGAGCAGATTTGGATTTTTTAAAACAAATTATTACAAATGATAAAGATGAACTTGTAAAAACAGATAGTGAATTAATAGAAAATTTAATAGCTTGATTTGTTTCTATGGTTGAGGAAGCTCAAGAGTCTCACAATCATGAACATGATGAAGATTGAAATTGTCTACATACTCATTAAAAAAAATGTTTGATGTTTGAATTGATGAAGCTTGAAGATGACCTTGGGCTTGAATGGTTGTTGCAAGTAGCTTTGTTTTAATTGATAAAAAAAAATTTCCAAGAAATTTACTTGAAATTATCACAGATAGTAAAAAAGTTACACAAAAAAACAGAGAAAAAATATTTTTTGAATTAATTAAACTATCTAGTTTAGGGATAGTTTCTTTTTGAGTTTGAGTTGTTGATAATTATTTAATTGATGAAATAAATATAAAACAAGCAAATAAGGAAGCAATGAGGAGGAGCTTAGTTGAAATTGAAAGAAAAATATGACTTAAAAATATAAAAAAAATATTAATTGATTGAAATGATAATTATTTTTTTGAGTGATTTGTAAAACCAGAGTTTATTATAAAATGAGACCAAAAGATTTTTGAAATATCTTGTGCATCAATTATTGCTAAGGTTTTCCGTGATAAATTAATTGACACATATGCGCTACTTTATCCAGAAGTTTGATTTGAAAAACATAAATGATATGGCACAAAAGCACATAAAGATTATTTAGAAAATAGTAAAAAAATTACTTGAATACATAGAATATCTTACAAACCTATAAAAAATTTAATTTAAAAATGCAAAGAATAGACAAATATTTATCAAATTTGTGACTTATTTCAAGAAAAGATAGTAATAAATTTTTTAAAAATAATTTATTGTTAGTTAATAATATAATTATAAAAAATAAAGATTTTAAAGTTAATTTTTGAGATATAATCACTTTTTTAGATCAAAAAATAGAAGTTTTAGAACATATTTATATTTTACTTAATAAACCTACCTGATATGTATCTTCTCAAGTCGATGAATGATGACATAAAAGTTTTAAACATTTATTAAAAAATTGTATTTATAAAGATTTATTACATGTAGTTTGAAGAATTGATTTTGATACAACTTGATTTTTATTACTCACAAATAATTGAGATTTTACTCATAATATTATAAATCCTAAGAAAAATATTTTTAAAAAATATTTAGTTAATTCAGAGTTTGAGTTGTCAAAAGAAGATATAAATAAATTGATTTCTTGAGTTATTATTGATTGAGAAATTACATCTACAGCAAAAGTTGAAGTTATTTCAAAAAATACTATATATTTAAGTATTTCTCAATGAAAATTTCATCAAGTAAAAAAAATGTTTGAAGCAATTAATAATAAAGTAATTTCTTTAAAAAGAGTTGCAATTTGAAACTTAGAATTATGAGATTTAAAAGAGTGAGAGTGGAGGTATTTAAATCAAGATGAAATAAAAAAACTGTTTTGTTAAATAGTTTTTTTATTTTGTAATATATTATTTTTTGACAATAAAAAATAATATGCTAAACTAACTATACTTATTTACTAACATAAGTAATCATGAATCAACCAAAAAACACACTTCAAAAACCTAATAAACATTTAAGCACTAAAAAAGCCTTTACCCTAGTAGAACTCATTATCGTAATAACAATTTTATCAATACTAGCAATAATTTCTTTTATGTCTTTTCAAAGTTTTTCAAAAGATGCTAGAGATGGTAATAGATTAACAACATTAAAAAATATAGAAAAGTGATTAAGATTAGAGTATGAAAGAAATAAAAAATACCCACTACCAGAATGAACTACTTTAGTGTATACTTGAAATATATCTCAATGATATATAAAAGAATCTATATCAAGAATTATATGATTAAATAAAGAAGCTAAAGACCCTAAAAATGATACTAATTATTTATATACTATTAATTGAACTCAAGATAAATTTCAAGTAACATGATACTTAGAACTTAAAAATGAAATAATCTTTGCAAGTAAAATCATCCCTTTAATATATGCAGAAGATACAAACTATAAAGATAGACATATAGTTACATTTTGAGATAGAGTATGATATTTGTATGATGCTATAACAAATGCTCCTCTTCAAGAAAACTATCAAAATTTTGATGAAATAGATGAAAACCAAGAAGTATGAATACTATTTTCAAATAATCCAAAAGACCAAACAAATACAATTGCAAGTTGATCAAATTTATGATGAAAATTAGCATTATGACAAAGTGCTTGTGAACTAGATAATGAAATAATCCTGCAATGACAAACAATCCAAGCCTATAATACAAATACATATAATTTTTGAACACCAAAACCAACTCCTATAGCAAGAACATGTAATAATCAAGTTCTTTCATGAGATAGTAATTATAAATATATAAAAACAACAGAACAACAACCACAAAACTGTGAAGCAACAAGCTATAGTTGATATACA
>JACFNZ010000003.1 GCA_019454605.1 Candidatus Altimarinota bacterium
AAAGTAAGCAAAATACTTGGATTATTTTGAGTTATTATAGAATTATTTAAAGAATTCTTAAAGTTTGAAATATCATATTTTTCTTTATTGTTTTCATCAAGTAAAACTACTGGATTATAATTTAGTAAAAAAGAATTTGTTTTTACACTTCAAATTATATCATTTTTTAATCAAATATTTCATCTTTTTGAGGTAAGAGATTTTGATATAGTATAATTTAGTGTTTTTTCATATCAAAAATCTCAAGTTTTAGGAAAAACTTCAATTATAGTTTTATTTTCTTCTAAATCATTTTCTCTTTTAAAATAAGAAAATTTTAATAAATCATTTTTGTATTCTTTTAAAGCAAAGTTTTTTTCAAAATCATTTAAAGAAACTTCATCATTAAAGGCAAATTTTAAACTTTCATCTAAATTTAAACTATTAATACTTGAATTTAGAGCAAAATCAGGAGTTGTTATTTCAAAAGTTTTTGAGTTTATTGTAATATCTCAAGAAATTGTTTTTATTCAAGATGGAATTGTAACTATATATTTTCATCAAGTTGGAAATCAATTTTCTGGTCTAAATTGCATAGTTGAAGTGGTAATCCAAACACATTTTCAAGGTATATTTGGAGATATTGAAATAGGACACTTTTCTTGATTATCTAGATTTGTTAAAGATATAATTGGTTTTGAAAAAGATATTGTAATATTTTGATTTAAATCACTTATATTTCAATTTGGAGAAACAAACTCAATTACTGCTTCTCAATCCACTTTAAAAGTTTTTGATATAGTATTTTTTAAATTTTCTCATGATGAAGTAAGTGCACTATCAAGCACATTAACAAGTATATCAGTTTCTTTTGTAATTAAATCATCAACTACTAAGCTTAAAGTTTTAGAATCATCCCAAGAAGATGTGTATTTTACTTCAGGATAGGTTTTTATATTTTTTTCAACAGATTTATGATCCATTGAGTTTGCAAAATTTATTTTCAAAACAGGTTTTTTATATTCTTGAAACTTATTTTCTATTTTTGAAATTTTTAAATCAGTATTTTTTAGAGTTTTAGCTGAAATATTAAATACAAAATTTCTTTTTGCTAAATTATTTTTTGCAATATTTTTATCTAAATATCAAAGTTCTAAAGCTTTTTTTATATATCAATCTTGCCAATTAGAAGTATTTTCTACATCAATATTTTTTGCTTTAAAAATCATTTTTAAAGCTTCTGCTTGAGTAATTAAATCGTTTGGTCTAAAAAGTGAGTTATTTGAAATATATCATATTTCTAATGCTTTAGTTGTATATTTACAAGCCCAGTCATTTGGAGAAATATCTTTAAAAGTATTATTTATACAATCATCGTTTGGTTTTATTCAAGCTAAATTTAACACAACTTTTAACATTTCTCTTCTTGAAATATTTGAGAGTAAATTATAGCTTTTAGGATCTTTTTGAGAGTTTATTATATTATTTTTTGATAATATAAAAGCATTTTCTATGTCGTTTGGATCTAAATCTGCCTTTAAATTAGGCAATATCATAAGTCATAATAGCACAAAAACTATACTTGACAAAATAACTTTATTTTTTGATATCATAAAAACTATATTAGATTATAAATATTTATTATTATATGATTTATTTTTGCTAAATCAATAACTTAAAACTTATTTAAAATAAAAAAGTGACAAATTATCACTTTTTTATTATTTTATCTTCATATTCTAAAAAACTTTCTTTTAATAATTCACTTGAAATAAATTCATTTTGTTCTCAAAAATATCAATGTTTTCAGTCATCAAGTCAATCTTTATGAAAATCACTTCAAAAAGTCAAATAAAGTCAGTATTTTTCTTTATTTTTTAAAATTGACTCTACCCATATTTTTGTTGCTTTTGCATTTATTTCTATAGCATTTATTCAAGAATTTTCTATATAATAAGGTAAAACTCTTTCAAATTCCTCAATTCATCATTTTCTAAAAGTCACATTTGGATGAGCCATAGACAAAACTCAAGAAGTTTTATTTACAAAATCTAAACAAGTTTCAATAGGAACTTCATAATCATTTATTATAACAGCATATTTATCGAATTTTTCTCAACCTCTTTTTAAAAACTTTAAATAAAAACCCTCTACATCAATTTTATTTCAATCATTTATTTTTTGGGCTAATAATACATTATTAGGATTTAAAAACATAAATCTAACTATATCAAACTTATTTAAACTTTCATACTTTCTTCAAAAAGACACATAATATTTATACATCTCTTCTAAATCTATTTGAAATCATATTTGATTAAAAAAATCAACTTGTTTTTTTATAAGTCAAACTTTTGCTTCAATTACCTCATTAATTTTATCTTTAATTTCTTTTGATATTTCTTTTGCATAAAAAGTTAAATGTAATGATTTATTGTGTTTTTTATTATAAGAGGAAATTTCTACAGAATTAGTACTTTTAATTCAGTATTTAGATACTTCATCTGCAAATCAATAACTTACTCTATCGTGATCTGTTAAAGCTATAAAATCTAATTTTTGATCATAAGCTCTTTTTATAAGTTCATCTTTAGATAAATATCAATCAGATAAATTTGAGTGAAAATGCATATCTACTTTCATATATAAATAGTTAATATTTAAAATACAATTTTAGTATATTAAAATATAATGAAATACTTATATTTTATACAATATATGTAAAAATAAAAAATATATTTTTAAAAAATAGTTTTGTATAAAAAACAAAAGAGCATATAATAAAGTGTAATATATTTTTACACTTTATTATTTATGATTAATATTTTAAAAAAATTATGACTTTCAGAAGATGAAGCAAAAATCTATTTATTTTTAATAAAAAATCAAAACAAAAACCTATGAGAAATATCAAAAAATACTTTATTAAACAGACCTAAGTTATATAAAATATTGCCAAATATGTTAAAAGAAGGTATTTTATCAAGTGTTATAAATTGAAAAAGAACTCATTATATAGCACAAGATCCTCAAATATTATCAAATTATTTCACAAAATTTAAAAATGATTTTGAGTTATTTTTACCACAAATAACAAAAGAATACAAAAATCAAGATAAAAAAATAATTTTGAAAAATATAAAATGAAAATCTTGAATAAAAAATATATTTTTAGATATAGCTCAAACATTAAATAAGTGAGATATATTTTATCGTTATAGCTCAAGATCTGATATAAAAAATACCTCTTTATCTAAAAAAGACTATGAAGAATATAAAGTATTAAGAGAACAAAAAAAATTAGAAAGATATGTTATAACTAGTGAGTTTTTAGAATGATTAAAGCCTAAAAGATTAGAAAAAGATGTTGTTATAATTCCTCCAAAATATGATTTATTTCAATACAATATTACAAAAATAATTTATGCAAACAAAGTTGCTATAATAGATTATAACACTTATGAAAGCTTTATAATTGAAAATGAAGTTTTTGCTACATTTGAAAGAAAAATATTTATGATGTTATTTAAACTTTTAAAAAAAACTAGTTAATGATGGTAAGAACTTCACTTTTTAATCATTTCAATTCTATAAATTTGCTCAAGTAATATTAAATAAGCCATAGAGTGAGGAAAAGTCATAGGAGAAAAAGAAAGTTTTAAATCAATCATATTTTTTAATTTTTCTATATTTATTCAATAAGCTCCCCCGATAATAAAAATTATATTTCAAAAATTTTGTTTTTTATCTTCAATTATTTGCGATAATTTTTCTGTTGAAAATATTTCTCAAGTGATATATAAAAGTATTTTGTATCAAGAAATATCTTTTAATTTTTCATTTAAAATATTTGTTTCATCATCAATTATAGAAATCTCATCTTTTTTCTTTGAAGGTTTTAATTTAATTATTTCAATACTTTTTCAAAGTCTTTTTTCATACTCTTTTATAGCACTTTCAAAATGTTTATAACTATCTGCAAAAAATATTATTTTATACATGATTAAAAACTTTTTATTATAGTATCATTTGAATTTCTTTTTTTAAATTCATATCATCAATTCTCTATTGTTTTATCTGAAACTACTATTCTATTTGGGATTCAAATCAAATCACAATCTCAAGCTTTTTGCCCAAATCAAATTTTTTCTCTATCATCAATTATCACTTCTTTTCACTCACTTTCTAATTTTTTAGCTAACTCTAAAGCTTTATCTAAATGATCTCAAATAACTATTATATAATGACTTGCTGGAGCTATAGATTCTGGCCAAATAAGTCATTTTTCATCCATAAAGTATTCTGCAATTACTCACATTAACCTTGAAATACCTATACCATAACATCACATAACAATTTCTTGTTTTTTATTGTTTTCATCAGTATAAGACAAATCAAAAGAATTTGAAAACTTTGTTCCAAGCTTAAAAATATTTCAAACTTCTGAAGTTTTAACTATTTCATATTTTCAAGATTGACAATTTACACATTTAAAAGGATTTTCTACTATTTCATCATTATGAGCTTGTTTACAATCAAGACAAACATAAATATTATCTTCTCAAATTCAAAGTTTTGTTTGAAATTCATAAGAATATTTTGAAAAAGCTCCTCCAGATGCAAAAGCATATAAAGTATCTTCTCAAATTCAAAGTCTTTTAAAAATATTTTCATAAGCACCTTTAACTTCATCAAAATAAATATCTAAATCTTGTTGATTTTTATGAAATGAGTATAAATCTTTCATTAAAAATTCTCTTCATCTTAAAACTCATGATTTTGCTCTTTTTTCATTTCTAAATTTTGTTTGAAATTGGAAAACTGACATATTTTCTAAATCTTTATATGAATTTATAAATTCTCACATAAGTGGAGTGACAACTTCCTCATGAGTTGGATTTAATCAATATTCCTTATCTCAAGCTCACATCAATTTAAATAAAACATCTACACTATCCCATCTTTTAGTTTTTTCCCAAGATTCTTTATTTGATAAAGAAGCCATAAGTACCTCTGTAGCTCAAATAGCAGTTAACTCCTCTCTAACTATATTTTTTATATTTTCTAAAACTTTTAATCAAAATGGTAAATAGTTATATACTCAAGCCATTTCTTGTCTAACAAATCAAGCTTGTAATAAATAAGAAGTTGATTTATTATCACTTATTTTTGGAGCTGATTTTAATGTTTTAAATGGAAATTTAGATAAAAATAGCATAGTATTATAGTTAAAAAATATTTTTTTAATAATATAAATTATTTTTAAAAAATCAATTTTTGACTATTAATATTTTTTTTATATTATAAAATCATCTTAATGCTTATAAATAAAAAGATGGATAAATTAGAGATTATAGATGAAATAATTAAGACTTGAGTCAAAGTAAAAGATCTTGATAAAGATAAATTTCATAAATTAAAAAATACTATTTATAAAAAATATGGACTTAAAAAACCATTTCCAAGTACTGAAATTATAGATAGATTTTTAGAGTTAATTTTCTTATGAGTTGTGCAAGACAATGCAAACTTTAGAAAAATTTTAAGAAAAAGATGAGTAAGAAGTCTTTCAGGAGTAACTGTAATTAGTTTACTTACAAAATCATTTTATTGTCCAGGAGAGTGCCTTTATTGTCCCACATTTGAATGACTTCCAAAATCATATATTCCAGATGAACCTGCAGTTCAAAGAGCTGTTTTAAATGATTTTGATCCTGTATTGCAAATTCATAATCGTCTAAGAGCTTTAGAGGTTACTTGACATAAAATTGAAAAAAATGATGTTAGAATTATAGGATGAACTTGGTCTGTATACCCAAAACCTTATAGAGATGATTTTATAAAAGATATTTATGATGCTTTTACTACTTATGATGAGATGAAAACATATATTGAATCAACTGACTTATCTAATGATAAGTTTGCCTCTTTTAAACTAAAAGCTTGATTTGGACTTAAAAGATCAAAAACTTTAGAGGAAGCAAAAAAAAGAAATGAAACTGCAAGATGTAGAGTTATTTGAATGGCAATAGAAACTCGCCCTGACTGGATTGACCAAAAAGAATTAAAACTTTTAAGAGAATATTGAGTTACAAGAGTTGAAATTTGATACCAAACTACAATTGATGAAATAAATGAGTTAAATAAAAGATGACATTGAAATAAAGAAAGTATTAAAGCAACAAAAGATTTAAAAGATGCTTGATTTAAAGTTGTTGCACATATGATGCCAAATCTACTTTGATCAACTCCTGATCTTGATAGAAAATCTTTAAAAGAAGTTTTTGACAATCAATTATTTAGACCCGATGAATTAAAAATTTATCCAATGGTTGTAACTGATAATTCAGAGCTTACAAAAATTTGGAGAGATTGAGGTTTTACTCCTTATGATGATGAAACATTAATTGAATTAACTGCTGATTTAGAAGCAATGATTCCAGAATATGTCAGACTTAATAGAACATATAGAGATATACCAGCTTCAATGATTCTTGCTTGATCTAAATTATCAAATTTAAGACAAATAGTAGAAGAAAGACTAAAAAAAAGATGAATTAAAATGTATGATATAAGACATAGGGAAATAATGGATAAAAAAAATGATCCAAAAGATGCTACTTCACATGTTTTTGAATATGATGCTAGTGATTGAAAAGAGTTTTTTCTAACTATGGAAGATAAATTTGACAGAACTATATTTTCACTTTTAAGACTTAGGCTTCCAAGTGAAAACAAATTTGTGCTTGATGTATTTCCAGAACTTAAAAACCGAGCTTTAATAAGAGAAATTCATACTTTTTGAGACCAATTAGGTATTTGAGAAAAATGATCTGAATTTGGTCAACATCTTTGATTTTGAAAAAAACTTATCAAACTTTCTGAAGAAATTGCTTTAAAAAATTGATTTAAAAAAATAGCAGTAATTGCTTGAGTTTGAGTTAGACAATATTATGAAAAAAGATGATATCATTTAGAAGGAGAATATATGATAAAAAATTTGATTTAAATAAACTTTTTTATATAATCTATTTCGCTTCTAAAATAAAAAATAATATTTGTATTAAAAATACTATTTTTCCCGAAAAAAAATAAAGTATTTTAATATAAATTATCTCTATAATAATTGATTAAAAATTAAATATGGCAAAAGCAATAAAATGATATATTAAACTTCAAATAAAGTGAGGACAAGCAAATCCAGCACCTCCAGTATGACCTGCTTTATGACAACACTGAGTTGCAATTCCTGAATTTACAAAAAGATTCAACGATGAAACTAAAGATAGAATGGGGCAAACTCTTCCAGTAATTATTACTGTTTATGAAGATAGAAGTTTCACTTTTATAGTAAAACAACCTCCTGCTTGAGTTTTAGTTTTAGAAAAATTAAAATTAAAATCATGATCTAAAGTTCCTCAAAAAGATAAAGTTTGACATTTAACATTTCAACAATTAAAAGAAATTGCTGAGCAAAAAATGGTTGATATGAATGCTGTTGATGTAGCATGAGCTATGTTAACTATTGATGGAACTGCTAGACAAATGTGAGTTACTTCTGATATTCACTGAGTATCGCTAGAAGAAGTAAGAGCAAAATTAAAATAATTAAAAAACAATTTCATCTTGAAATTGTTTTTTACTAAGCTCCTATCGTCTAGTGGTTAGGATATGGCCTTCTCAAGGCTAGGACTGGAGTTCAATTCTCCATAGGAGTACCAAAATAAAATAAAAATCAAATTATTTGACTTTTAATTTATTATTTTTAATATAGAAAATACATTAAAAAATAAAAAAGTAAGTAGTTTTTTTGACTTTTATAATTTTTTATGTATAATATGTACAGGTTTATTAAAAAATAAACTTTTATATTTTAATTTTTAACTTTTTCTTTATGAAAAGTACAAATAAAAAATGATTCACATTAGTTGAATTAATTATAGTTATTACTATTTTAGCTATTTTAGCTACAATTGCATTTTTATCTTTCCAATGATACTCTGCTGAAGCAAGAGATTCAGGGAAAATGTCAGAATTAAGTGAAACTGTAAAATCTATTGCTATTAAAGAAGCAAGAGATAATACTTTTACTCTTGATAAAATAGGTTCTTGAACAGAAGTAGATCCTAAAATATTTAGTTGAACTCTAGATAAATCATATTTAGGGTTAAATTCTAAAAATGATTATGCTGTAGCTTCTTGGTCATGAGTTTATGCTATTGCTGCAAAAATGGAAAAATATGATGATACTACTGCTTGAGTTCTTAATTTTAATAGTAATAATTATTTTGTTACTTGAAACTGATTCTTAACTTGAACTTCAATTCAAATAGCTTCATGAACAACAGTACCTTTAGCAGATTTCTTTGGAACAACTAATCTACCTACAAAATAATTAATTAACTAATAAAAAAATTCCCAAATGGGAATTTTTTTATTAGTTAATTATATAATCACTAGCTGGACAGTAAAAATCAAGTGATGTTTTTCAAACTTTAGATTTAATATACTCTATTAAATCATCTTTTTTTATTTCTTCTTGAGTTCATTCTTGCATATCTCTTACTTGATATATTCATGACTTTGATTCCATAACTCAAATCATCACTACATATCTAGCATTTAGTCTATTTGCTTTTTTCATTTGAGCTTTAAGTGATGGAGTTCATAAAGATGATAAAGTATTTATTCAAGCTTCTCTTGCTTCAATAGTCAAAGGTAACACTATTTTTTTTGCTTCATCTCAAAGTTGGATAAAATATAAATCTATTTTATCTTTATTTTTTATTAAAATTCATTTATCTCTTAATGCATCAACTAATCTCTCCATTCAAAAAGCCATTCAAACAGCTGGAATTTCTTCTTTATGTCATAGTTTTTTTGAAAGTAAATCATATCTTCATCCTCAACCAAAACTATCTTGGCTTCTTCCTGAATTATCAACAAACTCAAAAACTGTATGAGTATAATAATCAAGTCCTCTAACTAAAGTATGGTCTTCTTCATATTCAACTCATAATAAATCAAGGTATTCTTTAACTTTAGTATAATGCTCTTTACTTTCTTTTTTTAAAAACTTTGACATTTTAGGTGCTTCTTTAGCTAAAATAATTTCATCTTCTATTTTAGTATCAAGTAATCTTAAAGGATTTGTTTCTAATTTTCTTAAAGCATCTTCAGAAAGTAGGTGTTTTTTTGTTTCATAAAAATTTGTAAGTTCTTCTAAATATTTTTGTCTATCTTTTAAACTTCAAATAGTATTAATTTTTACTTTAAATTCTCATTTAAGTCCTATGTTATTTAATACTTTATATCAAATATAAATTAATTGTGCATCTAAAATAGGATCTTGTTCTCAAATAATTTCTGCTCATAATTGAAAAAATTGTCTAAATCTTCCTTTTTGTGGTCTATCATAACGAAAATGAGGCTCTACATAGTATAAAAATACTGGTTGTGGTTCTGATAATAAATCATTTTCTATATAAGATCTCATAATTGGGGCTGTAGATTCAGGTTTTAATACAAGTTCTCTTCACTTTTTATCAATCAAATTATACATTTCTTTATCAATAATATCTGTTCCTTCTCACAATGCTCAAGTAAAAACTTCTTTATGCTCTAAAACAGGTGTTGTAATTCTTTTAAATCAATTTTTCCTAAGTTCATGACGAAAAACCTTTTTTAAAAATGTATGATATAGGTGTGTTTCTGGTAATATGTCTTGCATTCATCTAACTTTATTTGGTATAGGCATTATTTTATTGCTTAAAAAAGTAAAAAATCCCCCACTTATTGGAGAAAATAACTAATAACTAGTTTACACTATATTTTATTTTTTTCAAATTTATTTTTGAGATTTTGATAAAATTAATTATATTAAAATTAGTTTTTTTAATATTTACTTTTATATATGAATTTTTTTTTATTTTTACATGAAAATATAAATAAACCTATATCTGCTTTTTTAAATTCTTTTACTTCAAATGATTTTATAAAAGATATTATTTTTATTTTTGCTGATGCTCCTATTTTTTTAATTCCTTTATTTTTAGCTTGATATTGGATTTATTTTATTATAAAAAAAGATAATTTTAATAAAGAAAATCTGCTGTTTATATTTTATTCAACTATTGTAGCAATACTTATAAGTCTATTTATTCAACAAATAATTCACATTGATAGACCTGAAACTTATTTAAAAAATACTTGAAATTTGATTTTAAAACATATCCCCGATGCTTCTTTCCCTTCTGATCATGCTAGTGTATCAACTGCTTTTTTATTATCTTTATTTTTATTTTGATATAGAAAAATAAGTTATTTTATATTACCATTGTTTATAATAATGCTAATCTCAAGAATTGCGGGGTGAGTTCATTGGTTTTTTGATATAATAACTTGAGTTGTTGTTTGAACTTTTAGTGGTTTTTTAGTTTACAAAATAAAAGATTTTAGTATATTAAAAAATATAAATAAATTTATACTTAAAATAGCTAATTTTATAAAATTATAATATGAAAAATATTGCTCTTACTTGATGATGAACTGGATGACATATATTTCCACTTCTTGCAATTTATAATTATTTAAAAAAAGATTCTAATTTAAATTTTATATGGTTTTGAGATGAGGATTGACTTGAAGCAAAAATTGCAAATGAAAACTTAATTCCATTTAAATATGTTCCTTGTGGGAAAATTAATAGATTCTTTACAATAAAAAACTTTTTTGAACCTTTAAAAAATATAACTTGAATATTTTTTTGAATATATTATTTAATTTTATATAAAATTGATTTTATTATTGCAAAATGATGATATGTTTCTCTTCCTTTATGTATTGCTTGATTTATTTTAAGAAAAAAAATCTATATCCACGAATCAGACACAACTTCTTGAATAGTTAACAATTTTATTTCAAAATTTGCAACTAAAATATTTTATACTTTCCCAAATGAAAAAATTGACCAAAAAAAACATATATTAATTTGACAAATTTTAAATGAAGAATTATTAAAATGAATTATTAAAAGAGATGATTTAGAAGAAGATGTAGAAGAAAAATTAGAAGTTTTAGTAATTGCTTGAAGTCAATGATCAACTAGTATATTTGAATCAATAAAAAGTATATTAAATAATTTAAATGATATAAATTTTACTATCATACTTTGAGATAAAAACCTGCATTTTAGACAAGAGTTTGAAAAATTTAAAAATGTTACTTTATATGATTTTGTTTCACAAAAAGAACTTTGAACTATTTATCAAAAAACAGATATAGCTATATCCAGAGCATGAGCAACTACTTTATGGGAATTATACTTTTTTTGAATTCATACTATTATAGTTCCACTTCTAAATAGTGCTCAAAACCATCAAATAAATAATGCAAATTATTTTAAAAATGAATTCCAAAGTGATGTACTTAATGATGATGAAAATTTAAGTTTAGAGATTTTTAGAAAATTAACTAAATATAAAGATTTCAAAAAAAATTGATTAAATTTAAAAAATTTTAGTTACTCACTAGAACAAATAGAAAAAGAGATTTTATAAAATCTCTTTTTCTATTATTTTGCCCATATCTTTTTTAACTTTCTCACATATTTCAAAAACTAAACTTGTTAAATTATTAGATAATCCTTCTAAAGTTATTTCATCTAAATCCTCTATTGAATTATAATTATTTTTAGTTTTTTTAGATAAATCTTTCAACATATCAAGTAAAGGATCATCTATATTTAAATAATTTCATATCTTTTTTAAATCTCTTTTAATCTTTCAAATTAATCTCTCTTTTTTTGTTTTAGAATCATTTACAAATGTAAGAGAGTTTTGTATATTATCCATAATAATATTATATTTAAATAATCTAATAAACTCTATTATAAAATAATTATACAATTGTCAATATTATATGTTTTCTTTTTTATCTTTTAAATTTTCTATAGTTTTTGCTTCTTTTTCTTTTTTTAAAGCTTCATATTTTTCGACTTCTTCTTTAGATGGCTTTCTTTTAAGTCAAACTCTACCCTTTTCTTTATTTACTTCTATAACTTCAAACTCTACTTTATCTCATACTTTTAATATATCTTCTACTTTTTCCACTCTTAATGGTGATAGTTTTGATATATGAATCATTCATGATTTTCATCTAAATTCTACAATTGCTCAAGTTCAATCAATAATTTTTACAACTTCTCAAACTCAATTATATCAAACTTCAACTTCCCATATAAATTCTTTTATTTCATTTATTGCTTTTTCTCATCAAATATTATTTTTTGCAGTTATTGTAGTATGTCAATCATCTGCAATTGAAATTTTTACATTATAATCTTTTTCTACTCTTTGAATATTTTCTCATCATTTTCAAATAAATCATTTAATTTTATCTAAAGGAATTAAAATACTCATAATTAAAGGAGCATATGGAGATAATTTTTCCTCAACTTTTGGTTGAGCTTCAAGCATTGAATCTAAAATTTGATCAATTCAAACTTTAGCTTGAGTAAAGGCTTTATCAAAAACTTCAAGAGATAATCATTTAATCTTTACATCAAGTTGCATAGCTGTTATACCATTTGGGGACATTGTAACTTTAAAATCCATATCTCATAAAAAATCTTCTTGAGCTTGTATATCTGAAAGTATTTTATAATTTCAAGTTTTTTCATCATAAATCATTCACATAGCAATTCATCAAACAGGTGCTGAAATAGGCACTCAAGCTTGCATTAAAGCAAGTGTTGATCAACAAACTGATGCCATAGAACTTGATCAATTACAAGTCATAGTTTCTGAAACCACTCTTATCATATAAGGAAATTTTTCTTCACTAGGCAATACTGATTGTAATGCTTTTTCTGCAAGTTTTCAATGTCAAATTTCCCTTCTTCAAACTCATCTAAGCATCCTTACCTCTCAAACAGAGTATGGAGGAAAGTTATAATGATGTATATATCTTGATGATGTTTCTTCATACATATCATCAATTAATTGTATATCTTCAGGTCATCATAAAGTAACGACTGAAAGTATTTGAGTCATTCATCTTTGAAATAATCAAGATCCATGAGCTCTTGGTAATATTCAAGTTTCTGATTTTAGAGGTCTTACTTCATCAAGTTTTCTTAAATCAAGTCTTTTTTCATGTTTTAATACATTTTCCCTCATAACTTTTTTTACTCTTTTATAAACAAGTTCTGAAATAGTATTTGATTTTAATCATAATTCTTCTAAATTTTCATCATTAACTCACAAAAATTCTTTTACTTCTTCTTCAATTTTTATTAATATTTTATGAAAATCTTTTTTTCAAAGTCAATAAAGTGATTCTAATTTTTCATTAGTTAAAAAATTTTCAATTTTTTCATAATATTCTTCATTAACTAAATTAAAAAAATGTTTTACTTCACTAATTTCAAATATTTTTTTATACTCATTTATAAAATCAATTTGAGCATTACAAAGCTCTTTTATTATATTAAAAGCAAACTCAAGTCATTTCATCATAATATCTTTTGAAACCTCCTTGCTTTCTGATTCAACCATAGTAATTGCATCTAAAGTTCATGCAACTAGTAAAACCATTGATGATTGCTTTTCTTCTTCTATGCTTGGATTAAATATATATTTTCAATCAATATATATAATTTTTACTCAAGAAACAGGTCCTTCAAAAGGCACATTAGTCATTAAAAGTCATAATGATGCTCATAAAATTCAAAAATATCCTAAATCTTGCTCTCAAGTTAAAGAAAGTGGTGAAACTATTATTTGAGTATCATTTATAAATCATTTAGGAAACATTGGACGAATTGGTCTATCAATAAGTCTTGATGTTAAAGTAGCTAATTCTGAAGGTTTTCACTCTCTTTTTGAAAATCTATTTCAACCTATTTTTCAAGTTGCATAATATTTTTCAACATAATCAACAACTAAAGGGAAAAAATCTGCATTTTCATTTACTTGTTCATCTTTTATTCAAACATTTGTTAAAATAATATTTCATTTATCATCACTAATTGTTACACTTCCATTTGCTAAAAATCAAAATTTTTTAGTTTCAAAAGTTATATTTTGACCTCAAATACTATATGTTTTTTTAAGTGGAACTATATTTATAGCGTTTTTATCTGATAATCACATAAAAAAAAAGTTATTTTATAAAATTGATATTTTAAAAAAGACAAAAGATTAAAGAAAAATTTGAATTTAATAGAAAACTTATCTTCAATATATTTATCTTTTTTTAAAAAATATCAAAATCAATTATAGAAAAATACAATATTTTTGCAATATTTAATTTTTTATGATAAAATAAAGAAAAACTTATTTATACAAAATGGAAAAATTAGAAAAAAATCAAAGTATTCCTGAAAATAAAAATCAAGATAATTTTTGATTAAATTCAATTATTGAAAATACTAAAAAAAACACATTAAATATAATTGAAATTAAAGAATTTTTAGTTGATTCTTCTTTTATGGAAAAACACTCTAATGAAGAGTTAATAAATTTTTTAATTAATTGAAAATACTCTTATTTAAATATAAATCAATTAAGAGAAGAAAATAATCAACGACAAATTAATAGAATTATAAAAATACTAGTAAAAAATTTTCCATTAATAGAATCACTAAGACTCTCTTCTTGAGATAAAATTTTAAATATACATTTAGCTTGAATAAAACAAATAAATGATAATATATGAAAAGAGTTTTGTGATAAATTAATTTTAAAATTTAAAGAATTTATAGCATTAAAAATAATTTTATTAAATAGTTGAAAAAGTACAAGAATTATAAAAGATGATTATAAAAATATATGATTTATTTGAGAATTTAATAATATAGATAATTTAGGTATAATAAATAAAAATAAAAGTGATATAATAGAGAGATTAATTTCAAATATGATTAAAGATATTTATCAAGAAGCTATTAAATTAGTATTAAATGATTTATCACTTACAAATCAAAATATATCAAATAATGAGAAAGATATATTAATAATAAAAAAATATCTTTTAATCTCAAAAATTATACATCAAAACTTTAATTTTTGAATATCTATAAATAACATACCTAATGAGTTAAATAATTTTGAAAGAATAAATTTGCTTAGAAAAGCAGAAATTTCAAGCAGAAATTCTTTAAAAGAGAAAATAGTGTCTATAAAAGAATATAACGAAGATAATTTAATACATGATATAAAAGAAAATGATATTATATTAAATAATATTTTAGAAAATTATGAGCATGAAAAATTTTTACTAAATTGAAATAAATACGATGTTATATCAAATGAATTTTGAGAAAAAAGCTTATCTTTAGAATTAATTAGATATATAAGAAAAAATTCAACTTTAGTATTACCTAAAAGATTGAGCTCATTAGTTTCTTTGTATATCTCCTGATTAAATTCAAATTTAGATTTTATTTCTCCATTAATAAAGGAACTATCTGAAGATAATTTAGATTTTAAAATAGCAAGTAGAATAAATAGACAAATACAAAAATGAACAATTAATATATGATATTTAACTAAAAATTATAAATGATGAATTACTAAAGAAACTTTTATAAATAAGTTAGATGAAATGTCTTGAAGTTTTATATCTATTGATATAAAAGATTTATGAGTTTATAATATATTAAGTTTTATAAAGTTATCTAAAGAAATTATAAATTTAGAAAAAGAACTTAAAGACTGAAAAATTAATAAAGATAAATTTGATAAAAAAATAAGCTTACTACTTTTAAATGCATGAAATGATTTAACTTTAGATCTACAAAAAATCCAAAAAGAATTTAAAAAACAATTCAAAAATTGAATTATCAAATTTTGATGAGATGAAATTGAAATTTTTATACCAGGTGAAAATAAAATACAAAAAAATATTATTGATAAAATTGAAAATATAATAAATAAAAGTAATTTTAGATACAGGCTAGTTACTAGTTCTATAAAGGGAAAAGATGACATCAATAAATTATATAAAAAATTAGATAATTTAAATCAAATTAACAAAATAATTGAACGAAATCTAGAAATAAGTAAAGAATATAATAATATAAAAACTACATTTTTAGAAATTGATGAAGAATTAAAACAAGTTATATTGGATAATATTTTTCCATTTAATAATTTAATAATAAATTTAAATAATATTTTAAATAAAACTCCTATTGATTTTAATAATGTAGCAGATAAATTTATAATAGATTTACAAATGATGAATTTAAAAATGGAATTACTCAAAGAAGATGATACTGTTGAGATCAAAATTTTAAAAAAATAAAAAAAGTTTGAAAAATTTTTCAAACTTTTTTTATTTTTTTAAAATTTCAGATTTTTTCATTCTAGCATAGAATTTATCAACAGCTCAAGTTTTTAATATTCTTTGTTCTCCTGTATAAAAAGGATGACATTTAGAACAAATTTCAACTCTTAATTCACTTTCTTTTAAAGTTGAAATTGCTTCAATTATATTTCCACAAGAACAAATGTATTTAACTAATTTAGAAGCTGGATGAATACCTTGTTTCATAATTTTTTAGTTAATTGCTCGCCAAAGTACGATGCAAAATATAAAATAGGAATGGTGCCGGAAGAGAGACTCGAACTCTCACGCGATGAAGCGCTGGCTTCTAAGACCAGTATGTCTACCAATTCCATCATCCCGGCATTTTTAAAAAATGGTGGGCCGAGTAAGATTCGAACTTACGAAGGCGTAGCCGGCGGATTTACAGTCCGCTCCATTTGACCGCTCTGGTATCGACCCATATAATTTAAAAAGTGAAAAGTTTTAGTAAAAAGAACTTTATACTTTAAACTTATAACTTTCCACTTTTACTTATTTTTTAAAAAATGGAGCCAGTAATCGGATTTGAACCGATGACCATCCGCTTACAAGGCGGGCGCTCTACCAGCTGAGCTATACTGGCTTGTATATTTTCTGGTTACTTAATATTTAATTAAGCTGTGATATATTATTAAAAATAATAAATAAGTCAAAAGTTTTTTTAAAAAAATATAAAATTACATTTTTTTTGCTATTTCTCATAGTTTAAAGAAAGGTAACATTATGGCAATAACTATAGTTCAAACTAAAAATCAAACTATAACTATAATAAATGGCTCAAGCATTGTTGCTAAGTTTCATATATATCTTTTTAATTCATTACTATAATTTAATCATATTTTTTTCAAACTTTGAGCTAAAGTTCAAGTCTCTTCTCAAGTGTTAACTATATAAGCAAACTCTTCAGGGAAAAGTTTATTTATATAAACACTTGTGTCATATTCTAGATTTAATCAAAGAGATTTAGATATAGTAAGTCAATTTTCTACCTCATTTTTTACTCTAACAATTTCTTTTTTATAATGTATATTTGTAACTACTTGGCTAGAAGTTTTTAAAGCTTCTAAAAGAAGTACTCAAGACTCCATAAGTAAAGAAAATGAATTTATAAAATAAATAACATTTGATTGTTTAACTATATATCAAAAAACAGGCAAGTTTATTGCTATTTTCCCTAAAAATAACTCTCAAAAATAAGTTTTTTTAAATAGTTTAAAAAATATAAAAAATCAAAAAATACCTCCTATCAAAATATACCATTTATATCTAAAAAAATTTGAAATATTAATAACAACTTGTGTTAATGCAGGTAGTGCTGTTCAGGTTTGTGAAAAGCTTTCAGTTATTTTTGGTATAATAAATACCATCATAAAAGTAACCATTGCAAATGTTAAAAATAATAAGATAACTGGGTATATCAATGCTCATTTAACTTTTGATTTAAGTTCAATATCTTCAAGCATTTTTTTATCCATTTCTGCTAAAATCTTTCATAAATTTCAAGTTTTTTCTCAAACTGAAATTAAAGCAACAAGTAAATTGTCAAATACTTTTGGATGTTGTGACATAGTTTCACTTATTCAAATTCAATAATCAATATTTATTTTAATTTCATTTCATATTTTTTTTAAATATGGGTTTTTGATTTGTTTTACAAGTATTGATAAAGCTCATTTTATATCAAGTCAAGAATTTATAAAAATAGATAATTTATTTATAAATTGCCATACCTCTTTTTTTGATGCACTATTAAATAAAGTAATTTCTATATTTAATCACTTTCTATTATTTTTTCTATTTTTAAGTCATTTTTGAGCTTTTTGCATTAACATCAAAAAATCTTTATTTTCAAAATTTCAGTACTTATCAAAAAAATTTTTATTTAGCATATTTTTTTATTATATATTTCAGTTTTTAGATATTATATTAGAACACTCTGTAATAACTGTTTCAAAATCTCCTTTTTTATATAAATCATTTAACACTTGATATTTATCTCTTATTTTTTGATTTTTTTGTTTTTGTTTAAAAATACTTTCATTATCTATTGCTTTTTTTAAGTAAAAATTAATCTTTTTATGTATATATCATTCTTTAATATATCTAATACACTCAGTTTTTAACTTTGTCAGTTCTCAAGTAGTATAAAGTAAGTCAAGTGATTTAATAATATTTCTTAAAGCATTTTCTTTTTGAGATTTTTCTATCTCCCCCCTTATTTCTTCAAGAGTTTTTCATAAAAATTTCTTTTTATATTTTTTATCTATATTTTGTTTTAATAAAAGCTCTTCTACTTGATTATTTGTTTTTAATATATCTTTACTTTTATCTCTTTTTAATAATAATATTGTCACATCATCTAAATAATTTCATTTTCATCAAGTAAAAATTTTTAAATCAAGTAAAAATTTTTCATATATTTCTTCAAGTCAAGCATTTTTATACATTGAAAATTCTTTTAATTTTTTTCAAATTCTATCAATTGAATACATTTCTCAATCTGAATTTTTTGCTTCAACTATTCAATCAGTATAGGACATTAATATATCTCAATCATTTAAAATAATTTCCCTTTTTTTAATATTTGAAATATCTTTTATAAGCCTTATTCAAGCAGCTAGTCATCATGGAATTATTTTTTCAACTTCCTTTGTAGTATTTCTATAAACAAATATAGGCTCATGTCACATTCAAACAAAAGAAACTTTATTTTTCTCTTCATCATTTATATTAAAAAATATAGATGTAATAAAATTTCAACTTTTTAAATCTTGTTTTAACAAATTATTTATTTCCAATATCAGATTTTCAATTTTTAATTTTTTAGAGAAATCTCAAAAATATTTATTTAATTGTCATATCGTAAATCAGGCTTTTATTCAATGTCAAGTTGCATCTCAAATAAAAAAAATATGATCTTTTTTATTATTTGAAATACCTAAACTATCTCAAGTAACTTTATCTGCTCAAAGTATTTTTCAATAAATATCATATCAAGAAACTTTTTCATCTCTAATTTCCCTAGAGCTTCAAGAGTGAACTAACTTTAATTTTGCTTCTGCCACAGCCAAATCTTTTTCTTTTTTACTTTGTAATAATAAATTAACATCATCTAAAAGTTTTTTTTGCTTATATTTTTTCTTAAAAGTTAAATAAAAATTAAATTTATTTTTAAAATATTGATAAAAAGAACTTTTATCTTTTTTAATATCATTATCACTTAAAGTAATTTCTCAAATAAGAGCTTGAGCTTCTTTTAAAGTATCTTTTTTTATCTCTTTTTTCTTTTGTTCTTTATATTTTTCAAGTTCTTTAGTTATAGTTTTTTTTAAATCATTTCAAATATTTAATATTTTTATATCTGAAGAATTTTTTTCTAAGTATGTGTTAACAAAATAAATAGCTTCATCAAAATTTCATTCTTGTAAATATTCTTTAACTTTATTTGTTAAATTTTTAATCTCTTCTTTTTGTTTTTTTTGTTTACTTCTTATTTGATATTCCTTTTTTTTCTTATCGTTTAATATTTTTAATTTTTCTATTTTTTGAAGTTTTTGTTTAAACTTTTTAATTTCAATATTTTTTTCTTTTTCTTTTATATTCTCTATATAATAATTAAATGATTCATTTTCTTTAGAAATAACCTCCATAATCCCCTTAGATGCCTTATCAAAATCTTCAAAAATAATAAAATCTTCAATAATTTTTAAAATATTATTGAAGTTTTTTATATCTGAAGTGTCAATATTTTTTTTCTTTTTCTTAAAAAACTTAAACATAGATTATATTAATTTAAATGCTTCATCTAAAGTAGTTTCTCACATAGCCGCTTTTAATATAGCATCTTGTAATATAGTAATCATTCACTCCTTTACGGCTATTTTATGTATTTCAGATGCTGGCGACATATTTAAAATATCTTTTTCTAAATATTCTCATAAAACTAAAACTTCATGAACTCATTGTCTTCAAGTATATCAAGTATTATTACACTTCTCACATCAAATTCATTTATAGAAAGTTAAATTATTTATTTCATCTTGTTCCATTATATCTTGTAATTCTTTTTTAATTTTTTCTCTAACATTTTCATTTATATTTTCCTCTTTTTTACAATTAGAACAAATTCTTTTCACAAGCCTTTGAGATATAATCATTTTTACAGAACTTGTTATTAAAAAGGGTTCTATCCCCATATTTATAAGTCTTTGAACTGTTGCTGAAGCTGAGTTTGTGTGTATTGTAGATAACACAAGGTGTCAAGTTAAAGCAGCCTCTATAGATAAAAGTGCTGTTTCTTTATCTCTTATTTCTCAAACCATTATTATGTCTGGATCTTGTCTAACTAAACTTCTAAGTCATGAGGCAAAAGTATATCAAATTTCTGGTTTTATTTGAGATTGATTTACATAATCAATATTGTACTCAACTGGGTCCTCAAGTGTAGAGATATTATACTCAAGAGGATTAAAATTTTTTAAAATTGAAAATAATGTTGTTGATTTTCAGCTTCAAGTTGGTCAAGCAACTAAAATAATTCCATATTTACTTTTCAAGACATTTTCTACTTTTTCTAAATTATTTTGAAAAAGTCATATTGATTTTAAGTTTATTAAGCTATCATTTTGTCTTAAAACTCTCATAACTACTTTTTCTCAATAAATAGTTGGGAGTGTTGATGCTCTTATATCTATAGTCTCTCAAGCTTTTTCTGATGTATAAACTATTTTTCAATCTTGTGGTTTTTTATTTTCATCAATTTTAACTTTTGCTAAAACTTTTAATCTAGTAACTATAGTTGACAGGTGTTCTAAAGAAACTTTATCATATATTTCAAAATCTCAATCCTTCCTACACCTAATAAATAAAAAATCTTTAGTTGTTTCAATATGAATATCAGAAAAATTTTTTTCAATAGCAGTATCAAATAAATCATTAATATAAACTACAACATCTTGCACATCTTTTCTAATACTTATTTTATTTATATCTTGCATACTGTATTAATTATTTTTTAATTTTTGTAATAAATGTTTTCTTAATTTTTCTTTCATTATAACATTTTTATCTAATGTATCAAGGTTATTTTCATTGACAAAGTCAGTAGATTCATTTTCATTAACACTACTATCCATTACATCATTTAGCAAACTATCCAAATTTAAATCATTTGGTGATTGATTTTCTTCTAGGTTTCCTTCATTCATATTATCAATTTGAGTCTTAGGGTCTTCTATTTCATTAGCATTTCATTTACTATTTTCCTCCACTTGTGTATTATTTTCCTCTACTATTCAAGTTTCTACTTCTGTATTTTTAGAACCTAAATCATCTACTAGGTTAGTTTCTTGAATTTTTTCTACTTGAGATTTGTTTTTAATACTTTTTACTTCATTTAAATTTGTTTTTAAGTTTTTATTATTTAAAAATATTCAACTTGATATACTAACTCACAAAACAAATATTAAACTCAAAACTGGGATAAGAATTTTTTTTATACTTTTTTTATTTGAATTTAATTTAGCATATCTTTCCAAATTTGTTTCTCAAGATACATTTTGAATTTCTTTTTGTAAATTGGATATATTTTCACTTCACAATTTTATTTTTTCTTCTTTTATTTCTTGTTTTTCTTCTATTAACTTTATTTTTTCTCATTTAATTTCATCTTTTGTATGATTAAAAGAACCTTTATAACTTCAAAAAATTTCATTTTTTTCTTCATTAATAACACTAACTTGAGTGTCTCAATCAATTATTGAAAAAGTATTTTTTTCTTCTACTTTTTCTTTTAATTTTTCATCTAATTCTTGTTCTTGAGTTACTTTTATAATAACTTCTTGATTATCTTCAGAAGTTATTAATTCTTCTTTTATTATAGTTTCTTTTTTTTCTTCTATAATATTTTCATTAAGTCATTTCAAAGAAATTTTTACTTTAGGCTTTTTTATCTCAACAATTTCATCTTTAGCTTCACTTAACTTAATAGTTTCATTTTCTTCTTCTTTTTTTGTTCCTAAATCTTGATTTAAAGAAGGAATTATTTCTTCTTTATCTTTTTTTAATGCTGAAAGGTTTATTTTTAGTGTAGTCATAATAATTTTATTAAAAAGTTAATATAAATTATTATAACATACATTTTACAAAGTGTCAAAAATTATCTATAAAAAAAATAACTTCAAATGAAGTTATTTTTTTTGCTACACTCTTGTAGTATTTTTAGAATCTCAATCACCTTCAACTACTCAATCAACTACTCAATCTTCAGCTTTTGGAGCTTCACTTGAAGTATTTTGACTTTGAGCATAAATTGCTTGTCAAACTTTCATCATCACATCATTTAATTCTTTCGTTTTACTATCTAAATCTTCTTTTGAAGCATCTGATTTTCCTACAACCTCTTTAAGTGATGAAATTTTTTCTTCAACCTCTTTTTTATCATCTTCTGAAACTTTATCTTTATTATCATCAAGTAATTTTTGAGCTTGATACAGTGCACTTTCTGCATGGTTTCTTGATTCTACTGCTTCTTTTTTTGCTTTATCTTCTTCTCTTTTACTTTCTGCTTCTTTTACTAGTCTATCAACTTCTTTATCATCCATACCAGTTGATCAAGCTATTGTGATATGTTGTTCTTTTCAAGTTCATTTATCTTTTGCCTTAACTTTTAATACTCAGTTTGCATCAATATCAAATGTAACTTCAATTTGTGGAACTCATCTTGGAGCAGGAGCTATAGAGTCAAGCATAAATCTTCAAAGTGATTTATTATCTAAAGCCATTTCTCTTTCTCATTGTAATACATTTATTTCAACAGATGGTTGATTATCAACTGCAGTTGAGAAGGTTTCTGATTTAGATGTTGGAATGGTAGTATTTCTTGTAATCATTTTTGTTGCAACTCCTCACATAGTTTCAATTGAAAGTGATAATGGAGTTACATCAAGCAATAATACATCTGTTACATCTCATCCTAAAATACCTGCTTGAACTCGGGCTCCCATAGCAACTGATTCATCTGGATTTATTCAAGCATTTGGTTTTTTGCCAAAAAATTCTTCAACTTTTTTTACAACAAGTGGCACTCTTGTAGAACCTCAAACAAGTAAAACTTGATCTAAATCACTTGATTTTAATCAAGCATCTTTTAATACTTTTTCACAAGGAACTAATGATTTTTGTACTAAATCTGAAATTAATTCTTCAAATTTAGATTTTGTAATAGTCATCATCAAGTTTTTTGGACCTGTTGCATCTACTGTAATATATGGTAAATTTATATCATAACTAGAAGTTGAAGATAATTCTTTTTTTGCTTTTTCTGCTTCATCTCTCACTCTTTGTAAAGCCATTGGGTCATTTTTTAAATCAACTCATTGCTCACGCTTAAATTCATCTACTATATAATCAAGAACTCTTTTATCAAAGTCATCTCACCCTAAATGAGTATCTCAATTTGTTGCTAAAACTTCAAAAGTTCATTCACTTGATAATTCCAAAATTGAAATATCAAAAGTTCAACCTCAAAGGTCATAAACAGCAATTTTTTCATTTTTATTTTTTCAAGCTCAATAAGCAAGTGCTGCAGCAGTTGGCTCATTTACTATTCTTTTTATTTCAAGTCATGCAATTTTTCAAGCATTTATAGTTGCTTGTCTTTGATCATCGTTAAAATATGCTGGAACTGTAACTACAGCTTCAGTTACTTTAGATCAAAGATATTTTTCAGCATCTTCTTTTAATTTTCATAAAACATGTGCTCAAATTTCTTCTGGTCTAACTGATTTTCAATTAAATTCTATCATAGCAGCTCAGTCACTTCATTTTGTAACTTTAAAAGGAACAGATGCAATTTCATCTTTTACTTCATCGTATTTTCTTCAAATAAATCTTTTTGCAGAAAATATTGTTCAAAGTGGATTAGTAATTGCTTGTCTTTTTGCAGGAGTTCAAACTATAATAGTTCCATCTTTTGCAGTTGCTACAATAGAAGGAGTTGTTCTATTTCATTCAGCATTTGGGATGATTTTTGCTTCTCATCATTCCATAAAAGCAACAGCTGAATTTGTTGTTCAAAGGTCTATTCAAATAATTTTTCACATATTTTTTAAAATTAAATAATAATTTTTAAAAGTTAGTATTTCTAACTTCTTAAAAGGAGTATATTTATATTTTTTATATTGTCAAATATTTTTTAGCACTTTTTGTGATTAGGTGCTAATAAATATTTTTCTAAAATAAAAAACCTTTATTTAAAAGGTTTTTTATTCACTAACTAAAGTTCATTCATCTCAGTTTATTGCATTTAATATAGCTTGTTTTTTAAATAAATTTACTATTTTTAATTTTAATTTTCATTCTTTTGCAAGCGCAAATCATGTTTGATCCATTACTTTTATATCTCTTTTAATTACTTCATCATAAGTTAGTTTTTTATAAAGTATGGCATCGCTAAATTTTTTTGGATCTTTATCATAAACTCAATCAACTTTTGTTGCTTTTATCATAATATCACATCAAAGTTCCAATGCTCTTAAAACTCAAGCTGTATCTGTAGTAAAAAATGGGTTTCAAGTTCAAGCTACACATATAACTATTCTACCTTTTTCCATATGCCTTATTCATCTTCTATTTATATAATTTTCTCAAATTTCAGGTATATCAAGAGCTGACATTAATCTTGTTTGAATTCAAACTGACTCTAAAGCATCTTGCATAGCTACTCAATTCATAATTGTTGCAAGCATTCACATATAATCAGCTGCTGTTCTATCCATTCCCTCAGAAGCTCAAGATATTCATCTAAAAATATTTCAACCTCATAAAACTATTGCAAGAGAAATATTTTTATCATAAATTTCTTTTAATTCTAAAGCAAGAGATTTTAAAAACTTTGGGTCTATTCAATGAGTATTTTCTCATTGTAATGCTTCTCACGATATTTTTAATAATACTTTCATAATTAGTTAGTCGTTAATTTTTTAAATAAATTATTTATATTTTCCAAATTTAAAAACTCTTTTGTTTTTAATTCATCATTTTTATCTTTTAAATTATCTTTTGATACTCAAGTTCAAGTTTCAATTAATATTTTGGCAAAATTATTATTTAATATATCTAAATAAAGCCTTTCATAATTATAATTTTCTCAAGACAAAGACAATACATTTACATAAAAAATATTTTCTCAAAAAGATCTACAAGTATTCCAATAATACCAAGTATAGTTATTTTTTAAAAATTCATCTATATTTTCACAAGTTATATCATCAAGTCAAGATATTTTTTGTATATCTAAATTTTCTTCATCTCAAGAAAATACAATTTTTTCTTCTCAAATATCTGGGATTATAGCTCAAGAATTAAAGCTTGTATCATTTTTTTCTATATTTACAATAATTTCAATTTTTGAAACTAAATTTTCTCAAACATATCAATTTATTTCATATTTATTTGTTCAAAAATCTAGTGTTTCATATTTTTTATAAGCTCTATACAAAAAAGTTTTATCTCATTTTTTAAATGTCTTTAAAGTATAGTTATCTTTAGGGAAAGATGAGGTTTTATTTTCAAAATTAACAGTAATTTTATCAATATCTGGATTATTTACAATTCAATTTATATCAAATCAATCTTTAATTAAAGAAATATCTTTTATATCTTTAATTTCCAGAAATTTATCTGTTAAATAATTTATCTCATAAGAATTTTCTTTTGTTTCTTCTTTTGTTTCCTCTTTTATCTCATCTAAATTTTTATCTTTATCAATATTTTCATCTACTAAAGACTTATTATTTTCATTATTATTTAATAATTCTTTTTTAGCATTTTCTACCTCTTGACTATCTCAAAAACAAGAATATAAAAATAAAGGTAGTAATAAAATAATTAATTTTTTCATAATTTTTTTATTAAAATATAATAACTATTTTATTATATAATTTAAAATGATTTATCAAACTTTAAAAAAACTTTTTACTTTTTATAACTTTTTCATATAATCTACTAGCCTTAAAAGGAAGAATTTTTAAAAATTCGATACTACCTTTATTACTTAACAAATTAAATATGGCAAAAAGAGGTAAAAAATATAATAAAGCTATAGAATTTATAAATCAAGATATAGCTTATTCTACAGCAGAAGCTTGTGATTTACTTGAAAAAACTAATACTGTAAAATTTGATCCTACAGTTGAAGTTCATTTTAACTTAAACTTAGATCCAAAATATGCTGATCAAATGATTAGAACTACTATATCTCTACCAAACTGAACTGGTAAAATTACTAAAGTTTGTGCTTTTTCTGATACTATTTCAGAAGCTGATTTAAAAAAAGCTTGAGCAGTTGTTGCTTGAGGTGAAGATTTAATCAATGAAATAGCTTTAGGAAATATACCACTTGACTTTGATGTTTGTGTTGCTACTCCTTCAATGATGAGACAAATGTGAAAAATAGCTAGAGTACTTTGACCTAAAGGACTTATGCCAAATCCAAAAACTTGAACTGTTTGAGATGATTTAGTTTCAATAGTAAAAGAAATTGCTGCTTGAAAATTTGAATTCAAAACTGATAAACAATGAAATATCCACTCTATTTTTGGTAAACTATCTTTTGGTAAAGATAAATTACAGGCAAATTTAGATAAATTTATAGCTACTGTTAAAGAAGTAAAACCTTCTTGATCAAAATGAAAATATGTAAACACTGTTTATGTATGTAATGCTATGTGACCTTCTATAAAACTTGATATCCAAGGTTAATTAATATTAAAAAAATAGTTAGAAATAAATTTCTAACTATTTTTTTAATTTCCAAAATCCAAAATATCATCTTTTTGTCAATCCTTTAGATATTCATGGATAGCATTACGAGTTATAACAAGTCAAAAAACTGCTGCTCTCTTTCTACGAGGAGAAACATCCTCTCAAATAAGTTCTTTTATATAATTATAATCTTTTTGCAAAACTTCATCTAAAGTCATTCAAATAATTGACTCTCAAAAAATTGATGCAGTTGCTGTTGTTATAATTGAAGTCATTCATTCAAAAGACCAATCTTTTATAACTTGGTCTTCTATTTTTAAAAAAACCTCCATAGTGTCATCACAACTCCTATTATCTTCTTTATATCTAATAGTTGGAGAATCCATTTCTCATCTATTTGGTGGGGTTTTACTATAAAAAGTTATTATTTCGTTTGTCATAATTTATATAATTTTAAAATAAGAATCCTCAAATAGAACCTTATAATCCATAAAATTTTCTTTAAAATCAGTATATCATTGTTGATCTTTTCACATATATTTATCTTTTAAATGGTCAAAGTTTATATACTTTAATCAATTTTTAAAACTATTTTTAAACCAAAAATCAATAAGTCCAGTTCAGGCTTGAAGTGTTTTTCATTCATTAGTTAAAAAAGATACCAAATGAGCTGATGAATTATTATTATAATCAATAACAGATAGTCATGCAACAACTTGTCAATTATAAAAGCAAATCATATTTTTTATATCTTTTTGTTTATCAAATGAAGATATTGTCTTATGATATTTCATAAAATCATACTTATATGGTTGCGATATTTTAGCTTCTTTATAATATTTTTGAAATATATCTGTATCAACTAATTCAATTCTAAGATCTGAGTTATTTAGAAATTTTTTTCTTGCTCTTATTGCTCTTTCTTTCCATTTTTTATAATAAAATTCATTTTCAATGATAGAAAATCAAGTTGTAGTAAAATGTGAATTTAGCCATAAATTTTTCCATCAAGTAGGATTTTTACATCTAGTGTAAGGAATCCATATAACAATTCAGTGTTTAAATCAGTTTTTTTTTAATTCTTCTATATTAGGTTCTTCATCAACTCTTTCAAATTTAGCTATTTGAAATAATCAAAATATATTTTTAATCCATCAAAACTTATTATTATTTAATTTTTGTATTTTTAAATTACAAGTTGTTAAATATTTTTCATAAACTGGGGAGATAGTTCTATAATAACCATGATCTAAGGGTAAATTTTCTCTTTTACAAACATCCATATTATTTAAAATTATCATCTAAAACTTTAAAAAACTTATCAATATCATCTGTTGAATTATAAATATACAAACTCATACGAGCTGAAGATCTTATACCTAAATAATCCATAAATGGTTCTGTGCAATGCTGTCATGCTCTAATTGCAATATTGTTTTCTGCCATAATATCTGCAATATCAAGTGAATTTATTCAAGATATATAAAAAGAGAAAACTCAAACTCTACTTTTTAAATTTTTACCTCAAATTAATTTTATATAATCTCTTTTATTAAACTCATTTAAAGCATATTCAACTAATTTATCCTCTATTTCTTTTAATTTCTCTAATCATCAAATATTTTCTATATATTCTAATGCTTTTAATAAAGACAAAGCTCAAGTGATATTTGGTGTTCAAGGTTCAAATTTGTATGGTAAATTTGAACTTCTAAAACTACATTGTTTTACTTCATTTATAGCTCAACCTCAAGAAAAAACTGGATTTAACTTTTCTAAAAGCTCTTTTTTTGCATAAATAACTCAAATTCAGCTATCTGCCATAATTTTGTGTCATGTAAAAAATAACATATCACAATTTAATTTTTTTACATCTACTTTTATGTGTGGAAATGATTGACTAGCATCAACTATAAATAAAGTATCATCTCTTTTTAATTTTCAAACTTTTTCTAAATCAAATATCTCTCAAGTTACATTTGAAATATGTGTTAAAGCTATAACCTTTACTCTAGAATCATATTTTTTTTCAAAATCTTCTATATCAAGAGAAAAATCATCTTTTATATTTACAAATTCAAGTTCAATTCAAATTTCCTCTTTTAAAATTAACCAAGGAACAATATTTGAGTGATGTTCAACTATTGAAACAAGCACCTTATCTCAAGGGTTTAAAACTTTATTATATCTAAGAGTTTGAGATATTAAATTTAAAGCATAATTTGAATTATATGTATAAATTATTTCTTTATAACTATCTCAAGATAAAAACTCTGCCACCTTTTGTTTACTATCAAAATATATTTTCTCAGAATTTATTGCTATATCATAAAGTCATCTATGTATATTTGAATAACTATTTGATAAATATTCACTTATTCAATTTATAACATAAGATGGTTTTTGTGTTGTTGAAGTACTGTCTAAAAATATTAAATCTTTATTGTTTTTAAATATTGGAAAATCTTTTTTCATTTTATTTTATTAATAATTTATATTTTTCATCATCATTTTTGCTTCTTTATCAATTGTTCTTTCTTTTAATAATTGTTTTTTATTATACTCTTTTCTTCATTTACAAAGTCAAACTTTTACTTTTATTAAACTTCAAGAAAAGTAAAATTCTAAAGGAATTATAGCAAATCATCATTCTTTATATTTTCAAGATAAATAATTTATAGTTTTTTTATGTAAAAATATTTTTCTATCTCTATTTCAAGCTACTGACTCTTTGTTTACTAATGTCTTCCAAGGTGTTATATGTGATTGTTTTATATATGGTATATTTGAAAGTAATGAAATATAACTTCCTTTTAAATTAATTTGTCATGCTCTAACTCGTTTTACTTCATATCAAAACAATTCAACTCAAGCCTCCCAAGTTTCAAGTATTTCATAATCAAAATATGCCTTTTTATTTTTTGTTATAGTTTTTATCATATTAATTTTGAAAAATATTGTATTGATTTTGTAGTAATTGCTTTACATTTAAAGTTGAATAATACCAATCCCATCACATATAATCAAGTTTTGTATAATTTCAAGCTTTTTTATAATTATATGGATTTTTTCTAAGCTCAATATGTAGATGATAATCTTTATAATTTTTATCTGGAATTCAAGTAATTCAAGTTTTTCAAATAAAATTTTCTTTTTTAACTATATCTCAAATCTTTAATTCTGGATTAATTTCACTTAAGTGACTATAAAAAGCAACATCTCACTTCATAGTTTTAATCCAAACTTGATTTCATCTTAAATAATTTAAATTTATAAGTTTTTCTTCATAAGATATATTTCACTTTTTAATTTTATTTAAATCTTCAAACTTAAATCAAGAAACTATATTTATAATAATTCAATCATCTAAAGAAACTACTTTAGTTCAATATGGAGCATCTATATCCCATCATTCATGTACTCATAAAGTATAATCTGCTCTATATGGTCTTGGTCAATTAGGAAATTTTGAAATATTTTTTCAATCTGGTAATTTATGTCAAACAACAGGTATTAAGTATTTATCTTCTCTTTTTTTTATAATATTTTTTATAATATTTATATTATAAATATACTCTAAATATAATCTATTTTTCTTTAAAAAATTAATATTTAAAGAATTTATTTTTACTTTAGAATAAAGCTTTAAACTATCTTGTTTTTTATCTAATTCAAATAGAATTTTTTCTAAATCTTTAGTTGAATAATCAGTGTATTTATTATAAAGATCAAAATCATTTATTAAATTTAATTCAAAACTAGTATTTGATATTATGTTATTTTCTTTATCTTTTAAATAAAAATTATTGTTTGAACATTTATCATCTAAAAAATTTAGTAAAAATATATAATTATTTTGATTTTTTGATAATAATTTAAAATCTAAATTACAAACACTTTGAATTTTATAATTTGAAATATCTATATTTGACTCATAAACAACTAAATTTTGTCTAAAATCACTGTCTCATAAATAAATATCTTTATTTAAAACTCATTTAAAATTTATATCACTATTTTTATAAAATGATGAATCAGTAATTGTATATCAAAAAGCAAATCACAAAAAAAGTAATATAAAAAATATTTTTTTAAAATTCATCTATCTTTTTTAAAATCTAAATACTAAAAGATTATAATTTTTTTTAAAAAAAATGCAAAAACTAAAAAGACTTTTTATTATTTCATAAATAAGCAAGTCACATAGCATCTGAAGCATCATCTGGTTTAGGAATTTCATCTAGTCAAAAAAGTATTTTTATTGCATTTTGCATTTGTTTTTTAGATGCTTTTCAGTTTCAACAAATTCATTTTTTTAATTCAAGTGGAGTATATTCACAAATAAAAATATCGTTTATAGATAGTAAATAAATTATAACTCCTCTTACTTGAGCTACATCTATTCAGGTTTTTAAATTATTTGTAAAAAATAACTTTTCAACAACTCAAATATCTGGTTTATATTTTAAAAATAGTTTTTTCAAATCATCTCAAATTTCAGATAATTTATCTTTTAAACTAGCCTTTGGAGTAGTTGAAATAACTCAATAATCTAAAATCTCTATTTTATTTTTTTCTTTTTTAATAACAGCATATCAAATAGTAGTAGTTCAAGGATCTATTCAAATAATTATCATTAAATTATAATTAGGATTTATTTATTTTATTATATAAGAAACTATTAAATACTCAAAAAAAATATAAAAATTGAAATATTTCAAAAAATAATTATAATCTTTCTACTTATTTTTAATTTAATAATGATATGAAATCGAGTATAAAAAAACTAGAAAAATCAATAATTGAACTAACTATTGAAGAAAGCAAAGAAAATATTGCAAAATATAGAAAAAAAGTCTTAAATGATTTAAGAAAAAATGCTGATATAAAATGATTTAGGAAATGAAGCCATATTCCTGATGAAGTTATTTTAAAAAATTATTCAGAAGAAAGAATCTCAACTTTAATGATTGACGAAGCATTAAATAAACTTTATGGAGAAGCTTTAAAGGAAAATAAAATACTTCCAATAGCTCAATGAGAGGTAAAAGAAATAAAATCTCAAGATCCTTTAATTGTTGTTATGCATATAGAGGTTTTTCCTGAAGTAAGTATTGATGATAAATATAAATCAATAAAACTTAAGAAAAATACTTTTAAAGTAGAAGAAAAAGAAGTTTTAGATGCACTAGATGAAATACAAAAAAAATTCACTCATTTCCATGAAGCAGAAAACGACTATGAAGCAAAAACTTGAGATAAATTATTTATAAATACTACTTGATATGATGTTTCTTGAAATAAATTAGAAAATACTTCTATGGAAAACTATCCTTTAGTTTTATGAAGTAATGTTTTAGTTCCTTGATTTGAAGACTGACTTGTTTGAAAAAAAGTTAATGATAAAGTAAAATTAAACATAACTTTCCCTAAAGATTATCATAACGATAGCTTTAAAGGAAAAGAAACTATTTTTGATGTTGAAATATTAAAAATTGAAAAATCTCATAAACCTGAATTTACTCCTGAGTTTATAAAAGATTTAAGAGGAAAAGAATTAGATTTTGAATGATTTAAAGCTTTAATAAGAGAAGAATTACTTGAAACTAAAGAAACAAATGCAAGAATGCTTGATGAAAATGCTTTAATGGATGAACTTATGAAAATTTCAAAAGTTGATTTTTGAGATAGTATGTTAAAAAATCAAACTTCTAGAGTTTATGAAGAAATTAAACAAAATATAATTCAATCTTGAGCTAAAGTAAATGATTATATTTCATCTTTAGGATTAACTGAAAATGATTATATAGAGAAAAATATAAAACCTATTGCAATAAAAAGATTAACTTCTGAATTAATTCTTCATAAATTAGCTGAAATTGAAAAAACTACAGTTACTCAAGAAGAAGCAACACAAGAAATTGAAAAAATAATGTCAAGATTTGGTTCTGAAGATGTAGTAAAAAGACTAAAAGAATTATACACTCCTTGAACTAAATACTATGAAGAATTATCTCAAAGAATAGTTTATAGAAAACTAATTGATAGCTTTTTTAACTAAAAAATAAATACTAATTTTTAAAAATTAGTATTTATTTTATTGTTTTTATAAGTAAAAATTTAACAAAATAAAAAAACTTGTAAATCAAGTTTTTTTATTTTGTTTCAACAGATCATCCAGCTTTAGTGATTTTTTCAAGAGCTGATTTTGAAATTTTATCAGCTTTTAGAGTAATTTTTTTAGTTATTTCTCCATCAGCTAAAATTTTTACTAAATCATTTTTATTTCTTAAAACTCAGTGATTTAATAAAACTTCTTTATTAATTTCAGTTATCCCATTTGATGCTAAAACTTCTAATTGAGAAATATTTATAGCAGTATATCTAACTGTAAATAAAGAATTTTTAAACCCTTTTAATTTAGGCATTCTTCTAAAAAGTGGTGTTTGTCCTCATTCAAACCAAGGAGCAACTCAACCTCAAGCTCTAGAATTTTGACCATTTAATCATCTTCCACAGTAAGTTCATTTTCCTGATCCATTTCATCTTCAAAGTCTTTTAGACTTTTTTTTAGAACCAAATTCTGGTTTTATGTCATTTAATGAAAACATAATTATTTTTTTAATTAAATAAAATCAAGTTTCTTATTTAAAAGAAGTTAAAGCTTTTATAGTAGCTCTAGCATTATTTATTTTGTTTGTAGAACCATATCTTTTACCTAAAACATCTTTATATCAAGCAACAGCTAAAACTTTTCTCATAGCTCAACCTGCAATTATTCAAGTTCATTCAGTAGCTGGATGAACCATAACTTTTGCTGATTTTAATTTCAACTCAATATTGTATGGTACAGTTCAATTTTCAATTTTCACTTTTACCATATTTTTCTTAGCATCATTAACAGCTTTAGCAATAGCATCAACAACTTCCCAAGATTTTCAAGTTCAAAGTCAAACTTTTCATTTTCCATCTCATAAAACTATTACAGCTCTAAATCTTAATTGTCTTCATCAAGATGTAACTCTAGTAACTCTATCAATAGAAAGAAGTTCTTCTTTATACTCTTTTTCTTGTTTAAAAGTATTTGATTGTTTTTTAAAGTTTTTTTTAACTTCTCAATTAGTCATAAACATTTTAAATTTAAATATTAAAATTTTAATCAAGCAGATCTAGCAGCATTTGCTAAAGCTTCTACTCTACCTTGATAAGCAAAACCTCATCTATCAAAAACAACTTCTGAAATATTTAATGATAAAGCTTTTTTTGCCAAATTTTCTCAAACTTGAGATGCTCTCTCAGTTTTAGTTCATTTTTCAATTTTTATATCATTAAAAGAACATAAAGTAGTTCCAGTAACATCATCTATTAATTGAGCATATATATTAACATTACTCCTATATATACTTAAACGAGGTCTAGAACTAGTTCAAGAGATTTTTGCTCTAATTCTTTTTTGTCTTTGTAATCTTTTTACAAATTTTTCTAACATAATATTATAAATTATAAATTATAAATTATAAATTACAAATTTAGAAGTTAAAATTAATTTTTATTATTAATTTCTAAATTCTAATTTTTTAATTATTTACCTGTTTTTCAAGCTTTTCTTCTAATTACTTCTCAAACATATTTAATTCATTTTCATTTATAAGGTTCTGGTTTTTTCATTGCTCTTATTTTTGAAACAAATTCTCAAAGTAATTGTTTATCACTTGAAGAAAAGTGAATAGTATTTTTTAATTTTTCATCAGCTTTTATAGTAACTCCTTTTGGAGCTTCTACTTCGACTTTATGAGAATATCAAATACTTAAAATTAATTTAGTTCCTGACACTTCCATTTTATATCAAACTCAATTTATTTCAAGAGATTTTGAATATCAAACAGAAACTCAAGTAACCATATTATTAATATTTGCTCTAGTAGTTCCCCATAAAGCTTTAGATAAAGAATTTTCTAAATCTTTTGGATTTACTTTTATGTTATTTTCCTCAACTGAAACTGAAACTAAATCATGTATTTCTCAATTTAAGCTTCAAAGTGGTCAAGTAACTGAAATAACATTGTCAGTAATTTTTACTTCTACTTTTTCTGGAATAACTACAGGCAATTTACCAATTCTAGACATATATAAAAGTTATAAAGTTAAAAATTTAAAAGTTTAAAAGGATTTTTCCTTAAAAACAAATTAAAATATTTCACACATAAGTTCACCTCAAACATTTAGAGCTCTTGCTTCATATCAAGTAACTACTCATTTTGGAGTTGAAATTACATATATTCATTGACCATTTCTAGATTTTTTAATATCTTTTGCTCAAATATAAATTCTTTGTCCTGGTTTAGAAATTCTTTTAAATGTAGGAATATATTTTGTTAATCTTACGTCATTTAATTTAACTAGTAAAGATTTTTTATTATCTCCTTCATCAATTTCCTCAAAAGAAACTATGTATTTATTTTTTTGCAATATTTTTAATAAATCTGATTTTAATTTAGAGTATGGAGACGAAACTTCTAAAATTCTTGCCATATAAGCATTTCTAAGTCTAGTCAATAAATCTCCTATTGGATCTATTATCATAATTATAAAACTTAATAAACTAAATTTAATTTTCTACCAACTTGATTTTCTTACACCTGGTAATTCTCAAGCATTTGCTTTTTCTCTAATACAAATTCTGCATAAATCGAATTTTCCTATATATCATCTAGTTCTTCAACATACGCTACATAAATTAAAAACTTTTGTAGCAAATTTTGGTTTTCTATTATCTGCTAAGCTTCTTAGAAATTTTGTTTTTAATTTCTCAGCTTTTGCAATTTTTGACTTTCTCATTATTTTTTACTTTAAAAATTAAAAATTATTTAGAAAAAGGGAATCATAGATCTTCAAGTAACATTTTTGAAGATTTTGAATCTTTAGTATTTGTTTTAATTGTAATTTGTAAACCGTGTGGTTTTACAACATCTAATTGTGGAACTTCTGGAAATATAGTGTGTTCTTTAATTCAGAAATTGTAATTTCAATCTAAATCAAAACTTTTTTTATTTATTCATCTAAAATCTTTAACTCTTGGTAATACAACATTTACAAGTTTTTCTAAAAATGCATACATATTATCTCATCTTAAAGTTACAGATAATCAAACAGGCATTCATTCTCTTAATTTAAAGTTTGAAACTGCTTTTTTAGCAAGTCTAACTACAGGTTGTTGTCCTGATATTAATGCTAAATCTTGTTTTAAAGAAGAATAATCTTTATTTCAAGTTTTAATATAAGTTCAAATTCACATATTTAAAACAACTTTCTCTATTTTTGGAGTTTGCATTACATTTGATAACTCTAATTTATTTTTCAAACTAGGAGCTACCTCTTTAATATATTTATCTTTAATATACATTTTGTAGTAAATTAGTGAAATATTATTTTATTATATAATCTTTAGCTTCTCATCATTTAACTTTTAAAGCCATTTTAGAGAATCTAAATTTTTTAGTTGTTGATTTCTCTTCTACAAAGACAAATCACACTCTTGTTGGTTTTTTTGTAAATGGACATACTAGCATTACATTTGAAACTGCAATTGGAGCTTCTTTTTTAACAGATTGCCCTGCTTGAGTTCCCATTTTTTTATAATTTCTAGTAACAATATTTACACCTTCAACAATTATTTTATTTGTTTTAGTCAAAACTTTTAAGACTTTACCTTCAGTTTTTTTATCTTTTCAAGATATAACTAAAACTTTATCATCTTTTCTAATTTTCATAAATTTTAATTATTATATGTTATAAAACTTCTGGAGCCATACTTACGATTTTTTGGAATCATTTAGCTTTTAATTCTCTTGCAACTGGTCCAAATATACGAGTTGCTTTTGGTTCACCTTTTTCATCAATTATAACACAAGCATTGTCATCAAATCTTATAAAACTTCCATCAGGTCTTGAAATTTCTTTAGCAGTTCTAACAATAATTGCTTTTACTACTTTTTTCTTTTTAACATTTCCATCTGGGTCTGCTTTTTTAACTGATACTACTATTGTATCACCAATTGAAGCATATCTTCTGTGAGAACCTCATAAAACTTTTATACATAAAACTTCTTTAGCTCAAGAGTTGTCAGCAACAACTAATCTTGATTCAGTTTGTATCATATTTTTTATAGTTATAAGTTATAAATTATAAGTTTATATTTAAAAAATTGTAGCTAAATTTTAAGATATTAATTCTTAATTATTTAACACATATTTTTTAAATATTAACTTTCACTAACAACTTCCCATCTTTTCAATTTAGAAAGAGGTCTAGTTTCTTTAATAGTAACTAAATCTCAGATGTTAAATTTATTTTCTTCATCATGAGCATAAAATTTTTTAGTTACTTTAAATCTTTTTTTATATTTAGAGTGACTTTTGTAAAATTGAACAGATACAACTACTGTTTTATCCATTTTATTACTAGACACTACACCTTTTTTAAATCTCATATTTTTAAAAATTTTAAATATTAAATAGATTTTTCAGTTATAAGAGTATTTAATACTGCTATATATCTTCTTAAAGGTTTAACTAAATGAGTTTGTTTTAATTCATTTAAATTAAGCTTCATAGTTAATTCAAGTAATTTTTTTCTTGATTCAACTAATTCTTTATTAAGATCTGAAAGTTCTAATTTTCTTAAATCTTTTATTTCTTTCATAATTTTATTATAAAGTTTGTAAAATTTTTACTTTAAGTTCCTTATAAAATTAGTCAACTAAAATTTTAGTTTTAACAGGTAATTTATAAGATGCAAGTCTAAAAGCAACCCTAGCATCTTCTGGAGATACTCAAGTTATTTCAAATAGTATTCTTCCAGGTTTTACAGGAGCTCTAAACATTTCTAAAGATCATTTACCTCACCCCATTGGAACTTCCAAAGGTTTAGTAGTAAAAGGTTTGTCTGGAAATATTCTAATCCAGATTTTTCCTCATCTTTTTACTTGACGAACCATTGCTCTTCTTGCTGCTTCAATTTGTCTTGATGTAATAAATCATCTAGTTGAAGCTTTTAATGCATAATCTCAAAAACTAATAGTAGACCCTCTTATTGCAAGTCATTTAAGTCTTCATCTATGAGTTTTTCTATATCTAGCTTTCTTAGGTTGTAACATAAAAACTAACATTAGTATATAAATTTTTTCTAAAAGTCAAGTTTTTTATTTTTTCATGACTTTTATATTTTTTATTTCTTTTTAAATATATCTCCTTTATATATCCAAACTTTCAATCAAATAGTTCAATATACTGTTTCAGCTCTAGTAGATATATAATCTATATCTGCTCTTATTGTTTGAGTTGGTATATTTCATTCTTTAAAAGTTTCTCTTCTAGCTATATCTGTTCAGTTAAGTCTTCATCAAACTTTAACTTTTATTCATTTAGCTCATTTTTCCATTGCTTTTGAAATAGCTTGTTTAATTGCTCTTTTATAAGGCATTCTTTTTTCAATTTGATTTGAAATCATAAATCAAACTACTTTTGCATTAATTTCTGGAGTTTTTATTTCTTTTACAGTTATTTTAACTTTTTCTCCAGTTTTTTTAGCTAATTTACTTTCTAAAACTCAAATATTTTCACCTTCTTTTCATAAAATTAAAGATGATTTAGCAGTATAAATAGTTACTAAAACTTCCTTATCATCTCTTGATATTATAATATCTCAAGTTGGGATATCTTTAAATTCTGTTTTTAAAACAGCTCTAATTTTATTATCTATAAGTAACTTTGAAGCATATTCTTGTTTTGAAGCAAACCATGTAGCAGACCAATTTTTTATATATGGTATTCTAAAGGCTTGTGGACTTACTTTGTGTCACATAGTATATAAATTAATAATTAATAGTTAAAATTAATAATACAAAATTATTAATTGTTTATTTTACTTGTAATTCTAATCTAATATTAGAAGTTCTTTTTAAAATTGGATGCATTCTTCATCTAGAGATATGTTGTCCTCTTTTATATACAATTCATTTTGTAATAACAAGTTGATCTATATATAATTTTGAAGCATCTTGAGAGTTGTTATTTGTTGCGTTTGCAATTGCAGAATGTAATACTTTATAAAGTAAGTCTGCTCATTTTTTAGGAGCAAATTTTAAGAAATTTAAAGCCCAAGTAGCTTCTTTATTTCTTAAAAGCTCAGCAACAACTCTTAATTTTTTAGGAGAAATTCTTATATTTTTTCAATAAGCTTTCATAAATTTTTATAATTAGTAATTAATAATTAATAATTAGTAGGATTTGACTGATAAAAATCAATCTAAACTACATATTATTTTTTATTTCAAGAATGACCTCTAAATGTTCTTGTAAATGAAAATTCTCATAATTTGTGTCCTACCATATCTTCTGTAACAAATACAGGAGTATGAACTTTTCAGTTATGAACTCAAAAAGTATGTCAAACAAATTCAGGAGATATAACTGAGGCTCTAGCCCAAGTTTTTATAACAGATTTTTTACCATCTGAATTTAGTTTTTCAACTTTTTTTAAAAGTTTTTCATCTATGTAAGGTCATTTTTTTAAACTTCTTGCCATAGTTTATTTATAAGTTATAAAGTTTTAAAGGTTAATTAATGATTACATCATTAATTTTCATTTTTTAGTTCTTAAAATCCATCTATTAGTAAATTTTTTCTTGCTTCTAGTTTTCTTTCATAAAGCAATTTTTCACCATGGAGTTTTTGGAGCCTTTAATCAAATTGGGTTATGTCCTTCTCAACCTCCATGTGGATGGTCAACTGGGTTCATATTTTTACCTAAAACTGTTGGCTTTATTCACATATGTCTGCTTCTTCAAGCTTTACCTATAACGATTTGGTTATGGAAAGTATTTGAAACTTGTCATAAACTAGCATAACATTTTTTATTTACAAGTCTTATTTCACCTGAAGGCATTTTAACTTGAGTATATTCTCATTCTTGAGAAAAAATTATCCCTTGAGATCAAGCTGATCTTACTGATGATGCTCATTGTCAAACTATTGTTTCAAGATTATAAATACTTAATCAAACTGGAATATTTCAAATTTGAAGTCTATTTCATAACTCTAAAGAAGCTTTTTCTTCAGTAATTATTTTATCTCAAACTTTAATCTCACTATGTGCTATCACATATCTTCTTTCTCAATCTTTATAACAAACTAAAGAGATAAATGCACTTCTATATGGATCATATTCAACTGTTTCAACTTTTGCAGGAATTCATAATTTATCATGAAAATAAAAATCTATCAGTCTATATCTTTTTGCATGTCCTCAAGCTTGGTGTCTAACTGTAATTCTTCAAGTATTATTTCTTCAAGAATTTCTCTTTAGAGTAGTTGTTAGAGCTTTATATGGAACACTTGTTGTAATTTCTTCAAAAGTGTTACCAGTCATAGCTCTTCTTCAAGGAGTTGTTGGTTTAAATTTTTTAATTCACATTTTTTAAAAATTAATATTAAATTTTTAATTTTCTTTTTTAAAGAAATTAAATTTTAATTAAAGAAAAATCTATTTTAGCACTTTTATCTTTTAAAGTAATATATGCTTTTCTTGAAGTTCTTTTTCTTAAAACTATTCCTTTTTTACCTTGTTTAAATTTTTCTCTAGTATTTAATACTCTTACAGAAGAAATTGAAACTCAGTATACATCTAAAACAGCTTTTTTTATATCTATTTTAGTTGCACTATCAGAAACTTCAATAACATAAGTTCATTCTTTTAATTCTGATCTTGATGATTTTTCAGTTATGATAGGTTTTTTTATGATTTCAAATAATCTCATAGCAAATAAATTATATTATAATTAAACTATCTTAAAGTATTTAATTTTTCAATAGAATCTTTTAATAAAACTAAAGTTTGGTATTTTAAAAGATCTTTTATATTTAAATAATCTACTGTTAATGTTTTTAAGTTAGGTATATTTCTTGAAGATTTTTCTACTATTTCATTTTTAGTAGCAAGTCCAAGTAATACATTTTTTGTATAAGGTATAGAGTTTAAAACTGATACCATATTTTTAGTTTTAATTTCACCAAAATTTATACTATCTAAAACAATTAAATTATTAGATTGCATTTTTGATGATAACATAGAACATAAAGCAAGTCTTCTTTCTTTTTTATTCATAGATTTAGTAAAATTTACTGTATTTCTAGGACCAAAAGTAACTCAACCTCAGATTCTAATTGGAGATCTAGATGCTCAAGCTCTAGCTCTTCAAGTTCATTTTTGTTTATATATTTTTCTTGTAGATCCTCTTACTTCACCTCTTGTTTTAGTATGAGCAACTACTAGTCTTGCATTTGATATTTGATACACTAAAGCTCTATGAATTAAACCTTCATTTACTTCGGTACCAAACACAGATTCATTTAATTCAATAGTTCAAATTTCTTTTCCCTCTTGATTTAATAATTTAGTTTCCATTTAAATATAATTAAGGTTTAAAATTTAATAGAGATTAAAGAGTTTCTTGCTCCTGGAACTGGTCATCTAACACCTAGTACTGAAAGCTCTTTATTGATTAACTCAACAGAAACTTTTTTAATTGTAACTTTAACATCTCACATATGTCAGTGCATTTTTTTACCTGGTTTAGTTCTTCTTGGTTTTCTTGTACCTATAGATCATAGTGCTCTATGGAATTTTGAACCGTGAGTTTTTAATCACCCAGAAAAGTTGTGTCTTTTCATAGCTCAGGCAAATCATTTTCATTTTGAATATCAAGTTAATTCAACTAACTCTACTCATTCAAGTATATCTAATGTTATCTCATCTCAAACATTAAATTTAGAAGATTCTTCACTTTTTAGTGGAACTTCTTTTATTTTAGAAAATTCAGAAAAGTTTAATGATTTTTTTCCTTCTTCAAGTTTACCTTCTTTTCCATCTTTTAAAACTCAAACAACAATTGATGAATATCAATTGATTTCTAAAGTTTTAACAGCAACTACTTTTAATGTTGGAATTTTAAGTAAAGTAACTGGAACAAAATCATTTCATTTAACTATTCTTGTCATTTCTAGCTTAGAAGCTAATAGTCAAGCCATGTTAAAAAAATTAAAATATAATAGTTAGAGGTTAAACTAGTATCTCGACAAATACCGTTTAACTTAACCTCTTTAAAAACTTATCATTAGTCTTTTTTATCAAAGACAAATAAATAGCCAGCATATTTTATAAAAAAAATAACTATTGTCAAAAGATTTTATTTTTATCTAAAAAACTTGAAAATATAAAGTAATTTATAATAATAAAAAATTATTAATTAATTATTAACATTTCATGGAACAAATAACATTTCAAGATTTTTTAGATATAGATATTTGTATATGAACTATTATAAAAGTTGATGATTTTTTAGAGGCTAAAAAACCTTCTTATAAATTAGAAGTGGATTTTTGAGAAAAAATTTGAATTAAAAAATCATCATCTCAATTAAAAACTATGTATTCAAAAAAAGAACTTATATGAAAACAAGTTCTATGAGTTATAAATTTTCCAAAAAAACAAATTGCAAATTTCATGTCTGAATGTTTAATAACAGGCTTTATTCAAAACAATGGAGATGTGGTACTTGCTATTCCAGATAAAAAAGTAGATAATGGAATGAGGCTTTTATAATTTTCTTAAATTACCTAACCATCTTAAATTTTTTCTTTCAAACTTGTAACAATACATAATTTGTTTTATCCAAAATAATTTCAAATTTTGGATCAGTTTGAATTTCATTATTTACCTTTACAGTATTAGCATTTAAAGCATCTCTAGCACTTGATGAATTATTACAAAGTCAAGATTTTACTAACACACTAACCAAAGGTAGAGAACTTTCTTCACACTCAATATCAATTTTTTCAATATCTTTTTCATCTGGAACAAGTCAGTCTTTTAAAACTTTTTCAAAATATAAAAAAGCACTTTCTGCATCTTCTTCACTATGATATAATTTTACTATTTCTTTTGCTAAATCTATTTTTATATTTCTTGGATTTTCATTCAAATCAAGTCTGTCTTGGTATTTTTTTATTTCACTAAAATAAAGAGAAGTACAACTTTCAAAATATTTTATAATTAAATCGTCTCAAATCTCCATAATTTTTACAAACATCTCATTTGGTGAAAAATTTAATCAAACAAAATTTTTATATGTTTTACTCATTTTTCTTCAATCAGTTCATTCTATTAAAGAAAAAGTCATTATATCTTGTTTTTCTTGATTTAAAGCTTCTTGAAGTCTTCTTCAGGCAAGTAAATTAAAATATTGGTCATTTCAACCTAACTCTACATCTGCATTTATCATTACACTATCATATCATTGCATAATTGGGTATAAAAATTCTTGCAATGATATTCTAACTCACTCTTTATATCTTTTAGAAAAATTGTCTCTATCAAGCATTTCTGCTACAGAAAAATTTTTTGCAAGTTCTCAAACTTGATTAAATGAAGTTTTATCCATCCAGTCACTATTAAATCTAACCTCAACTTTATCTATATCAAGAATTTTTCAAAATTGATTTAAGTAATCTTTTGCATTATTTAATGTTTCTTGTCTTGAAAGCATTGGTCTTTCTGCTGTTTTATCAGACGTATCTCAAACTTGAGCTGTTGCATCTCAAATAATTAAAACTATTTGGTGTCATAGTTTTTGAAACTCTCTAAGTTTTAAGATAGGAACTGCATGTCAAATATGAACTTGACTTCAAGTTGGATCTATTCAAAATTTTATTCTTAAAACTTTTCAAGATTTTAATTTTTTTTCTAAATTTGCTTTATCTATTACATTTGAAACTCACTTTTCTAGTAAATTTTTTATAATTTCATCTTTATTTGTCATTTTTTAGTAATTATTTTTTAAATTTTCTTCAAGCCTTTGCATAATATTTTTATTTATTAATTCACTTCAATTATTTACCATTTCTATTAAATCATCTTGAGATAATATTAAAAACTCTGCATTTTCTGATATAACTTTAATAGAAGCAACTCTTTGTTCTTCATTTAATAGAGCTATTTCTCAAAAAATTTCTCAAGTAGACAACTTTTTTATTTCTTGATTATTTATTTCAACTAAAACTTCTCAAGACTTGATAATATATCATTTACCATTTGATTCATCTCATTGTAAAATAACATATTCTCAAAAACTGAATCTTTCAATTTTTGAACTTTTTAAAATTTCATCAACTATATCTTTTTCTATTCAAGAAAAAATTTCTAAATCATATATATTTTGCATAAAAAATAATTAATTTTAATAAAAACTAGTTATTTTATAATGATTTTTTTAAAAAACTCAAGAAATTTTATTTATCTTGAGCTAGTTTCACAATATTTAAAATTTCTTGCATTTTTTTATCAAGTTCTTTTTCATTTCAAGCTTTGGCTCGAGATTTGACACAACATCACAAATGTGATTCAAGTAAATTAATATTTACTGATTTCAATAATCATATAACAGCTAAATTTTGCTGTATAATATCAATACAATACTTATCATCTTCAATCATTTGATTAATTTTTTCAAGTGAAGTCTTTGCTTTTTTTAATCAAATTAAAACTTTTTTATGGTCCATATTTATTAGTAATTAATTATTAAATATCTATTTTTAAAATTTGTTACATGAGAGCATTTATTTCCTAAATATTATTTTTCTAAATAAACTAATCTAAAATATTTTTTACACGATCTGAAGTAACTAATTTTGTACCATTAAAATTACTCTTAATTAAATAAAGATTTTGAATTAATGAAATAAAGATAAAAATTTTATCTTTTATTTTATCATAACTAGGATTATATAAATTAGGTCAATTATTATCAATTAAAAACCTTATTACTTTATTTTTCCAAGCATAATAAACCTCTTTCTCAATACTTCAAGCTCTATGTGTTATATAATAAGAACTTTTTTCTATATCATCATTTTTAAATTTATTAATATCTAAATATACATCATCAAAAGTAGGTATAAATGCAATTATATTTAAAAAATCATCTAATTTCAAATAAATATCTAATTTTTTATTTAAAAATAACTCTTCAAAATACACTCTAGATCTACTCTCTAAATATTTTCTATCATCAATACTTAAACTATCTTTTAAATATACAACATCATTATTATTAGTTTTTTCCATAAAAAAATTTATTTTTAAATAAATAATAAATTATTAAAATGTATTATAGTAAAATTTGAATTTATTTCAAAATTTGTTTAATAATTTTATCATTTTTTCTCCATTTTTCCATAACTTTGACTTTTAATGACAAAAAGATTTTCTTCTCAAAAATTTTTTCAAGTTCGAGTCTACTACTGCTTCATATTTTTGTTATTAAACTTCAAGCTTTTCATACAATTATATACTTTTGACTATCTGTTTCGGTATATATATAAGATTGAATTTTTAATAATTCATCACTTTCATCTATTTCTTCAACTTCTACATAAATAGAGTGAGGAATTTCTTCTTTTGTATTTAAAAATACTTTTTCTCTAATTATTTCTGATATTCTAAAATAAATATTTTGATCTGTGTAATAATCTTCTGGATAAAATAAATTTCAAATATTTAAATGATTTTTTACTTCTTTTATAAGTTCATTTAATCAAGTATTTTTTAGAGAAGATATTAAAAAAGTATTTTTTTTGTCATTTATTTCATTTTTTAAAGGTAAATCTATCTTTGAAAAAACCTTTAAAATAGGAGATTTTACAAATTTTAAAATATTTTCAATTTGTTTTTCTTCTTCTCAATAAGGTCTTGATGAATCAATAAAATGCAATACAACATCAGCTTCTTTTAATGAATTTATTGCTTCGTTATTTATTTTTTGATTAAAACCCAACTCACTTTTATGTATTCACGGAGTATCAAAAAAAATGATTTGACTATCTACGTCGTTATAAATAGCCAAAACTCTTTTTCTTGTAGTTTGGGGAATATTTGAAGTAATTGAAACCTTTTGTCACAATAAAGTATTAACAAAAGTTGATTTTCAAGTATTTGGTCTTCAAATTATAGCCACATATCATACTTTTTTTAATACATTAAAATCAGTATTTGTTAAAATATCTTCTAGTTTTAGTTCTTTCATAAAAAGTCAGTAACATTGATATTTTTTATTTTGAAAATATCTCTTAATTCTAAAATCTCATTTTCTTTTATTTTTTCTTTATCTTCTTCTTTTTTAAAGTTTCACATAATTTTTTTAGCAATTTCATCTTTACTTAATCATTTTAAATTCATAATATTTCACAAATTTAACTGATTTGCTTCAGCTTTTATAAAAGTATGTTTTTGACATTTTTGACATAAAATATCTAAATTTATACTATTTCAAGCAGCTCAAACAACTTCTATATTATTGTCTTTAACTCACTCTAAACACTCAGGGCATTTGAAATTTAAAACTAAAGAATCAAGTAAATTTTTCAATAATTGGTAGTTCATATTTTTTAATTAAAAATTAATTTTTTCTAATATATTAAAATATTAACATAATTTTACAAAACATCCAAAAGTTTTTTTATTTTATAACTTGACTTTTCAACTCAAAGTATAAAGATTAATTCAAAAGCTCAAGGTGAAAATTCTTCTCAAGATAAAGCAACTCTTACAGGCCATAATACTTGACCATTTTTTAAGTCATTTTTTTTAATTTCATCTATAAAAATATTTTTAATTTCATCTATACTTTCAAAGTCTTTTTTTGTATTTGTTAATATTTCTAAAGTTAAGTTTAATCCTGATTTAACTATATCAAGATTTTCAATTTTCATTTTTGGATTTATAAGTAATTTTTTAACATCTTCTGTTATTTTAAAATCATTATAAAAAAATGTTGTTAATTCTTTATATTCTTTTAGTGTTACAAGTCTTGTTTGTAGTTCTTTTAAGATTTTTTTGTTGTAATCTAAATCATTTTTTAAAAAAGTATTTTGATAAAATTCTGTTTCATATTTCTCTAAATATTTTACTAAAGTGTCATATAAGTCAGAAAAATCCATATTTTTTATAATATTTGAATTTACCCACTTTAATTTATCTAAATCAACCAAAGCTCATGCTTTTGGCATTTTCTCTAATTCAAAGTTATACTCTAAATAATTTTTATCTAAATTTGAAGCTCTCCAATCCTCAAATCAAGCATTTATCATATTATATAAAAAATCTAAAATAGCTTTTGGCAAAAATCAATTTTCTAAATAATATTCTAAATTTGCCTCATCATCTTTTCTTTTTGATAATTTTCTTCTAGAATCTCAATCAAGTTTTACTAAAGGGGAAATATGTGCATATTTTGGACTATTCCAATTCATAGCATCAAATAATTGTAAATGAAGTGGTAATGATGGTAACCACTCATCTCATCTAATAACTAAAGTTGTTTGCATCAAATAATCATCAACCACATGTGCAAAATGATAAGTTGGTAACCCTCAAACTTTTTGAATCACTATATCTAAAAAATTTTCTGCAATAGAAACTCTTCATTTTATTTCATCAAAAATTTCTATTTTTTTAGTAAAGTTTCAAGGAGATTTAAATCTAATTACAAATTCTTTTTTTGATTCAAGTGCTTTTTTAACATCATCAAAAGAAGCATTTCTCCAAGGTGAGTAATTATCATAAATTCAAGTTGGCAATTTTGAAGCTTCTTGAATACTTCTAATTTCATTAATTTCATCTTGAGTTAAAAAACAAGGATATGCTAAATCTTTTTTAATTAAATCTTTTATAAAAGTCTTATAAATTTCTTCTCTTTGGCTTTGTGTATAAGGTCAAAAATCTCAAACATCTTTTAAATTTTCTCAAATAGGTCATTCATCAAATCTAATTCAAAATATATTTAAAATATCAATATATTTTTTCATAGCTCACTTTATTTCTCTTTTTTGGTCTGTATCTTCTGATCTTAAAAATAAAATTCAATTATTTTTATGTGCAAAAATTTCATCAACCATAGTTGTATACAAAGTTCAAATATGAAAAAATCAAGTTGGACTAGGAGCTATTCTTGTAACAACTTTATTTGGATCTCTTTTTTTTAGATCTCATAAAATATCATTTGGAGTTTTTGTAATTTCTTTAAATAATAAATCTTCTAAATTATTCATCTTAAGTTTTTTAAAAGTAATATTTACTTTGATTATATATTTTTTTAAAAAAATACTAGTTTAATTATGAAAATTTTAAATTAAAAAATACTATTTTAAAATAGTATTTTTTAATAATTATTTATTAAATCATTTAGCAGTTCAAATTAAATCTTCTAAATCATCTGCAATTCATCAAAGTAAATCATCTGTCCCGTATGATAATTTATTATTTTCTCAAAAATCTTCAATATCTTTTAATAAACTTTTTAAAATTTCAAGTGATTTTTGTTTCTTCAAATCTAAACTATCATCTCTTAATTTTCAATCTAAATCAACATATCTTTCTCAAATACTATGAGCTATTTCAAATAATTTTTCATAAAAATCTCAAGTTTTTTCATGAAACACTAAATCAGATGTTTTTGTATCAATATGAATTTCAAGCATTTCAAGATAAGCTTTTAAGGCTTTTAAGTATAAATTTTTCATAATTTTAAAAGTTAAATTTTAAAATGAGAATTATTCTCATTTAGAAGTATATGAAAATTTATATTTTAGTCAAGTATTTTTATACTATAACTTTATCCATAAATAAAACACCATTTATATGGTCTATTTCATGTTGAACTATTCTTGATTGAGTTTTAGTTAAATATAAAATATTTTCCTTTTTTTTATCATCAATAAAAGAGATTTTCACTTCTGTAAACCTCTCTACTTTTCATTTTTCTCAAGGCAAAGAAAGACATCATTCATTTTCTATTTCAGTTTCTGTTGAGTGAGAAAGTATTTTTGGATTAATCATCATGATTGTTTTATAGTTTTCATCTTCCCAATTTTTTAACAAAGAAACAACTATAAGTCTTTTATTGTGTCAAATTTGAGGTGCAGCTAATCAAACTCATCAATTTTTAGGATTTTTTATGTATTTAATCATTTCTTTTCAAAGCTTTATATAAGAATCTAATTCAGATTTTTTAATCTCTTCACTAACAGTTCTTAGTATTTCATTTTTCATTCAAGTTTCTATTTTTAACATATTTTTTTATAATGATAATAATTCTTATTATAATAAATATTTCATTAATTCAAAACTAATTTTTGATTAATAGGATATCATTGTAATTCAAGCATTTTTCTTAAAAATTTTCATTCAAGTTTTCATCATAAAAAATGCATATGCAAATGCTCTACACTTCTATTTAACAAAGTTTCTCTTGTAAAAGAAAAATAACTTTCTCAAGCAAAAAATTTTTCTACTTCTTTATATACTTCAGCTAATTCAGTTAAGTGATTAGAAGTTAAGTCTTTAGATAATACTATATGATCATAAGGAACAGCCATTATATGCCTATGATCTCAAGAATATGATGATAAGTTATATAATAAATAAAAATATTTTCATTTCCAAATTATATGTCACTCTTGATCTTTAACTTTACAAAAGGGACAATTATCTTTATCTAAAATTTCAACTCAATTCATCTTTTTATGGTATTCTTCTCTTGATATTGGTTTAAACATTTTTTTTATTTTATCAATTTATTTTAGATGCAGCTTCTAGTTTTGCTTGTTCATCAGCTAAGGCAAGTGCTTCAATTATATGTCATAATTTTCACATCATAATTTGTGGGATTCAAGAAAAACTTTGTCAAATTCTATGATCTGTAACTCTATCTTGAGGAAAATTATAAGTTCTTATTTTTTCTGATCTATCTCCTGATCAAACTTGAGATAATCTATGCTCTCATAATTCTTTTGCTCTTTTTTCTTCTTCAACAGCATAAAGTTTTGCCCTAAGAATTTGATATGCTTTTTCTTTATTTTTATGTTGTGATCTTCATTCTTGACAAAATACAGATATTCAAGTTGGTATATGTGTCATATGTATTGCTGAATCAGTTTTATTTACATGTTGTCAACCTGCTCATGATGCACGAGTAGCTTTAATTTCTAAATCTTCTTCTCTCATATCAACATCAACCTCATCAACCTCAGGCATAATAGCAACTGTAATAGTTGAAGTATGAACTCTTCATTTACTTTCTGTTTCAGGGATTCTTTGAACTCTATGAACTCAAGATTCATATTTAAATTTTGAGTAAGCTCATTCTCATCTTACTTCAAAAATCATTTCTTTTATTCATCCTGTTTCATTTATACTTTCTTCAGAAACTTCTGTTTTAAATCATTCATTTTCTGCAAATATCATATATGATTTTGCTAATTCAGCTGCAAATAAAGATGCTTCATCTCATCCAGCTGCTGCTCTAAGTTCAACTATAATATTTTTATCATCATCTTTATCTTTTGGTAAAAGTGATATTTTAATTTTTTCTTCTAATTCTAATATCATGCTTTCTGATTCATCTTTTTGCATTTTTGCAAGTTCTCTTAACTCCTCATCTTTTTCATTATAAAGCATCTCAGTAGCTTCATCTAATGATTTATAAGCATTTTTATATTCTGTGTAAAGCTCTACACTTTCTTCAAGTTGCTTTTTTTTAAAAGATAATTCTTTTAATTTTTTTTGATCTTTAAAAATCTCTGGTTTTGAGAGTTCTTCTTGTAAATTATTATATTCTATTACTAAGTTATCTAAGTTAAATTTCATATTTTTATAAATTAAATTTTAATTTTTCAAGTAAAATTTCTTGTTCTCAAACAATGACTTTTGGAGAAAATCAACTATCATCACTTCACTCAAAGAAAAAACTATTATCAATATCTTCTTCTTTTAAAATAGTTTTTAATTCTTTTTCTATTTTTTTAATAACTCAAAGTTTATCAAGCACATCATAAACTCTCATAGTAGCCTCACTATTTGAAAAATTAGTCATTCTAACTATTTGTTCAAGTCTTTTTCAAGAAGCTCTAAAAGAATAATCTCATAAATATTCTAAATTTATTTGTTTTGGATCTGAAACTTCTTTTAAATTAATTATTTTTAAATCTTCTTTATTTATAAAATTAATTTCTTCGTTATCTGTATAAATACTTGTATAATTTGAAACTAGAAAATCTTTTAACTCTTCAAGTCATTCTCAAGTAGCTGATGAAACAACAAAAACTTTTTTATCACTATATTTCTTTTTAAATTCTCAAACTATAAAATCTTTCATTTCTTTATCTAGTAAATCTCATTTTGAAAAAACAACTATTTCTTCTTTTTTTAATATATTTTTTGAAAATTCTCATAATTCAAATCTAATATCTTCATAATCATTTATAGCTTTATCTAGTCTATACAAATCGATTAAATGCAATAAAACTTTTGTTCTTTCAATATGTTTTAAAAACTCTATTCAAAGTCATTTTCATTTTGAAGCACCTGGGATTAATCAAGGCACATCTTCTAAAACTAGAGATTTTTGTTTATAATCTAAAACTCATAAATGAGGTATCAATGTAGTAAATGGATAATCTCAAATTTTTGGTTTAACATTTGTAATTGATGCTATTAAACTTGATTTTCAAGCACTAGGAATTCATATAATTCAAATATCAGCAACTAGTTTTAACTCAAGCAATACTTCACGAGATTCTCATATATCTCACATTTCAGCAAAAGTTGGAGCTTGTCTTGTTGAAGTAGTAAAATGAGCATTTCAAAAACCTCATCTTCATCACAAACAAAGTAAAAATTTTAAATTATTTGAAGATAAATCAACTATTATTTCTTTTGTATTTAAATCCCTTACTATAGTTCAAGTAGGCACATAAATAATTAAGTCTTCTCAAGAAGCTCATTGCATTAAATTAGTTCCTCATTTTTGTCAATCATTTGCTTTTAAAACTTTTTTATGACGAAAATCAGATAATGTATTTAAATTAACTATTGTTTGTAAATATACATTTCATCAAGCTCATCAGTTTCACCCCCAAGGTCATCATTTTGGTATGTATTTTTCTCTTCTCCAAGTAACAACTCAATCTCATCACTTTCAAGCTTCTATTTTAATAGCAACTTCATCTATAAACATTTTTTATGATTTTAATTAAATAAATTTTTTAAATTATATAAGCATAACTAAAAAAGTCTACTTATAAAAAGGTAAATTTATAACAAAGTATATATAAAAAATGAATTTTACAAAATAAAATTAAAAATATGTTTGAGATATCTGAGGTTTCTTATGAAAAGATTTTGAGAAAGTTTAAGTTTAAAAGAGGAAGTTGAAAAAACAATAATTTAATGAATTATAAAATCCTCTCTTTTGAGAGGATTTTTAGTGTTTCTAATATTTAGATTTGAGTGATTTTTTCACTGCAACTTTATAAAGAAAACGGGTGATAAAATTTTGGTTAAATAACTTTGATTGTTCTTTTATACTTCATTTTAATCACATTTCTATGAGTCTTTTTGTTTGTTTTGTCATAATGTTTTTTTAAGAAATAAATATCATCTTAATAACGGGGAAATTAATTCTAATTTTTTTTTGAAATTTACTAAACCATTCTCTAAAATATGTTTATTTGTAAATTCACTTCAATTGTAACCAATATTATAAAAATTGCAAAATTTTGTTATGTTCTTAATTTCTTCATGTATATTATAATCTTTTTTTCAAAATAAATGTGAATCATTATTATCTTTTTCACATATATAAAGCTTTAAAGATTTGTTTTTGTTTGCCACTATGTAAATATTTTCAATTGAATTATAAAAACATTCAATAAATTTATCAAGTGGAACATTTCTCTCTTCATTTAACTCTCTTAAATAAGTATAATAATAAGAAATATAAGGATTTTGAAAAATAAAATATATTTCTATCCTTCTTTTCTTTTTAATACAGTTTTCTATATTTCTTTTTGCATGAACTAAACTTTTAAAAGTTCCATCAAGAATAAATTTTATCTCATTTTGAAAGCAATATTTTAAAACATGATTTACGACACTACTCATAGCACTTTGATACTTGTGAGCATTACTTCATTTATATCCCTCAAAATAGCTTCTATAACTATCAATATCTACAAAAAAGAAGTCTAAGTTCTTTGGAAGTGATTTGATAAATTCAGTTTTTCCAGCTCATGGAGCTCAAGCTAAAAATATTACAGAAGTTTTATCATTATTTTTTATTTTAAATTTATCTCATCATTTTATAATTTGGTTAATTATGATTTCTGAAACTTGCAAGATTCAATTTTCTGTTGTTGGAAATTTAGTAGACATATGAGAGTATTAAAAACTAAATTTTTCATAAATTTTTTTCAAAAATACCTTGAATAATTAAATTTTCTGTCACAATTATCGTTTTATTTGCTGGATTAGTAGACCTGGGAATAAGTTTTATGATTCAATTTTCTTTTCTAAATTCTTTTAAAGTTGCACTATCATCTATTAAAGCAACAACAATATCTCAATTACTACAATCTGTATTATGTCTAATTAAAATAATATCTCAATCTTCAATTCCTATTTTATTCATACTATCTCAATTTGCTCTAAGTAAGAAATAATTATTATTTCCTTTTATCATATTTTCTGATATAGGGAAATAGGTTTCAATATTTTCTTGAGCTAAAATAGGTCATCAACAAGCAATATCTCAAATTAAAGGAATTAACTTTGTTTTTATATTTAAAATTCAATTTTCTTTAATGAGTTCGATTTTTCAGTCAATATTAATAAAAAGTTTTCAGTTTTCTTTTAATCTTTCAATTGATAATTGAACAGATCTTAAAGATTTTTCCATTCAAAGCATTCTAGATACCTTTCTTACAGATACTTTTTCATTATTTGATATTAAATTTTTTAATGTTTCTAAAACTTGTAAATCTAAGTTATAAAGTCACATATTTTATAATTTTAATTTTTAATTGGAATCAGTTTATTTATAAAGATTAAAAAATCAAATTATTTTATTCACTTTCAAAATATATTTAGTCAATTTATTCAATTTATTTTGACTTAGATAAAATTTTTCTTATTATAAATATGAAATTTAAAGGTTATAGCCTTATAAAACTTTTTTAAAAATTAATTATTATTATATATGACACAAAGTTTATATTTAGATTCTGTAAATGGTATAGTAAATGATGCAAAAACTATATTTCAAAACCCCATTTCTATAACTGATAGAAATACTTTACCAGCAGATTGAAATTATAAAATGAATAGTTGGTATAAAATAAAAGATATAGTATCTATTTTTGTAGACATAAGATGATCTACAAAACTGAGTGCTACACTTCATGAAAAATCTACAGCATCAATTTATGAATTATTTACAGGAACAGCAATAAAGATATTCCATGAAATGTGAGCAGAATATATTGATGTCAAATGAGATGGAGTTTTTGCATTATTTAGTGCAAATAAAATTTATACAGCTTTATCATCTGCTATAACTTTCAAAACATTTGCTCAGAGGACTTTTAAGGTGTTGATTGATAAAAAATTTGAGTGAAAAAATATTGATATTTGATTTCATATGTGAATTGACCAAAAAACTGTTTTAGTTAAGCAAATTTGACTAAAAGATAGTGATAGAAGAGATAGAAGAAAAAATGAAGTTTGGGCTTGAAAACCTGTAAATATGTCAGCTAAATTAGCATCATTATCAAATGATTGAGAATTAATAGTTTCAGATAGATTTTTTAAAAATTTATGAAAAGAGGAGTTGATTTTAAAATCTTGTTGATGTTGTAATGAAAAAGAAACAGGGGAAAAAGTAGATTTATGGGAAGAGGTAGACTTATCACAAAATGATAAATTTGATTTTGATAAAGCATATATGTTAAAAAGTATGTGGTGTTCTACACATTGAAAAGAATGGTGTCAAAAAATAATTCAATTAGATAATAAGTAAAATCAAACTATGAAAAATAATATAGACTTTCTTCAAAATGAGCTTATTAGAATAAGTGAATGGTTAAGATTTATAGAACAAAAATTGATTTTATTATCTGCATATTATTGACTATGAATAAGTTATATAGCTCAAAATATACAGGACATAAAAAGAATTTTTCAAGAAAATAGTTGTATAAAAATTTTTATATTTCTTTATTTTATTTTTACTTTAATATTATGAATATATTTTCTATTTAGAGTAATTTTCCCAAACTTTAAAAATAATTCTAATAATAAGTCTTTTTTCTTTTTTAGACATATTTCAAATATGAAAATATTAGACTATGTAAAAGATTTTCAAATATTAACAATTAAAGAAAAAGAAAATCAAATTTTAGAGCAGATACACATAAATTCAACTATTGCAAATGAAAAAATGAATAATATAGCTTATGCATTTAAGATATTATTTATTAATTTATTATTTTTCTTTATTACTTTATTTACTATTTAAAGGAGTAGGCTTCTTCTTCAAAACTTGCAAATTTAAGCTTTTTTAATAAATTAAGTTAGTCGCATGGACGACTATAAAATTATTTTTTAACTTAAAAATATGTTAAAACTACTTTTGAGAGTGGCATGTCCAACGAATATTGGCAATTATCTAAATTTAAATTTATACTAGTTTATTTAAGAGGTTATATTGTTAGTTCTGCTGGAGTAGGTTTTGAAATGAAAACTGATAGGGAAAAGAAGGTTTTTACTAGTAATTATAACTAAATCTTTCCCCGTGCGACTCCAAAAATAACTCTAAGAAAAATCCCAAAGATTATATCTTTGGGATTTTTCTTTTAAACTTGAATTTCTTTAAAAAAATCATAAACTACAAAAGCCAAAATTACAAATTTTACATTACTTAACAAATCAAATATGGAGGGTTTAATTATCCTTTCCTCTAAATATTCATTTGTTGAGTAAAAAGTTGTAGTTTTGGCGAACATTAAGGTGATTAAATCCTCCTTTTTGTTTGCTAAAACTACAACTTTAAAAAACCTTTTATTTTGGCACCTACTTTAACAGTAAGTGCTTTTTTATGACAAAGAAATCTTGAAATTCAAATTTAAGAAAAGCTAATAAAGCTAAAAATGATGAATTTTATACTCAAATTAATGATATTGAAAATGAGCTAAAAAACTATAAACATCACTTTAAAGATAAAATAGTTTTTTGTAATTGTGATGATCCAGAATACTCTAATTTTTTTAGGTATTTTGTATGAAACTTTAAGCATTTATGACTTAAAAAACTTATTACCACTCACTTTCATGAGCAAAAACAAACCTATAAAATAGAAGTAAATTCTAAAAATATTGATGAAATCACAAAATATATTAAAAACCTTTCTCTTTTTGAAAATTGAGAAGTATTTAAACATTTCTGAGAGAAACTTTCTTGAAATGGTGATTTTAGAAGTAATGAAAGTATAGAGATATTAAAAATATCAGATATAGTGGTAACAAATCCACCATTTTCACTTTTTAGAGAATATATAGCTCAGCTTTATGAATATGATAAAAAGTTTTTAGTTTTATGAAATATGAATGCTATAACATATAAAGAGATTTTTCCTTTAATAAAAGAAAATAAACTTTGGTCATGATATGGGTTTAATATGAGTTTAGTTTTTGAATCAATCTATGAAAATACTCTTGAAGCAAATGTTAATTTTTGTAAACAAAAATGATATTTTTGAAAAAATTATATAAAAACTCCAGCTATAAATTGGTATACGAACCTAGAGCACAACAAAAGAAATGAAAAAATGATTTTATATAAAACTTATCTTTGAAATGAAGAGTATTATCCAAAATATGATAATTATGATGCTATAAATATAGATAAAGTAGCAGAAATACCACTTGATTATAAATGAGCTATGTGAGTTCCTATAACTTTTATAGATAAATATAATCCTGAACAATTTGAGATAATTAAATTTAGAAAATGAAATGATGAAAAAGATTTAGTTGTAAATTGAAAAAGTCCCTATTTTAGAATATTAATTAAACCTAAATAAAATATTTAAAACTTAACTAAAAACCCATGCAAATACAACTCCATGAAATCACTATAAAAGAACTTACCACTTGATACATAAATAATCAAGAAGAATGAGTTATTTGACTGAATTGAAAGCTAAATATAAGACCAAAATACCAAAGAGAGTTTGTGTATGATGACAAAAAAAGAAATGCAGTTATTGAAACTATCAAAAAAGATTTTCCACTTAATGTAATGTATTTTGTAGAAAATGAAGATAATACACTAGAAGTTCTTGATGGTCAACAAAGAACTATAAGTATTTGTGAATATGTTGAGTGAAATTTTTCTCTTGAAAACAGATATTTTCATAATCTTACAGATACTGAAAAAAATCAAATCCTTGATTATAAATTGATGGTGTATTTTTGTAAATGAACTGACAAAGAAAAACTTGATTGGTTTCAAACAATAAATATTGCTTGAGAAAAACTTACTCCTCAAGAATTAAGAAATGCAGTTTATACTTGAGAATGGTTAACAGATGCAAAAAGACATTTTTCAAAAAGCACTTGTCCAGCATATGGATTATGAGAAAAATATATGACTTGAAGTCCTATCAGACAAGAATATTTAGAAAAAGTTATTTCTTGGATAAATAACTGAAAAATTGAAGAGTATATGTCAATTCATCAACACAACAAAGATGCAAATGAGATTTGGCAATATTTTCAAGATGTAATTGCTTGGATTAAAAAACTATTTCCTGATTATAGAAAAGAACAAAAATGACTTGAATGGTGAGTATTTTTTAATAAATACAAAAATAATTTATACAACACAAATACTTTAAAAACAGAAGTTGAAAAACTTATGCAAGATGATGATGTGACTTCTAAAAAATGAATTTATGAATATTTACTTTCTTGAGATGAAAAACACTTAAGTATAAGAACTTTTAGTGATACTCAAAAAAGACAAGTTTATGAAACTCAAGGTGGAATTTGTGCTTTATGTATAAAAAAATGAAAATCAAAAGATGAAAGTCATTTTGAGATTAATCAAATGGAAGCAGATCATATCACTCCTTGGAGTCAGTGAGGAAAAACCTCTATAGATAATTGCCAAATGCTTTGTAGAGAGTGCAATAGAAGAAAAAGTGATAAATAAAAGGATTTTTAAATTAAAACTTCTTTTATCTAAAATATACAAGAATTAAGCAAAAAAAATTTGACAAGAAAAAAAAATATATATAATATCAAGGCTTTATTTATAAGCAAAAATATTTGCGGCTATCGTCTAGTGGTTAGGACATCGGGTTTTCATCCCGGCAACCGGAGTTCGATTCTCCGTAGCCGTGCCATTTTAAAAATATATCGCGGAGTAGAGAAGTGGCATCTCGCAAGGCTCATAACCTTGAGGTCGTCTGTTCGATTCAGACCTCCGCAACCAAAATTAAAATTATAAATTAGGAATTATAAATTAAAAGTTAAATTTTAAAAACTTCTAATTGGTAATTCCTAATTTTGTAATTAATTCGTCAGTGTAGCTCAGTTGGTTAGAGCGCGGGATTCATATCCCCGAGGTCGGTGGTTCAATTCCACTCACTGATACCATAAAAATTATTAAAAAATCCTCTTTAAATAACTTAAGTTATTTAAAGAGGATTTTTTAATAAAATATTTGACACAAAAATAAAAAATATATAATCTGGATGTTTTATTTAAAAAAATAATATAAAATAAAAAATGTCTCTTTTTTATAATATCATACTATCATGACAACCTCCTAATGTAATAAAATAATTACTATAGTATTTTATTTTATATTATTTTTTAAATTCTTATGGAAGTTACATTTTTAAGTGCAAGTTTGTCACTATTTTTTTTACTCACTATTTCTATTTTTACATACCTTTTATCTAAGAAAATTAATTTTCCCTATACAGTATTATTAATTATTGTATGACTGCTATTAATTCCTCTTTCTAAAATAGAAGTTTTCTCTTTTATTAATCATTTTGAGCTTACTCCAGATGTATTATTTTATGTATTTTTACCAATATTAATATTTGAATCTGCTTATAATATGAATTATAGGCAAGTTATAAAAAACTGGAAATCAATTAGTAGTTTGGCTATTATAGGTCTTATTATTTCAACCTTTGTTATTGGTGGACTTATGTACTTTATTTTCCCACTACTTGGATTTCAAATACCATTTTTAGTATGTTTATTATTTTGAAGTCTTATTTCTGCAACAGACCCAGTAGCAGTACTTTCTATATTTAAAAATATTTGAGCTCCAAGAAGACTTACTTTAATTTTTGAATGAGAAAGTTTATTTAATGATTGAACTTCTTTAGCATTATTTCTTGTAATTTTAGGAATTGTGTTAAATGGAGAAATGTCTGTATCTACTTATATAGAAGGATTTGGTTCATTTATATCAATGATGATTGGTGGAATATTATTTTGAAGTTTTACTTGAATATTATTTTCAAAAATAATTTGAAAAATTAAAAATAATGAAATGGCTGAAATCAGTTTAACTATGATTTTAGCTCATTTAACTTTTATACTTTCTGAAATAATTTCTCATAATATAAATATTTTATGATTTGATATAAAAATTTCTTGAGTAATTGCTACTTCTATTGCCTGAATTATTATTTGAAACTATGGAAGATATAAAATATCTCCAAAAGTAGAAGCACATATGAATCAATTTTGGGAATTTTTTGCATTTTTATGTAATTCACTAGTATTTATACTTATGTGACTTATACTTTCTCACATAAATGTAAATTTTTGAATGTTTATCATCCCAATACTTGCAACTATTGTTATAGTAATTATTGCAAGAGCTATAAGTATTTATGTTCCTATTGGTTTTTTAAATGCTTTCAAATTAGAGGAACATATCCCTGCTTCTTGGCAACATTTACTTTCTTGGGGAAGTTTAAGATGAGCATTAGCATTAATGATGGTACTTATGATACCTTGAATATGAGATACTAATTATGATAAAATTCTTATATTTCAACAATCAATTGGATGGAAATTTGATTTTGATATAAGAGAATTTTTAATTGTTATTACTATTTGAAGCATTATGTTTACTCTTTTTATCAAAGCAACTACTATTGGTTATATGATGAAAAAATTATGAACAACTCAACTTCATGATTTAGAAAAATTTGAGCAACAAGAATGAAAAATTTTAGCATACTTAAAAATGCTTGAAAAATTGGATAGTCTATACCAAAAAAAATATCTTACTATTAGCGAAGTAAATAATTTAAAAAAGAAATATGAAAAAGAATTAAAAAATTCTGTTGAAATTTTGAAAAATTTTATCAAAACACAATGAAAAGATAATTGAAAATCATTAATCCAAAGAGCACTTTCACTTCATGCTCTTTGAATTGAAAAACAATATTTGAAAGATTTATTTTCATATAATGAAATTGAAGAAAAAAATTTTAAATATATTTTAAATAAAATTAATAGACAAATTGAAAGACTTGAATTAGGAAAACCTCAATTAAAAGATATTGCTGATGAAAAAATATCATTAGATTTTTTCCAAAAACTAGTAGAGTTCTTTTCAAATGAAAAAAATAATTTTATTGATAATTATGTAATAAATAGAACAAAAGCTATTATTACTAGAAAAGTAATTAAAGAATTAAAAATGCTTTCTGAAATAAACTTTGGTTTTGAAAAAGAAATGTTTGATGAAATTATTGATCTTTACAAAAAATTTAATCTCATTGCAAATGAGAAAAAAGATACTATTTTTAACGAACATAAAACTGAAATTTCAGTAGTAGAAGGAAAACTTGCTGATAAATCTCTTTTAAAACTAGAAGAAAATGTTATTAATGATTTATATTGTAAAGAAATTATTACTCCAAAATTGTATATTACATTTATGGATGAAATTGAAAAAGAAATTCTAAAAGATATAAAATCAATCTAAAAAAACTTAAGTTTTCACTTAAGTTTTTTTATTTTCTTTTAAAATTGATTATTTAATTTTAATTTATTTTGATAAAACATTCTTGATGAAGAGACTGAGTATCTTTGAGCTGCAATTCTATCAATTCACATACCAAAAGCAAATCAACTATATTCATTTGGATCTATATTACATGCTTTTAAAACTTTTGGATGAACCATTCAAGCTCAAAGTAATTCTACCCAACCTGTTTCAGAACACATTCTACATCAAGTTCATTTTCAATTACATAATTGACAACTTATATCTATTTCAGCACTAGGTTCAGTAAATGGAAATATACTTGGCCTAAATCTTAGTTTTGTATCTTCTCAAAGAAGTTTTTTCATAGCAGTATCTAAAGTCCATTTTAAGTCTCAAAAAGTAACTTTTTTTCAAACTACAAGTCATTCAAGTTGATAAAAATTTGATGTATGTCTTGCATCTTCTTGTTCATATCTAAAAACCCTACCTGGAACTATTATTTTTATAGGTAATTCTCCTTTTAACATAGTTCTAATTTGAACTGGTGAAGTATGTGTTCTAAGTAAATATTTATCTCAAGGATTTTTATGTTGATTTATTTCATCACTAACCCAAAAAGTATCCCAAACATCTCTTGCGGGGTGATTTGCTGGTATGTTTAGTTTATCAAAATTAAACTCTTCTGTTTCTACTTGTGGTCAATCCTCTATTTTAAATCATAATGATATAAAAATATCTTCTAAAATCTTTGATGTAAGTGATATAGGATGCAAATATCCTTTTTCTTTTGATTTAAACTCTAAACTTACATCAATATCTTCTTCTTTTTCTATTTTTTTATAATTAATATTTTCAATTTCAATTTCTTTTTCTAAACTTTCTTTTTTTATAATTTCTTTTAATTCATTGGCAAGAACTCAAATATCTTTTTTATCTTCAATAGATAAATCTTTTAATCATTTTAAGATATCATTTAATAATCATTTTTTTCATAAAAATTCATCATTTAATTCTTTTAATTCCTCTAAAGAAGATATATTATTTAATTTGTCTAAAAAAGATATTTTTAGATTTTGTATTTGGTTTTTCATAAAAACTATTTATTTAAATTATTAAATAAAACTATAATAAAAAATATCAATAAATCAATAAGAAAATATAGTTAATTATTTACTAAATTTGTGTAATTTTTTAATCTTTTTTAATTACACTCACATGTAACTCTCTTAATTGTTCTTCATCTATCAAACTTGGTGCATTCATCATAAGATCTTGAGCTTTTCAAGCTTTTGGGAAAGCATAAACTTCTCTTATATTTGACTCATCTGTTAAAATCATCATAAATCTATCCATTCAAATAGCAAAACCTCAATGTGGTGGAACTCAGTATTGGAAAGCTTCATACATTGCTCAAAATTTATCAATTACTTCATTTTTAGATCTTCATACAGTTTCAAATGCTTTAATTAAAATTTCTACATCATAATTACGAAGAGATCATGATAGTATCTCATATCAATTACAAGAAAGGTCATATTGATTTGCTTTCATTGCTAATAAATTATCACTATTAAATGCTTCTATTCATCAAATAGGCATAGAAAATGGATTGTGTGCAAAGTCTATTTTTCATGAAATTGGGTCTTGTTCAAACATTGGGAAATCAATTATCCAACATAAAGCAAGTTTATTTTTATCTGCTAAATTAAATTTGTCTCTTAAAGCAAGTCTTACTTTATTTAAAATACCAACAGCTTTTGTAAATTCATCTGCTGAAAAAAACACTATATCACCTGATTTTGGATTTAATCTACTTTCAATTTCCTTAATTTCATCTTCACTCATAAATTTTAAAATAGGTGATTTTTTTCATCATTCTTCATTGTCATCATAAATAATATAAGCAAGTCATTTTGCTCCTTCATTTTTAGCAACTTCAGTTAATTCATCAATATCTTTTCTTGACATAACTTGTCATTCAAGTTTTATTGCTTTTATAACTCAAGAATTATCATAAACTGATTTAAATACTGAAAAATTAGAATTTGAAAAAATATCTGTTAAGTCAATAAATTTCATTCAAAATCTTAAATCTGGTTTGTCTGATCAATAATTATTTAAAGCCTCATCATAAGACATTGAGTAAAATTTTTGATCCATTATTTCTTTATTTGAAAGAGATTTTACTGAATCAAATATATAATTTTCAACTACTTTAAATATATCTTCTCTTTCAACAAATGACATTTCACAATCTATTTGATAAAATTCACAAGCGTGACGATCTGCTCTTGGGTCTTCATCACGAAAACAAGGAGCTATTTGAAAATATTTATCAACTCATCAAACCATTAAAAGTTGTTTATATTGTTGTGGAGCTTGAGGTAGTGCATAAAATTTACCTGGATGTAATCTTGAAGGAATTAAAAAATCTCTTGCTCATTCTGGTGATGAAACTGTAAATATAGGAGTTTGAACTTCATTAAATTGATTATTATAAAACCAATTTCTTGTAAAGTTTAAAAATTTAGATCTAAATAATACATTGTTTAAAACTTTTTTTCTTCTTAAATCAATATATCTATGTTTATATCTTATTTCTTCATTTGAAGTAGTTTTGAAATCATCAAGTTCAAATGGAGGAGTTTTTGATTTTGAAAGTATTTTAACTTCTGTTATAATTACTTCTATATCTCAAGAGTGTAAGTTTGGATTAGCTTGTCAATCAGGTCTTGATCTAACAGTTCAAGAAGCCTGTATAACAAATTCTGATCTAAATTCATTTGCTATTTTATGAGCATCTTCACTATATTCTGGATCAAAAACTATTTGAGTAAGTCAATATCTATCTCTCAAATCTATAAATATAATTCCTCCATGATCTCTTCTATTTGAAACCCATCAAGATAAAGTAACTTTTTCTCCATCATTTTTTAGAGTTAAATCATTACAAGTATGTGTTCTAAGCATATTTTAATATTTAAAAAAATAAAAAAGTATAAAGATATTTAAAAAATATTTTTATACTTTTTGGTTTGAAATTAATTTTTTCAAAAGGTGCCACCAAAAATCATTCTTAATTTTAGTTTTTTTACAAAGTGTTTCAACTTTGAGAGGTTCTAATAGAGTTTTTAAAACTTTTTCTTCCTCCAGCTTGTAGTTGTTTGCTACTAATAACGCTATTTGAAAATTATTTTAATAAAATATTTAAAATAATCAAGATTATTTTATTATTTCATCTTCTTCTTCAACTCATTTCATTAAACTAGCTGAAACTATTTCATCTTCTCCTCATCTAATTTTTGTTAAAATAACTCATTGTGTTACTCTTGATGTTACTCTAATTCATTTTAAAGGAAGCCTTATAGTTTGTCATCATTTACTCATTAAAAGTAAATCAGTATCAAGTAAATCTTCTTCTTTTAGAGTCATTGCTGAAATAACTTTTCAAGTTTTTGTAGTTACATTCATAGCTTTTACTCAAGATCATCATCTATTTTGATCTCTATATTCTGTTATTTCTGATATTTTTCACATACCATTTTGAGTAACTATCAATACATATTTATCCGGAGTTCAAACAACTCAAACTTCCATTACTTCATCTTCTTGCTTTAATTTTATTCATCTAACTCAAGAAGCTGTTCTTCACATAGGTCTTACATCATCTTCATTAAATTGAATTGCCTTTCAATCACGAGTTGCTATAAATATATTATCATTTCAAGAAGTTGTTTTTACCCAAGCAAGCGAATCATCTTCTTTTATTTTTAATACAATAAGTCCACTTGATCTAATTTTTTTAACTTCATCAAGTAATAATTTTTTTGAAGTTCATTTTGAAGTTACAAAAAATAAATATTTATTTTTTTCTTCTGTTATATCAAGTATTGAAGCAATTTCTTCTCATTTATCAAGTGATAATAAGTTAATAATTGGTTGTCATTTTGATGTTCTATTTGACTCTGGTATTTCAAATGCAGGAAGTGTAAATACTCTTCATCTTGAAGTAAAAAACAATATATCATTATGATTTTTTGTAGATAAAATTAATTTAATTTCATCTTCGTCTTTTGTTGCAGTTGTAACTCAAACTCATCATCTTCTTTGAGTTCTAAATGATGATGATAATATTCTTTTTATATAACTATTTTTTGATAAAGTAATAACTACTTCTTCATTTGCAATCGTATCACGAGGATTAAATTCTCAAATTTTACTATTATTTATTTGAGTTCTTCTTTTATCTCAAAATAATTTATTAACTTCATCTAATTCTTCAATAACAATAGCAATAACTCTTTCTGGTTTAGCTAAGATGTCCTCACTATCTTCAATAAATGCTAATTTTTCTCTTAATTCTTCTTCAATTTTTTCTTTTTCAAGTCATTGTAATCTTCTTAATTTCATCTCTACAATAGCATTTGCTTGTATTTCAGATAATCCAAAAGTTTTTTGTAATTGAATTTCAGCATCATCATAAGAAGCTCTAATAACTTTTATAACTTCATCGATATTATCTAAAGCTATTTTTAATCATTCTAAAATATGAGCTCTAGCACGAGCTATTTTTAATTCATAAATAACTCTATTTGTAACTACTTCTTTTCTATGAGCTATAAATTCAAGTAAAATTTCTTTTAAATTATATAATTTTGGTTGCATTCATCTTTCTCACAATGCAATCATATTGTATCAAAAACTTGATTGCAATTGAGTCATTTTATATAATTGATTTAAAATCTTTTTAGGAAAAGCATCTTTTTTTAATTCAACTATTACTCTAACTCAGTCCTTGTTTGATTCATCTCTTAGATCAGAAATTCAAACTATTTTTTTCTCTTTTACTAGTTCTGCTATTTTTTCTACAAATGATGCTTTATTTAATCCATAAGGAATTTCTGAAATATGGATGTATTTTCTTCATTTTAAATTTTCTTCAATAGAAGCAACTCATCTCATAACAACTGATCATCTTCAAGTTGAATAAGCTGTCAATAAAGCTTCTTTATCATAAACTATTCATCAAGTTGGAAAATCAGGTCATTTAATAAATTGCATTAAATCTTCTATAGTAACTTCTTCTACATTAGTAGATTTTAATAAATAATTTATAGCTTCACAAAGTTCTCATAAATTATGACTAGGTATGTTTGTTGCCATTCAAACAGCAATTCACATAACTCAATTCATAAGTAAATTTGGAATCCTATTTGGTAAAACAGATGGCTCTTGTCTTGTTGTATCAAAATTATCTCTAAATAAAACTGTTTCTTTTTCTATATCAGATAACATATATTCTGTTAACTTTGTCATTTTAGCTTCAGTATATCTATATGCAGCAGCTCCATCTCAGTCCATTGAACCAAAGTTTCATTGACCTAAAACAAGAGGGTATCTTAATGAAAAATCTTGAGCCATTCTAACCATCGCTTCATAAACAGAACTATCTCAATGTGGATGATATTTTCATAACACATCTCAAACTACTGTAGCTGATTTTCTAAATTTTGCAGAAAATCTAAGTCATTGTTCGTGCATTGAAAAAAGTATTCTTCTATGAACTGGTTTTAATCAATCTCTTACATCTGGTAATGCTCTTGAAACTATAACAGACATCGCATAGTCTAAATAACAAGTTTCCATTTCATCATTTATGCTTCTATTTATATCTCAATCATAAACTATTCAAGTTGGAACAGCTAGTGTAGTTTGATCTTTCTCTTCATTTTCTTGAGTATTTTCATCTAAATCATCATTTTCTAAATCTTTATTTTCAGACATATTTAAGAAATTAATTTATAATAATTAATTTATAATAATTTTTTTATATTTTGCAAGTAAAAAGTGTTTTTTATATGATTATTAAAGCAAAAAATATAATAAAATTAAAAAATCGCTTAAATTTAAGCGATTTTTTAATTTTATTTATAAACCCAAGGAGCTATCATATTTAGTATAACTCAAGAAAGTAATACTAAGACTAATCATATAATTCATTTTACAATTCTTTTTTTAACTTCAGAAGTATCTGTCCCTGTTGATAACATAATTCAGTTAATAACAATAAACAAAACTCAACTAAGGGCACAAATAGCTGTAAACCATTTTATAATATTTCAAATAATTGCTTGAACTGATTTAAATCAAGGTTTTATTCGACATTCATATCATTTTTCATCATCTCAAGTACAATTTCCTCAAGGAACTTTTTCAGTTACTTTTACTTTTATAGGAGTAACTTCTGAGTTAGTGTTTGATGCTTTTGCTTTTTCAGCCTCTAAATCAGATATATCTTGCCTAATTCTTGTTGATACACTATCTTGTGGTGTATTTGATAATTGTTCTTCTAATGCTTTTATTTCTTTATCAATATCTTGAGTTGTTTTTTCTGCAAAAACATTATTTCAAACAATAAGTAAAATTAAAAAGAAAAAAGAAAGTATTATTTTTTTCATAATAAATAATTTATATTAAAAGTTTAAAGTCTTTAAATCAAGTAGTATAGTATAAGTTCAAACTAAAATTAAAACAGCTATTAATGTATTAAACACAATACTTTTAGCTTTTTTAACTTTGTCATCATCTCATCAAGAAGTGATATAATAATACCCTGCAAGTGATAGAAAAAATATAGCAATAGGTCAAGCAAAAAATAATGCTAAATTAGCTAAAGTTGCAAATAATTCTTGTCATTGTCATTTGAAATCTCACTTAAACATTACATTTCTCCAAACTTCCATAATTCAAATAAATATAAGTCAAGCAAGTGACCATAATATTTTTTTCTTTGATTCAGATACTTTTTCTTCATCTCAAGAGGCTATAATTATTTTTATTCCACTATAAACTATCATAAAAATAGCTATTCAAACTATAACTATTTCTAAAAAAGTTATTATATTTCCTAAAGTATTTCAAAAAACACTTGAATTCATAAATATATTTCTTTGATAAATAGTTATTCAATCTCAAGTTGTTGATGTGATATCATCAGTTGTCCTTTTGTCTGAAAACGAACTATATAATAATCAAGGTATATTTACAAATAACAATCATATTATAGCATACCATATAGATCTTTTACTTTCTGATAATCTTGCCTCATCACTTCACATAGATATAACCATCATAGTTCAAGCATAAACTAAATATATAACAAGTAGTCATCAAATAACTATTTTAAAAGTTTTTAAAATATTGTTTGTAGTTTGTCATACTTGATTTTTCATATCTCAAGTTTTTGCATTTATAGATACATCTTTTATTTTAGATGTAGCATCTTGTGCTTTTTTAAAATCTATATTTCAAGCATTTACAAAATTTACACTAAAAATAATTGAAAATAATAAAAATATTTTTATAAAAGTTTTTTTCATATTTTTTTATTAAAATTTATTTATAAAGAAAGTTAAAATCAAATAACTTCATACTAAAATTAACATTCATATTCATATATAAAGTAATATTTTTTTGGCTTTTTTTTGTTTTTCATCATCTCAAGCTCAAGTTAAAACTAAAAATCATGCATAAATAATCATTAAAACCATAATTATAGCAAGAAATGTATTAAACCAATTAAGTAGTGTTGTAATTATTTTAGCATTTCCTGTAACATTTTGACATATACTAGTTCAATAATAATGAAGTATACCTCACCCTCCACAATCAGGATTAAATGTATTTTTAACTATTATATCAGCAAATTTTATAACTATAAATCAAATAATTGCTTGAAATATAATAGATTTTCATTTTTTTATTCATTCATCATCTCACCCAGCTGTAATTATTTTATAAAAAGCATAAATTCACATAGCAAGAAATGCAAAAGATGCAAGTAACATTAACATTTCAGTAAATGGTTCTATTAATTTTTCTACAGCCTTATTTGCTAAATTATTATCAACTGAATAATCAAACATAACTTTGTATACTGAGAATGCTATTTGCATAACAATTATTCAAACCGAAGCCCAAATAATTCACATTTTTAATTTTTTTTGCTCTTCATCTGTGTTTTCTCAAAAAATTAGCTTTATAACCATAATAACAGCAAAAAATAAAACTAATGCAAAAACTATAACTCTTAGATCACGAGCTATATTAAGTAAAAAATATTTTATTCATTTTTCTCAAGTTGTTCAAACATAAAAAAAATCATTTCCTTCAATTTCATTTAAATAATCATTATTTGTATCTCTACCAGTATTTTCATTTGTTATTTTTATATTATTGTTTGCAAAAGAAAAACTTGGTATAAGTATAAAACTTAATATCAAAAGAATTTTTACTAAAATTTTTTTCATAAATAAATATTAATTTTTAAATTTTTTTAAGTGATTCAAAGTCTTGCCTCAATTTCCATATCTACATATTTTTTCTTTCTTCAATATTTTTTTCTTGAGTATTCTTTTATAATTTTTGCTGCTTCTACATTTTTATAATTATTATCCCAAAGTGTTTTCATATCAAATGGACGAGTTGTAGCATTATTTATATTTAGTTTAACATAAGTTGTAAAATTTGCAATACCAATTATATCTTGTTGTGATAAAAGTGGAGCATATTCTTTTTCTAAATACTCTGCGTCTTCAGCTCAAACTTTAAATGACATAATTGTTCAAGCATTTCAAAATACGGCATCTTTAATTGATGGTTTATCTCATTTTTGTCAATTTTGTCATCCTATTTGAGCTATAAATTGATGTGCCATTATTAAAGCAAGTTTATATTTTCTAGCCTCACTTAAAATCTCTCAAAAAGTTTCTGTTGCAAAGTTTTGAAACTCATCAACATACATAAAAAAATCTTTTCTATCTTCTTCTCTCATATCTGCTCTAGACATCGCTGCCATATTAACTTTTGAAACAAATATTAATCAAAGTAATTGTGCATTTAAAGCTCAAATTTTTCATTTTGATAAATTTACTAAAAGAGCTTTTTTATTGTCCATTATATCTCTAATATTAAAAGCCGATTTTGGCTGACCTATAATATTTCTAATAGTTGTATTTGTAATAAATGGCCCAAATTTTGATGAGAAATAAGGTATCATTTCTTGTTTTTCTCTATCTCAAGTATTTGCATATTCATGTTCCCAAAATGATTTTACTACAGGATTTGTAATTTTTGAAGTTTTGTATTTCATAAATCGATCATCAACAAAAAGTCTTGGAACATCTATCAAAGTTCATCAATCCTCAACATCTTCCATCAAAGTCAAACATCAATTTCTAAAATAATGCTGTATACGAGGTCCAAAAACTTCATCTCAAAATATTTTTATAAATATTTCAGTAGCATCCATTGCTGCTCTATCCATTTCTCTTTTTCTATTTTCTATATCAGAAGATATAACTTCTAACATATTTAATCACATTGGATATTCATCATCTGCTGGATCAAAAACTATAGTATCACGAGCCCTTTCTTTAGGAGTAAATGCTAAAATATCTTCAACTAAATCTCAGTGTGGGTCTATAACTCAAAGTCAGTCTCAATTCCACATATCTTGACGAGCAAGGTATCAAATAAATACAGATTTTCATCCTCAAGATTTTCAAATAATATAATGATGTCTTCCTCTATCTTTTTTATCAAAATATATAGGTGTTTTTTTATTTCTATATTCATTATATCACATCAAAACTCCATCTTTATAAACAGGAAATCCACCCAAGTGTCTATGAACTTTTTTTAATTCAAAGAGATCTTCTAGTTTTTTTTCTCAAGAAATTTCATCAATTACTTCTTTTTGTCAAATTTTTACTTTTTCTTCTAAAATGCAAGGATCTTTTGGAAATTTTAAATTATGTGGTGGAGCTAGTTTTTTATAATCAAGCCAATTAATTATAGGGGATTTATTGTAGTTTATATCAGGAAAATGATATAGTGTTGATAATTCATCTGATGAAAATATTGAAACTCATTGAAAAAATCATAAAAATTTCATTTTAAATGCAAAGTATCTAATAGGAGTAAACAAAAAGTATAATCAATCTTCATATGATTGTGGGTTATCTAAAGCATTGTTGTATTCATCTGTGAAAATAGATGAGGATGCAATTACAGCATGCACTCACTCTTTTGCTTTTATAGGACTTTTTGATGAAACAAGCACTCTTATAGAAGTTCTAAATCAAGGTTGCCCTCGAGATTCTCACATAATTTTATGACTTTCTGTTTCTCGTTGATTAAATATTTTATAACTATCTCATGAAGATGCTCCTGGTGCATTTGAACCTTGCACCATACTATCTGTTCATTGAACTAAAGCAACTATAGGATTCCAAAAAAAATCTAAAAACGGTATATTTCTTGATTTTTTATATTCTCATTTAGCAACTAAAGATGCTGCATTTTTTGCTTTTTTATTCCACCTTGATCAAATAGGTTTTAAAACAATTTGATAAACAGCCTTGTCTTCCTTATCAAGAGAAGAAAAAACATTTGTAAAGTTATTTAATGGGTCATCTTCTAAATATTTAAATGATTTTATAGGATAAACATCATCATTTAATTTTGATAAAGATGCTGCTCTTAGAGTATATCAAAAAGGCTTTATATCAATATACTCTTTTTCTTTATCAATAATTCTAACTTCTGCATCATTATAAATAGATGTAATATGTTGAGAAACTACATTAATATACTCTGGTAAAGTAATTATATAAAAGCTTAATTCTCAATTTTCATATACTAACTCAAGTGATATTTTTGAATGATCAAATATAAAATCTAAGAAACTATCTTTTAATCAAACATTTGAAAGTTTATGTATTGCTTTATAATACATACTCATCATTCAAATTTTTTCTTTAAAATCTTTTTTTGTTTCTTTTTCTTTATCAAGTTTTGAGTCCGCTTTTGGTAAAGTAACTTTTAAATAAACTAATTTTTTAAAAATGTGTATTTCATAAAAAATTCTAATTAACTTTAAAACAAAAAGTAAAGATATGAAAATAATTATTAAAAGAAGTACATAATAAAACACATCTCATAATGATCAAAAAAAATCAAATCATTTACTATTGTCTACCTTTTCAATATTTTTATTTGTTTCAAATCTTTTTGATGCATCAATTAAACTAGCAAAAGTAAATCTTGTAGTAGTTAAATATCAAATTATAATATATATTATTTTCATATAAATAATAAAGTTTTAAAAGTTTTAATTTGTGTCTAGTATAACATATTTTTGTAAAAATTACAAGAAAATATTTAAACTACTTTAAATACATCTAATAAATACATCTAAAAATCAATAAAAGTTTGAATTTTTATTTTTTTTATTATAATATTAAAAAATTAGTTTTTAATTAAAAGATATGAATATATCTAAAGAACAAGTAGACTTACTTGTATTAGACTTATTAAAACTTCACCTAGAGGAAATTGAAGTAGATGAAGAAGAATTTCTTGATTTATTAAAATGATCTTTATCTTTAAGTTTGACAGAGAAAAAAAGGGTTATAGATGCTGTTCCTGAATTATCACAATTTCAATTTGATGAATTAAAAAAGGTATTTTTAGAAGAAAGAGAAAAGTTTAGAGAACTTGCTCAAGCTCACCCTGAAGATATAAAAAAATTACTTGTAAAACAACAACAAGAATGGATTGAATTATGAGAAGTTTATCTTTTAGAGCAAGAAAAAAATAACACAAAAGGGCAAGATGAACAAAAAATAGATGATATTAAAAAATCACTTTGACTATAATTTTATGAATATAAATTTTTGTACTTATATAGAAAAAAAACAAAGAGTAGATATATATTTATCTGCTCTTTTAAATGATTTTTCAAGAAGTTATATTCAAAAAATGATTGATAATTGACAAGTAAAGGTAAATAATAACATAATTAAAAAAAATATAAAAATTGATTTTAAAGATGAATTAAATATAGATGTTTTTACAAAAAAATTAGAAATAGAAAAAGAAAATATTCCTCTAGATATAGTTTATGAAGACCAAAATTTGGCAATTATAAATAAAGATGCCTGAATAAATTCTCACCCAACACCATGAGAAGATTGAAAAAGTTGAACTTTAGTTAATGCTCTTTTATATCATATAAAAGATTTATCTTGAATTGGTTGAGTTGAAAGACCTGGGATAGTTCATAGGCTTGATAAAGACACTTCAGGGTTGATAATGATAGCAAAAAATGATAAAATGATGCTTTATCTACAAGATTTAATAAAAAAAAGAGAAAAAATTTGAAAATATTATCTAGCAATTGTTAATTGAGTTATAAAAGAAAATAATTTTATTGTAGAAAGTTATATTTGAAGAGACCCAAATAATAGAATTAAAATGACAACTAGAAATTGAATAAATCCAAAAATAGCTATTTCAAAAGTAAAACTTATAAAAATAATTGATGAAAAATACTCTTTAGTTGAAGTAAAAATAGAAACTTGAAGAACTCATCAAATAAGGGTTCATCTGTCAAGTATTTGATATCCTATTATTTGAGATAAAGTTTATTGAAATCAAAAAGTAAATAAAGAGGTTTTATCTAAGTATTGATTAAATAGACAAGCTCTTCATTCATATAAATTAGAAATTGAAATATATGAAAAAAATCATCTTTTTTATGCTAAATTAAAAGATGATTTTAAAAAAATTATTTGAGATATTGATTTAAAAACTTTATAATTATTTTTTAACTTCTTCTATAAAAAAATCCTTTATATAAGCTCTTTTTTTAGTATATCAAAGATCAATTATTAATTTATACTTTTGTCACTCTTTTACTTTTTCAAATTCAGATTTTTTAGATAATTTATTTTTAGAAAATAATAAAAAACTATTAAAAAATTCTTCTGGAACTTCTTCAAATTCTCAAGAAAATCATATTTCTACTCATTTTATTTTTGAATCTTTATTTACTCCTAAAAAATCAAGTAATTTTTTTTCATTACTTTTTATTTCAAATAAATAAGTATTTAATTCTTTTTTTAATTCATCTAATTTTATTTGATTAATCATTTTACTTAATTCAACTGTGCTTAAATGCCTTGTTGATATAGCTTCAACTATTTCTTCTTGTTTATTAAGTCAAGCAAAATAATTATAAAAATCTTTTGATTCTTTACCTTCTTCTTTTTGAGGTAAAATTTCATATCTTTCCTCAAGTCAAGACACTTCGTTTATTTTTTTTATTTCTGACATTGTTTTGTTTATTAAATATTATCTCATCTTTTAATTCTAGAGTTTCAAGGTGTTAAAATAACTGATCACTCATCTCTTAAACTAGCATCAGCAAAGCTTAAATTATTTATTTTTGGATTAATTTTATCTAAAGATTGTGCTAAAAGAGCTGTCTTATTATTTGCTTTTTCTCAAACAGATAATATTGCTTCTTTAATATCTTTTTCTGCTGTATCTACTAATTTTTGGACCATTTCATTATCTGAAATTGATAAATTTTTAATTGTAAGTTTTCTTCAATCCATTTTTTCATTAATTCCTTTTGCAATAGATTCTATTTTTTCTTTCACCATTTGGGCTGCTTCTAGTTCATCAATTCAAGATTTTTCTAAAGCACTTTTTATTTCTCCAAAGTTTTTAGGTTTTACATCATTTGTAGAAAATGGTAGCTTACTTTCTTTTATATCTAAAAATTCTCACATATTTTTATAGTTAAAAATTAAAATTATCTAATTTATTGGAAATATCTTCAAGTTCTTTATCTATATTAATTTTATTTAGTTCTTCATTTAATATATTTTCTTTTTTGTCAATATATAAAGAAGTATTTTCCAAATTTATAAACAAATCAAGGATTATTTTTAAAAATTCATTATAAATATTTATAAATAATTCTTTATCTTCTATTTTAGATAACTTTAGATAAATTAAAGCAAAATTATCTATGTTTATTCAAAAAGTTTTATCTATAGTATTTATAGTATCTATCATACTTTTTAATTCACTTAAGAGATGATTTTTCTCTTCTATATTTATTTTTTCCATATATTTAAATTACATAACATTTACCATATTGAAAAATGGTAATAATATAGCCATAACTAAAGTTCAAACAATAAGTCAAACAACAATAATAACTATTGGCTCGATAGCTGTAGAAAGTCATTTTACAATTGTGTCAATTTCTCTATTAAATTTATTTCAAATATTTAATAATAAGCTTGGTAGTTTTCAAGTTTGTTCTCATATTTTAACTATTGAAGCAAGCTCTATAGGAAAATAATCATCTTCTATCCCTTCTTTTAATTTTTTAATTCACATACTCTCACTAAGAGGCAATCATTCACTGATTTCAGATATAATTTCTCAAATTCTTTTTTCATAATATGCATTATTTAATGATTTTTTTGAAATATCTAAAGCTTCATTTATATTTATTCAATTTTGTAATAAAGTTCATAATGTATTTGTAAAAACAACTAAAATTTGCTTTTTTATTAAACTTCAAAATAAAGGAATTTTTAAAACATATTTATCAAAATATATTTTTGTTTGAGAGTGATTTTTAAAAGTTATTAATCATCAAATTAAACATATAAATATAATAATTAAAATTATATAATTATTTTGTAAAAATTCTGATATATTTATAACATTTTGTGTTAAAGATGGTAAATTTACTTTTGCATCATCATACATTTTTTGAACTTTTGGTATAACAAATGTCATAAATCAGATTATCATCATAATTGATAAACTAACAACTATCATTGGGTAAATTAAAGCTCAAATTACTTTTGATTTTAATTCTGCATTTTTTTCTTCTCTATTTTTTATACTTTCACAACTAGATGATACTTTTCAAGTTAATTCTCACATTTTTATCATATAAATATCAAAAAATGAAAAACTTTTTTGATAATCAGCAAATGATTCAGACATTTTTTTTCATTTACTTAAGTCTTTTGAAATTTTTAAAATAATTTGTTTTAAATTTTTATCTTTAGTTTGGTATGATAAAATAGATAAAGAATTAGTTATTGGTATTCAAGAGCTAAGCAAATTAAATAAAGACTCAAAAAAAGATATTTTTTGTTTTTGAGATATTTTAATACTTTTATTTAAAAAAATATCTTTAAAATAATTCATATAATCAAATTTTTTTACTTTACTCAAGTCCATTTTTTATTTTTATATTTAAACTTAGTATTATTATATCATTTAATTTGTTTTTTTACAAAAATTTCTATAATATAATAAATTTTATTTATTTAGTAGTTTTTATGTTTAAATTTTTTTGAGTTTCAGATAATGAAAAATCACCAGATATAGATTTAGAAATAGTTGATACAAAAGAAGAAGTTCTAGATGAGGAAGTTTGACAAATAGCTCTTGATGTGCTTGAAGCAGAAGACGAAATATATATAATTGCTCCTATAGCTTGAGTTGAACAAGAAAAAATAGATATTTCTATAAACAAAACTATTTTAACTTTAAAATGAAATAGAGAAAAACCTGAAGAATACCATATAGATGGAATTATTTCAAAAAATTCAGAAGTGTTTTTTGGTAAATTTGTTAGAAACATAATTTTACCTGAAAATCTTGCATTAAATAAAATAAGAGCTTATATGGAAAATAATTTACTTATAATCTCTATACCAAAAATGAAGTTTGACTCAAAAGTAGTTAAAATAAATAAAATAGAATGATAATTAAAAAACAATGTTTAAAAAAAGTAAAAACCTTGATAGAGGAGTAAAAAAAGTAGATAAACTTGTTACTTGAATAATTATTTGATCAGCTATAGCTTCAATTATATGAGCAAGCCAAACAGATAAATGAAAAGAAGTAACAAAAGATTTAAAAAATAAAATAATTCCTATTTGAAATAAAACAAGCAAAAAAGCCTTCTCTATATTTTGAAAATTTATTGCTTTTATTGTATGAATATTTTCTAAAAAATAAACTATGAAATTTATAAATAAACTACTTAGTGGTTTTATAATTTTTATCTTAATATATCAAAATACTTTTGCAGAACAAAAATTAGTTGTTTCTGATATGTGTCAATATAAGCAAGAATTTGAAGAGTGTTTAGATGCAAATAAAAATTGAACTACCAGATCAATAGAAGACTTTGTTTGTATTGCTAGTAATAATTATTTTGAAATAATGTCTCAAATAATTTTAGACAAAGATTTTAAAAAAATAGATAAAGATGTTGATACTTTTTTTAAAAATTTACAAGAAAATAAAAATTATTATTTTTGAAAAGATGCTAAAGAGCCATTTACCAACTGAATTGATTTACTTGAAGACAAATTTTCTATATATTGAGAATTTTGAGAAAAATATATAAAACATTGTAAGGTTTGAGATGATAATAATGATAGTATTTTAAAAAAAACTATTGATTGTTTTTGATGAACTATACCAGCAAAAGAGTCAATTCCATATTTTTTACAAGAATCAAGTTGTAAAAGTTTTATATCTTCAAAACTTGAGATAAATAAACAAATTTGATATGATATATTAAAACTAAATAAAGCTCAAATTAAAAAAGATGAGGATAAAACTTATATGCAAAAAGAAAGAAATAAATATGATAAATTGCTTGAAATAATTATGGTAAATGTATGATATTTAGAAAGAATTTGGAAAAAATGGCCTTCTAAAACAAAAAGTGCTGAATGAAGTTAAAGATAAAAAAATTGCAAGACTTAGTCTTGTAATTTTTTTTATCTTTCATATTTATTTTTTAATTCTTCTAAATCTATTTCAAAAATCACAGGTCTTCAATGAGGACAAGTTAGACTATATCAATCAAAAGCATCGTTTAAAAGTTTATTTATCTCAAATAAATTTAATTTATTTCAAAACTTTATAGCACTTCTACAAGCAGTATATGCCATTATTTTATTTTTTACTTCATCAATTGATTTAAAATCTTTTGTTTTTCATAAATCAATATCTTGCAAAATATTTAAAATAATTTCTTTTAAGTTTTCTTTTTTTATAAAATCAGGAATTGAAGATATATTTATTATATTATTTCACATATCTTCTATCTCAAATCACATATCTAAAAAAATATCTTTATAATTTTCAAAAATTAAAAATTCCTTTGAAAGTAATTTTATATTTTCTCCCAAAAGTAGTTTTTGAGAATTTGTTATTTTTTCATTATTTACAAGTTTTTCATAAATAATTCTCTCAGCTAAAGCATGTTGATCAAAAATAATTATTTTTTTATCTTTTTCTACTATTATGTAACTATTAAAAGTTTGTCATATTATTTTTCATAGTTTTGTATAGTGTAAATCTCAATTATTTTCAAAATTATTATTTATTTGAGTTTCATCTTCATTTAGAAAACTTTTTGTAAAGTTTATAGCATCTATTATATTATTTTGATTTGGGTTTGGAGAAGTATCTTTATACGGAGAATATGATTTAAATTTTGTTCAACTTCAAGTATAATAACTTTTTGTTTGAGAAATATTATTTAAAAAACTAGTATTTGTTTGATTATAATTTTCTTTTAAAAAACTAGTATTTTCATCTTTAATTAAAACTGATTTTTCTAAATTATCTAAAATAGCATGATAAACTGCTCTAAAAATATTTTGTTCATTTTCAAATCTAACTTCTTGTTTTCTTGGATGCACATTTACATCAACAATAGTTGGATCAACTTCAATATTTAAAACATATCCTGGCTGATTTTGATGAGGTATAAATCTATTATAAGCATCAAAAATTGCTCTTGAAATTAAAAAAGAAGTTATTGGTCTTTTATTTACAAATAAATTTTGTTTATTCTTATTTGTAAAAGATATTTTTGGAGTTGTAATATATCAAGTTATATGTATTCAAGTAGTTTTAAAGTCAATTTCTAACATATTATCAATAAAATCATCTCAATAAATATCATAAATCCTTTCTTTTAAAGTTTCATTAATATTTTTTTTAAATATTTTTTTATCATCTGAAATAAATTCAAATCAAATATTTGGGTATGACAAAGAAACACTTTCTAAATAAGATAATATTTTAGAGTATTCTGTTTTTGTAGTTTTTAGATAATTTAATCTTGCTGGAGTATTATAAAATATATTTTTAGCAATAATTAAAGTTCCTTTTTCAAAAGATATTTTTTCTATATTTTGTCAATTTATATTGTCAAAAGTAAGTTTATTTCAATGAGTTTCATCACCAATTTTAGTCAAAATTTCAAATTGAGAAATTGATGAAATACTTGCTAAAGCCTCTCAACGAAATCAAAAAGTCATTATATTAAATAAATCATTAATATCTTTTATTTTTGAAGTAGTATGTTTTTGCAAACAAATTTCTAAATCACTTTTTCAAATTCATTCTCAATTATCTCAAACTCAAATATATGTTTTTCATCAATCTTTAATTTCTATTTTTATATTAGTTGCTTTAGCATCTATAGAGTTTTCAACTAATTCCTTAACTATTGAAACAGGTCTTTCAACTACTTCTCAAGCAGAAATTTGATTTATAAGTAAATTATTTAGTTTTATTATTTTTCACATAAGGTAAATATAGTCTATAATAAAAATATAATATAAATATTTATTATTTAGTCAAAAAAAGAAAAAGACTACTTAATTAAAAGTAGTCTTTTTAGTATTTTTGAAATCCATAAGATAGGTTTTTAGCCCTTCAAGAATTTCAAAAGATCTTCCTCTCCATCAACAGGAGTCATACTTCCTCTCCTTGCCTCAAGTTTGGCAATAAGCTTTTGCTTGAGCCCATCAATGGAGTTAATATCAAAATCAGATTTGATATCAATTCCATGAGCCTCAATACAAAGCTTGAGTGGATTAATGCTACGAATAACATATCTCGCCTGCCCCATGCTAAAGCCATTTTTTTGGACTTCAGAAGAAACAGGAGAGAGAGTTATTTCTTCTTCTTCTTTTGTTTTTTGTTTTTGTTCTTTTTCTTCTTCTTGTCCCCCATCTGTAATTGATTGACGGAGGGACTGAACTCCAAGGGCATTTGTTGCATGCTTTTCTCCTTCTTCAAAATTTTTAGCTGAAAGAACTTCAGCCAAGTTAGAGACTTCTTCATTCACTTTTGCAAGATCATCAAGTTTCCTCCTATTTGCAGTATTAACAGCCACCCTGGTCAAATTACCAGCCAAAGCTGTGCTAATTTGACTAAGGCCACGGAAAGTGTTTGCAATATCTTGTGAAGTTGCTTTGTCTTGCAAAGTTGCTTCAAAGGTTTGAGATTCAGTCAAAATCGAGCTAAGGTTGAGAGACATTTTATCACCTCCATTTAGAGAAGAAATAGTTTCAAGTAATCCCTTTAGATCTTCTAAATACTTATTTTGTTTATTTTTTTTGTTTATAAAAATTCCAAGCAAAATAATGCCTAAAACTCCTATTATAACTAGAAAAATAAAAACAAGAAGTACCAAAAAATCATATTCGGGAGACAAAAAGAAATCTCGCCACATATTATTTTGCATAGCACTCCTTTTTAAAGAAGTAACTTAATATTACTAATTATTTACTTTTGTCAAGTTTATTTTATAGCTTATTTTTTTAAATAAAAATAAGCAAGTTCATTTCAATTATAAAGTTTTCTATTTTTATAATTTTTTTGTTTAATTATTTGATTAAATTCAGTATAAGAAGTGATAATTCATCCACTTAAATCTTTATTTTTTTGTAATATAAAATCAATATTTTCATACATATTTTTTATATTATCTTCTTTTAGTCTAAGTCAATATGGTGGATTTGAAATCAAAGTTCAAGATAATTTTTCTGTTTTATAATCTTTAAAATCTTTTAATTCAAACTTTATACTATCTTCCACTTTTGCATTTTTAGCATTTTGTATAGCTTTAGTTAAAACTTCTTGATCAATATCAGATGCAATTATATTATAATTTTTTTTAAAAATCTTTTCTTTTGCTTCTTTTCTTAAATTAAAAAAATAATTTTCTGGGAGTAAATTCCAATCTTCAAAAGCAAAGTATCTAAAAAGTCCTGGAGCTATATTTTTTGCAAATAAAGCTGCTTCAATAGCAATTGTCCCGCTTCAACAAAATATATCATAAAAAGGTGTGTCAAATTTCCAATTTGATAAAATAATTAAAGCAGCAGCAAGTGATTCTTTTATAGGAGCTTCTCAAGTATCTGTTTTGTATCATCTTTTATATAAAGTTTCTCAAGATGTATTTAATAAAATAAAAGTTTCATCTTCAATTAAAAAACTCAAAACTTCAAAAATAGGCTTAGAATCTTCTTCTGGCATTTTATTTCATGATTTAGAAGTCATTTTATCAACAATTGCTTTTTTTGTTATTGATTGTAGTGCTGGTGTACTTGTTAATTTTGATTTTATAGAAGTTGCTTTAGTAACAACTCTATAATACCTATTTATATATTTTTTCCAATCAATTTCATAAACTAAATCATATAATTTATCAAAATTATCAATATTTTTTTTAGAGTTTAATACTAAATAAAGTTTATTTCAAACTCTACTCCATAAATTTAATTTTGCCATTAACTCTATAGGTCACTCAAAAAAAACAAGTCTATCTTTTGTTTGAGTGATAATTCATCATTGTTTTTCTATTTCTTTTTTAAGTATTGCTTCAAGTCAAGCACTACATGTAAGTAAAAATTTCATATTTTAAAAAATTATTTTTAGTTTTTTTGATTATATGATTTTATCTATATAATACAAAAAATAAATTTAATTATAAAAGATGCAAATATCTATAATGATGTCAGTTTGATGTCAAAACTTGTGAGATGAGTTAATACTAAAAAATGAGATAAAAAAATTAAAAACTATGTATTGAGAAAACACTATTTTTAATGTATTTACTTATGATATAAAAGATATTTTTTGTAATATAGAAAATACCAATTATTTTGAATATTTTCCTATATGAATTAAAAACCCAAAAAATATCTTTAAAAATATAAAAAACTATTTTAACTTTATAAAAATAATAAAAAGAAGTGATTTAGTTGTTTTTTGATGATGATGAATATTTTTTGACAATGAAGTTTGAAGTTTTAAAAATCCTTTAAATCAATGGTTATTTCGTGCTAATATAATAAATTTATTAAAAAAAGAACTTTTAATTTATTGAGTTTCTCTTGATATAAAAGATAGAAAAAATGATTTAAAGATTAAAAATATATTTTGAAAAGCAAAAAAAATATTTGTAAGAGATGAAAATAGCTTTTTATATTTAAAATGATTAGATATAAATTCAACTATCATAAAAGATCCTGTTTTTTATGATAATAATGATTATATAGAAGATAAATCTAGTATGATTGATAAAGTATGAGTATCTGATTTTAATATAAATTTTTTAAAAAATATAAATTTAAAAAACAAAACTATTTGAATTGCTTTTAGAAAATGATACTTAAATGATGAAGAAAATAATATAAAAACTATAATTAATTATCTAATATCTCAAAACTGTAAAATAACTTTATTACCTCACTCATTTCATAAAATAGACAAAATAGCAAATGATTTATTATTTTTAAATGACTTTGTTAGTTCTTGAATTACAATAACAAATAACATGAAAGAAACTTATGAAGTTTATAATAATAAAAAAATAGACTTTTGTCTATCTATGAGGCTTCATTCTATGATTTTATGTGAAAGTTATAATATAGATTATATAAAAATAATTTATGCTAAAAAGTGAGAGTTTTAGGTTAACTCACCCCCGGGGTTTAAAAAACTACATTCAGTATAAGTCTTTAAAAAATAAATAAATATTTTAAATAAATTTTCTATATTTTCATATATATAAAATAACAACTTCTTTTCAATTAAAATTATAATAAATAGAATATCTATATTTAGTATCAACTATGATTCTCACACTTTGAGTTATTATAGTTCAAGATGATGGAAATAATTTTAATATATCTATAGTTTGTTTTATATTTTGTAAAACTTTTGCAGCATAAAAATCATTATCCTCTGAAATATAGTCAAATATATCTGACATATTATTTTCAGACTCTTTTGTATATACAATTTTATACATAAGTATTTTTTTTAGAAAATATTTTCTTTTCTAAATTCAAGTAAAATTCATTTTCTTCATAAATATTTCCATTTTCTAGATCATTTAATCACCTTTTTATTCATTCTATATCCTCAAAACTTAATCAAGCTTTTTTAAAAGCTTCTACATTTATTTCTTTCATACTTTTAATATTTAAAAACTAAACTCACTTTTCATTATAACTTTTTATCTAAAATTGCAACTTTAGATAACCCCGGGGTTATCTAAAACTCCAACTCATCTAAAATTAAATCTTTATATTTTTCAATTTTTGATTTATCTATTTGATGATAACTTGTCCACTTATAATTGTCTATATTGTCTACTATCTTATGCTTTATTGGATTAAAGTTTACATAAGCTAAGCATTTTTCTAAATAATCATCATCTTTAATTAGTTTAGCTTTAAATCTTCACTCAAATAATTGTCATTTTCTATTATTTTTTAAATTAAAATATTTAGCATAAGAATTTTGTATATTTCAAATAAAACTAGATAATTCAGCCCCAGGATTAGAAATTACAAAATGAAAATGATTTGGCATAAAACTATATGAAAATATTTTTATATCTTTATATTTCTCTAAATTAGAATATTTTATAATTATCTTATAAAATCTTTCAAAATCAGCATCATTTTTAAATATTATTTGTTTATCAAATCATCTATTATAAACATGATAATATCAATTTTCAAAAGTTCTTCTAGTCATATAACCCCGGGGTTAGTATTAATCAACTCTATTATATATTTTAATTTTAGTTAGACAAGTTTTTTAAACCCCGGGGTTGAGCACAAAAAAAAGACCTATACTTTTGTATAAGTCTTTTAAAAATTGAAAGTAATTTTTATATTCATTTGTAAACATCTCATCTAGTATCTACTGCAACTATCTCATTTTCATCTTCTTTTTTTATAAAAACTATTCTTATTTTTCATCTTCTAATTCTAAAATAATTCTCATATCATTTTAATTTAACAACAATATAAGAAGATAAATTATTTTTTAATATATCTTCTATTATAGATTTTAATTCACTTTTATAAGCATTCTTACTTATATACTTTTCCCAAGATTTTGTCATAATTAAAAAGTTTTTAATAATTCAGAAGCTTTTATAGGTTTATTGAAAACAAACTCATAATCATCTATTTCCTTATCATCAAAAATTCAAGATTCATTTATCTTTTTATACTCTTGAATTGAAAGTTTTAATAAAACAGTCTTATTTGTTTTATCTAATACTTGTGCCATATTATTATATTAAAAAATTAAACCCACCTTCATTATAACTTTTTCTCCAAAATTGCAACTTTTGATAACCCCGGGGTTGGATTCTCTTAAAATTGCAACTTTTCATCATAAGCCCGAGGTTAAATCAAACACAAAAAAAAGACTTCTAATTAAAGAAGTCTTTTAAAAATTAAGTAAATAATTATTTAACTGTAGAAACAAATACTGATTTTAGTCAAGCATTTTCATATACTTTAACACTTGGAATTTCAGTTGTTTCAAGATCTGATAATTCAAGTTGTAATGAAGGAGTTCCTGTAAATCATGGATTTAAAGTAGCACCTGACACTACTAGTATAAATGTAGCATCTCCACCTGCAGTAACAGTTACATTAGTTCCTGAAGCAAAGTTTACTAAATTGTCATTTGAAACTGAATTTTTATATAGAACTAAATTTGATGAATTTAGAGTTCCAGTATATCATACAGCTTGAGTTATATTAGCAGTCATACCACTTAATGTAACTTCATCTTTACCATATGCAGTAACTTTAAATGATAATGCATTATTTAAAGTTGGAGTAGATATAGAGTTTTGAGTTACAAGTAATGTATTTTCAGCTAAGAAATGAGTTGCAGAAACAAATCAAGTTCCAGTAGCTACAACAGCAGTACCATTTGAACTATTTGAAGAAACTTTAGTTACAGCTAATTCAACTGATCCAGTAGAATTATAGTTAGCATTAGCTTGAACTGTAAAGTTTACAAATTTATCAACTAATATTTCACTATCAACAGAAGCAATATCATCAAATGATAATGATCCTGAAGAAATAGAGTTAGCAACACCAACTTGTTTTCCATTAGCAAATAATCTATAATTAGAGAATTTATCTAAGTTTGTTCAAGTAAATGAAACATCATCTAATTGTAATTTATCATTTTTAGCATTTACTCTAAATGAGAATAAATTAACATTTTCTTGTCAAGCTTTAATTAAAGTAGCTTTTGGAGAAGCATCAGTAGATGCAACTGTAGAAGTAGCAGCTTTAACAGATATTAATGCTCAAACTGGAGTTGAAGAAGCAGATACTGATTTACCAGTTTCTGAATCAATAGCATCAACTGAATTTAAAGTTAATTTAAAGCTTCAAGCAGTAAATGAACTATATAAGTTAGCTTTAACTTGGATATTTACAGCAGAATCTTTTGAAACTTTTGCATTAAATCATTCAAATCTAACAGTTGAACCATCAAGTAATTTTGATGAAACAGCATTTCCATTTACATATAATGTAGCATATACATTTTGATTAGCACTTCCAGAATAAGTTACACCAAAAGTAGCAGCATTTAAGTTAATAGGATTTCCTTTTGTTGAAGTAAATTGAGCTCCATATACTAATACTCATTCACTTGGAGATGAAACAGTAGTATCTCATAGAGAATCATTTCTAGCAACATTTAATACAGAATCTTGAACTTTAACATTTATAGAAGAAATTGATCAAATCATATCTTCTACTGATTGTTGATTAGATACATATTCTTTCTCAACAAATGATCAAGCAGTCATTGATCCGATTTTAAATGAACCTGTAGCAGTTCCTTTTAAGTTACCATAAACTTTTACATTTTGAGTACCTTGAACATAAACAGTTCCTTTAAAGTTTAAATCAACTCATGAGTTAGTTGGAGTAGCAGAAATAACACTATTTCCTATAGATAAGTAGATAGTATTAAATAAATCTCCTAAATTAAGTGTTGTTGCTCCAGAAAGAGTAACATCTTTTAATTTAACTTGATTTTTAGCAGTAATAGTACCTTTAAGTAAAACTACTTCTGAACTTCCTGGTGCATAAGTTGCATCTAAAGCAGTAGTAGAATCTCTTTCAAGTCTAGTTTCTCCTCAAGTAACATTAACAACAGTTAATAATTTAACAGATGAACTATTAACTAAAGTTCTAAATCAATTAGTTGCTTCAGTTACATTAAGATCAGAATCATCTCTTAATCTTAATTGGTAAGTATCAGTTGAGTTTTCAACTTTTGAAACATTAGCTTTTACATAGTAAATAGCTGATAATCCTGATTTAACTAAGTTTTTATCAACAACTAAAGTTAAATATCTTCCATTAACAGAAGAAGAAGTTGAAACAACAACTCAATCTCTAACTAATTGGAAATTAGATAAATTATCTAAAGAAGCACTTCCTGATAAGTAAAGAGAAACAGAGTTTAAATTTACATCAGTAGTTGATTTTCCATTTGGAGTATTATTAGTTAATCTAAATGCTCCTAAATCAATTAAATCAGAAGAAGCTTTATAGTTTTGAGTAGTTGCTACTGAATCAAAAGTTATATTGTTAACTGTATAGTTAGCAGTTCTAAGTTTTGGAGTAACAAATGATCCAGAAACATTTAAAGCAGAAGAATTAACAGTTGATGAAGCGAATTGATAATCAACTCAAGCATTACTTTGTAATCCAACATATAAATCTAAAGTTTCAGTAGATCAAGCTTTAACAACATAAGCAGGAGCAAAAGAAACAACAGCAGTACCTTCATTATTAAATGAAACTTCTGAAGAAACTTTTTTACCATTTACTTCAAACCATACTTCATTATCTGAATTAACATTTCCTAAACCAACTTTTTTAAGTTCTAATGTGTTTAAAGAAACATCAGAAGCTCAAGCAGTAAAGTCAACTTTAGCAAATAATACAGATCCTGTTCCAGGAACTTCAGTTCCATTAGCAGGAGATCCTGGATTTAAAGAAACTTCTAAATTTCAAGCTTTAACTTGAGTATTATTATCAGCTCCAGTAGAAGTAGTTCCAGTTGAAGTAGTTCCAGTTGAAGTAGCACCACTACCTGAACCATCACCAAATAAATCTCCAAATAGATCATCTAAATCTAAATCACCATCTGTATCAGCTCCTTCACTATCAGTAGCAGTTACTCAAGCATCAGCAGTAGTAAATACAAATGATCTTTTAGCAGCAGCAACTCCAGAAACTTTAGTAGTTTCAGAAACAACTCCAGCTTCAACAGCAGCTGAAGTTAAATCAGCAACCCAAGTTTTAGCATCATAAGTATCAAGACCAACACCTAAAGCTTCCATAACCATTTTTAAAGTTTCAGCTTCAGTAATTGAATCATTTGGTCTAAATTTTGAATTAGCAGATAAAAATCCTAATTCTAAACCTTTTTCAACATATCCACAAACCCAATCATTTGGAGTTTTAGCAGATACATCTGAGAATTTACCTTCACAAGTAGTGTTTGGTTCTTCTCCAGCTAAGTTTAACATAACTTTAGCCATTTCTCCTCTAGTTATAGAATCATTTAATCTATAAGCAGAAGGATTTTCTGAATTATTGTTGATAATTCCTAATGCAGCTAATCTATTAGCAGCATCTACAGAAGAATCAGCAGCATTAACTCCAACAACTGGACTAACTACTGATAAAACAATAGATAATGCAGCAGCAGAAGCTACAGCTTTTTTAAATAGAGTATTACTCATATATAATATATAAGTTACAAAATAAAATATTTATGTTAATTTTTAATTAACATATTTTTTAAAAAAGATTTATAATTTCTTTTTTAAAGTGCCAAATTATTACTATATAAAAATAGTAAATTCAAGTATTTAAAGAGTACTTGAAATGCTCTTTTTTTTGAAAAAGTTAAACTTTCCAAAAAAGGTTAAAGCCTTAACCTAAGTCATTATGCATAACTCAGGAAGAAAACTATATTTTAAAAAATATCTCTTTCTTCCTAAGTTATACAAAAACTTATAATTAAAACTTAAAGTTTTTAATATTTTAAATCAAAAAATGTTAAAGAACTATTAAAATATAATCCAGATTATATAAAATTTTACAAAAAGTCAAAAGTTATACTACTTTTTTCACTAAATCTTCACATTCATTTTTTTACTTTTTCTCTAAAATAATAACCCAAAGTCTTGCTCGTAATTCATCTAAAAAAGGGATTTTAGATAAAAAATTTAAGTTTTTTAAAAAGTATTGCTTTTGATAATTAATTAAAAATTTATCACTTTTTATGAAATTATTTAGTATTTTTTGAAATTTTCTTTTAGTTATCTTGTTTAAGTAAGTAAAAGCTTCATTTCATTTATTGTTTTTTCAAATCCTTAAATCTATTCTTTTTTCCTTATCAGGTAGATTTTTTACTGATAATTTATATAAATCAATCAAAAATTTATCTGAAAAAAATACATGCAGCCAAGGAATAGGTAAAGTATCCCATAAATGATGTCAAAATATTTCATAATATGGAGCAAAGTTTATAAGTATCTTACCACCTGGTTTTAATACTCTAAAACTTTCTCTTAATAATTGAGCAGTATCTGGTATATGTTCTATAACATCATGAAGAAGTATTAAGTCAAAAAAATCATCTCAAAAATCCATCTTATGAGCATCTCATAAAGTAAAAAAGCAATTATCCAAAACTCATTTTTCTTTTGCTATAGAGTTTGCTTGAGAAATAAAGTTTTTTGAAGTGTCTATTCAATAAACTAGACAACTGTATTTTAAAGCAAAGTAAACTCACTTTCATCAACCTCAACATCATATATCAAGAATTTTTTTATCTTTTAAAGATTCAAAATCAAAATTTTTAGAAAATAATTTTTCAAGTCAAGGTGCTGATTCAAATTCATGAGTAGAGTAATTTAGATCAAAAATTCAGTTTTTAGAATTATTAAATGGATGATTTTTTTTAGGAAAAAATTTAGATATCTCTAACACACTTTTTAGTAAAATGTTTCTTAACATAAAAAATTACTTAATTTTAAATTAGTTTTAAAATAAACTTAAGTAATAATTTATGTATTTAATGATATTTTGCAAAATATTTTAACTATTTGATACTTGATCTGCAAGATTCATAATTGGTTGCATTATAGCAATTGCAATAAATCAAACTATAACAGCCATAAAAACTATAATCATTGGTTCAAGTAATTTGTTTATAACTCAAATAGTATTGTCTACTTCTTCATCATAAAAGTCAGCCACCTTTAGTATAATTTCATCAACTTTTGCTGTTTGTTCTCATATTTGAATCATTGACACCATCATTTCTGGAAACAAAGGATCTCACTCTAGCGATTCATATATTTTAAGTCATTTTTTTATATCATCTCTTAAAAAAAGTATTCTTTGTCTATAAACTTCATTTCAAACAGCATCTGAAGTAATACGAAGAGATTCTACTATTGAAACTCAAGATTTCATCATTCAAGACAAAACTCTAGCAAATTTTGATAATATAATTTTTTGAGCTACCATTCATAAAATAGGTATTTTTAAGACAATTTTATCAAAATAATATTTTCAAGACGGAGTTTTTTTCCAAATCATTACTCAAACTACTGCTAAAAATATCACTATAGCCATAAGCCACCAATATAATACAAAAAAGTCTGATATTGCTATTAATATTTGAGTGGACATAGGTAAATTATCTCCTCAATCAAATATTTCAAGTAGTTTTGGAACAACCATAATCATCATAACTGCAACTACTCATATAACAACTACTACAATTGCCGCTGGATACATTAAAGCTGATTTTAGTTTTCAGTTAATAGATGCTATTTTTTCAACTTGATCTGCTAAATCTCTTAATGCAGTATTTAATTTTCAAGTTTTTTCTCATGATTCTATCATTCAAACTTCAGCTGGATTAAAAGATCCAGGATACATTTCTAAACATTCTGATAATCATTTTCATTCTTTTAATTCTTTTTGAAAATTTCTTAAGATCATTTTTAAGACAGTTTCTTTTTTTTCTTGTTTTTCTAAAATTGCAACTCATTTTGTTAAAGTAATTCAAGCATTAATCATTGTAGACAGAAGTCTAAAAAATAATACTTTATCTTTTACTGTTAAACTTTGTCTTGAAAGTAAATATAAATTTATTTTATCCATTAATGGAATATTGTCTTTTTGAGTTGCAAATTTTTGACTCTTTTGTTGATTTTCATCATCAAGAATTAATATATCTGACATATTTTTTAATTAAAAAATAATTTTTTTAGTAAGTTTACCCATTTTGAGTTTTAGCAACTGCATACACTTCAGTTAAAGAAGTAGCTCAATTTAAAGCCTTTATAATTCAGTCTTGCTCAAGCGAAATCATTCAATCTCTTATAGCTTGTTTATTTATATTAAAAGCACTCTCTCAAGCAAGAACCATTTCTTTTACTCAATCACTCATTTCAAGAACTTCATAAAGTCAAACTCTTCATTTATATCAAGTATTTTCACATTTTTCACATCATCCTGGTATATAAAATTTAGGAGATTTTAATAATTCAGGAGAAACTCTTTTTTGTAATTCTTCTCTCTTTGTGAGTTTTATAGCATTTTGTATATCAAGTAAAGTATCTTTATCAAGTTCATTTATTCAAATTTGTTTTTTGCAGCTACAAAGTCTTCTAATAAGTCTTTGTGCTATAACTGCATTAAAAGATGCTGGTATTAAAAATGGTGGTATTCACATTTGTATAACTCTTGTTAATGTTTCTGCTGCAGAGTTTGTATGTATTGTTGAAAGAACTAAATGTCAAGTCAAAGATGCTTCAATAGCAATTTCAACTGTTTCTTTATCTCTCATTTCTCATACCATTATGATATCTGGGTCTTGCCTTAATGCTGTTCTTAGTCAATGAGCAAATGTATATCATATTTGTGGTTTTACTTGACTTTGATTTATTCAATCAACTTGATTTTCAACTGGGTCTTCAAGTGTCATTATATTTACATTTTCTTTATTTAATATAGATAGTGCTGCATATAAAGTAGTTGATTTTCAAGACCCTGTTGGTCCTGAAGTTAAAACAATTCAGTTTGGTAGAGATATTGATTTTTTTATTAAATCAAGGTTTTGTCACTCAATTCATAAATCCTCTAGCTTTGGAATTTTTTTTGATTTATCAACAATTCTCATAACTATTTTTTCTCAATGAACTGTTGGAAGAGTTGAAACTCTCAAGTCAAGTGGTTTTTCTTCAATAGTTTTAGATATTCTTCAATCTTGTGGAACTCTTGATTCATCTATTTTTAAATCAGATAATATCTTGAATCTAGCAACTATTCATTGATGTAAAAAATTTTGATATTCTAAAATTTCTTTTAATTCTCAATCAACCCTATACCTAAGCCTTATAAATGAAGACAATGGCTCTATGTGTATATCAGATGCTCAAGATAAAACAGCTCAAAGTATGATATAGTCACATATTAATTGAACATTTTCTCAAGTATAAACTAAGTTTTTTAAGTTACTTATAACTTCTTTTACTTCCATAAAATTAAAATTAATTTTTATTTTTTTTCATTAAATGATTTAATATATTGTTCTAAATTTGATATAGAATAATTTAAATCACCTGCTTCTTTATAAAGTTTTGTTAGGTCTTGTTTTTGCTTTACTCAACTTTCTATTTTTTTAGCAGTTTGCTCTAATTCTTTTACATATTTATCAAGTCATTTAAATATAGAAATTGACTCTCGTTTATTTATAGTTTGAGATTTAAAAGTAGGTGAATTTAGTTTAGCTAAAATGTCTTTGATATCTTTTGAAACATCATTATATTTTTTTATAATTTTTTCTATATCTAATTCTATTTTATAAGTAGGAAGTCATCTTACATAAAACCTTAACAAAAGCGATACTTCAAATTTATTATCTTTTTCTGTTCAATTTGTTATATAATTTAAAAATCCTTTTACACTACTTTCTCAAACACCTCTAATTCATGAAGTTGTATCTATATATTCTGGAATAGTTATATCGTCAATATCAACCATATTATTTTCTAATATATTGTATTTTGTTGTTTTAGTATCTCACTTTAAAACAATTGAGTTTAATAAACTATCTCTTTCAATTATTAATCAATTTTTATCATCTAAAGTAGAATTTCAAACTGTTTGTAAAAAATATAAAAATCTAACTATATCTGCCTTTCTTCAAACTAAATCTAACTTTAGTGGTATATAAAATATTTGAGTTCAAATATCTTTTATATTTTTATCAATAGGGATAACTCAATCAATTCATATTTTTGATGTAGTAGATAAAGAAAATGTATTAAGCAACCTTTCAATATAATTAATAAAATATAGGTCAGTAATACTTCATTCAACAGAAGTTCAATCAGAGTATGATGGAAGTATTTTTGACATACTTTCATCTCTTTGTGCTATAAGTCAATCTTTTAATTGAGAATTAAGAAGTTCTTCTTTGCTAGATAAAAACTTTAAATAATTATCATTTGTTTTATTTACCAAGTTTTCATCATAAAAACTTTTATTTTCTTTTAAGATTTTTTTTACTTGTTCATTTTTAGATAACTCTAAGTATTCAGCATAGGAAAGTCAGTTTTTTTCATAATTTTTATATTTACTAACTTCTTGATTTAATGTATTTGTTAATGCACTAACTTCTCAAAATCAAGGTATTACATATAAAATCAATACCAATAATAAAATAAATGTAATTATTCAAGAAAGTATCAATTTATTTCTAATTATATCATTTATTTTCTCTTTATTTATTTTGTCTTTATTTTCCATATTTTTTTTATTATAAAGATAAGTTATTTTTTAAATTATTATATTTTAATTTTAAATCAATTTTTGTTTTTTTAACATAAGCTCATTCTCAAGCAAACTCTGAACTAAAAACTTTTTGTTTGTTAATTAACTCAAAATTATAGTTTGGATTTTTTTCTATAAAGTTCAAAAAACTTGCTGCTAATGTTATACTAGTTCAACCTATTAAATCATCTTTTTTTCAGATTTCTCAAGAAGATCAAATGATTCAAATAGATTCTCTTTCATCAGGGATTTGCCAAGTAGATGAAAATGTTTCACAAGTAGTAGTTAATTCTCCATCTCAAGTAATTTTTATATCTTTACATTTGATGTCTCAAACACTTCAACCTAAAAAATCATCTTTCATTTTATCAAAATCATTTAAAATATCTATAACCTTTAATTTATTTAATTTATTTGATATTAAAAATTCTCACTCTTTTGATGATTTGAAATTTTCAACATTATATAAGTCATAAAATATATTATCAAGTCATTTATTTTTATCTTTTCATAAAACAATTGTATTTTTTAATTCACTTATTTTTGAATTAAATTTTTGAGTTAATCAAGCTACTGAGTAGCAATATTCTCAAGAATCAATATTTTCTCTATTTCCTCATAAAACTAAAAAACAAAATGGATCAATTAAAGAACTATTTTGATAAGAAGAATCTTTTTGAACTGAAAAATAAAAATAAAATCATACAATAAAAAATACTAAAAATATATTTACTATAGATAGTATATTAGAAGACAAGCTCATATAATACCATTTATCTTTTTTATTTTGTTCATTATCTTCAACTTCTTTTTTTCAAAAATCTATATTTCAAGATAATTCTTTAAAAATATTATCTGTAAAATTTTGATTTTTATCAGTATTTGATACTGAATTTTCTCATTTTTGGTCAATCATAATTTTAAAAATTAATTAAATAACAAGTGTATCATATCACACTTTTTTTTAAAACACAAAAAAAATAAAAATAATTAAGCTATACTTTAATTATTTTTATTTTTTAATTTAATTTATTTTTTAAAATCTCTAAAAAATCTTTTGAATTTCAATTTTTAATCTTTATATCTCAAGGAAAAGAATTTTTCATAATATCTCACCAAGAAGTTGAATAAAATCTATCATCAAGTAAAACAACTATTCAATTATCTTTTTTTGTTCTTATAAGTCTTCAAAATCATTGCTTGGTTTTTATAATAGCTTTTGGGATAGAGTATTCTAAAAATGCATTATTATAAAGTTTTCATCTTGCTTGTAGTATGGGGTCATTTGGTACTAAAAAGGGAAATTTATATATAATTAAATATTTCAAATTGTCTCCTGGGATATCAATTCATTCCCAAAAACTATCTGTTCAAAGTAATACTGAGTTATTTGATGATGCCAAAAAATGATTTAATATCTTATACTTACTTCATCAAACTCATTGAGCTAGTAATGAAATTCAAGATTTTTTTAATTCTAAATTTAAATGTAAATAAGTATCTTTTATTGACGAATAACTTGTAAATAACATCAAGGTTTTTCACATAACTATTTTTAAAAAATCTAAACAAAAATCAAATATCTTAGTATTTTGATATTTTATAGATCATAAATCATTTGGAATAAACAAAAGAGCTTGTTTTTCATAATCAAAATCTGTTTCTAGTTTTAAAAAATTAAAATCATCTAATTTTAAAGTATGCTTTATATAATCAAACGAATCGTTTATAGACAATGTAGCTGAAGTTAAAATAATATTGTCTACTTTGTCCCATAAAATATTTTTTAATGTATTTCAAGGAATAAGTACAGTATAAAGAAGTATTTTTTCTTCTTTTTTTATTTGAAAAATTGGTATATATCTATCTAAATTTCATTGGTTTAGAGAAATTCCAATAACACTTAAAATATTTTCTAATGTTTTTATGTCTTGTTTAATTTTTGAGTAAATATTATCTGGAATAATTGATAATTTATTAAATATTTCTATAAAATTTATCTCTATTTTTTCTTTTAAATTATTTATTTCTTTATTTTCTATAAAAAAAGTTTTGTCTATTAATAAGTCAAAAACTTCATTTCAATAAGTATTTTTTTTATTTGCAAACTCTGTTAATATATCAAATAAAAAAGTAATTTGATTATATAAATTATCAAAATCGATGTCTAGATTGTCTACTTTGTATTTTAATTTTTTTAAAGAATTTAGTATTTTATTTAATAAATCTTTTAAAAAAGATAGTGAAAAGCTCTCAATAGAAGCATCTGTAGTAGTATCTTCTAGGTTATGTGCTTCATCTATTATTAAATTTTTAACTTCTTTAAAAAGTGATTGACTAGATATAGAATCTTGAATTAATAATGAATGATTGACTATAACTATATTTGAGTTTTGGGCTTTAATCCTTGCTTTAAATAAAAATTCATAATTTTTAAACTCATTTTCATCACTTAAAACACCTAAATCATCTCAAGATAATTCTCTAGATAAAAAATATTCATTTGGATAAAGTGTTAATTCATCAAGTTCTCAATAAGTTGTTTTTAGTATCCATAAAGTAATTTTTGAAAAAAAAGACACTTCTTCATTTGATAAAAATTGATTTTCTTCTAAATATTCAAAATACTTCGATATAGACAAGTAGTTTTTCTTTCACTTTAGTTTTGAGTAAGTAAAGTCATATCAAAGATTTTTTTGTAAAAACTCTAAATCTTTATAAAATATCTGATCTTGCAAATTTTTTGTATTAGTTGAGATTATAACTTGCTCTCAAGTTTTTACTGATTTTAAAATAGATGGTATTAAATAAGCAAAAGTTTTTCAAACTCAAGTTGGGGCTTCTATTAATAATTTTTTATCATTAAGTATTGAGTCTAAAATAGCTTTTGCCATAAATAATTGATTTTCTCTTATCTCTGAATTTGGCAATTTTTGTAAAACTTCTTTTATTGTATCTTGATTTAAATCTAATTTTATCTTATCTTTAATTTCAATTTTATTTTGTTTTTTTACCTTATTTAAAATAGTTTTAGTAAATTCTTCTTTTGATAGATTTTCAACATCTAATGATAATAATTTTTTATACAAAGAAAATAAATCTTTATCTCACATCGAAAATAAAAAATTTAATAGTTTTTTTTGCTTTATATCTAGACTTTTAAATTGTTTAATTATTTCCTCAAAGAGTAAAATAGTTGCTTTTGTGTCATTTAAAGCTCTATGTGCATCTTCTAGTTTTAAGTTTAAAACTTCACACAAATTTCATAAATTGAGCGATTTTTCTTCAAAAAAAATAATATTTGATAAAAAAAATGTATCAAGTACTAGATTTTTTTCAATCAAAACACCATTTTCAATTAAAAAATCTCTGTCAAAATTTGTATTATGTCAAAGTATTGGTAAATCTCAAATAAAATTTTTTATGATTTTTATAATATTTTCATCAAAAACAGGAGCATTTTTTACATCACTATCAAAAATATTTGTAATATTTGAAATTACTTCAGGTATTGGGATTTCAGGGTTAATCAATGTAGAAAAAGTGTCAATAATTTCAAAAGTATTTTCATCAAATTTTATTAAAGCAACCTCTAAAATCTTATCTTTTTTTGAATTAACTCATGTAGTTTCCAAATCTAATGCTATTATCACTTTAAATAAGTTATTTTATATATAAAACATATAATATAAAAAAAATAAAAAATGTAAACTTGACTTTTATTTTAAAATAATTATATATTAAGTTGTGTTTTAAAAAAGGAGTATTTATGAAAAATTACTTTCATATTATTTTGTGAAAGGAGGTGATCTAATATCTCTAATAAGACAAAGATCTTATTAGTAATGATAATTTGGTTCCTTAAAAACACTAAGCTCTTAATTAAATTAAGAGCTTTTTTTAGTTAAATAAAAAATTAACACAAATTATAAATTTTACTTTTTCAATACTAATTTCTCATTTTCAATACTTAAAATCACTTTTTCTCCCTCTTTAAGTTCATCTTTTAAGATAAAATTTGAAAGCTCATTTAAAATAATATTTGTAATAGCTCTTTTCATAGGACGAGCTCAAAATTCACTATCAAATCAAACTTTTATAAGATATCCTTTTAGTTCTTTAGAAAAATCTACTCAAATATTTTTCTTCTCTAAAGTTTTTTTCACATCGGTAAGTAAAATATCAATTATTTGTAAAATCATATCATAAGAGATAGGATTATATACAACAATATCATCTATTCTATTTAAAAATTCAGGCTTAAAATGAAGTTTTAATTCATTTAATATTTCTATATTTATTTCTTCATTTGATTTTTTTTCTTCTATTAACTTAGCAATTTTTTTACTTCAAATATTACTTGTCAAAATAATAATAGTATTTTTAAAATTTATAGTTCTTCATTTTGAGTCAGTCAATCTTCCATCATCTAAAACTTGCAAAAGCACATTGAATACATCTGGATGAGCTTTTTCAATTTCATCAAAAAGTATTACACTATATGGTTTTCTTCTTACAGCTTCTGTAAGTTGTCCTCACTCTTCATATCAAACATATCCAGGAGGAGCTCAAATAAGTCTTTGAACTGAAAATTTTTCCATATATTCACTCATATCTATTCTAATAAAAGCTTCTTTACTATCAAATAAATTTAAAGCTAAAGATTTTGCAGTTTGTGTTTTCCCCACTCAAGTTGGTCATAAAAATAAAAAACTTCAAAGTGGTTTTTGTTCATCATTTAAACCTGCTTTTGCTCTTTTAATTGCATTTGCTACTGAAAAAATGGCTTTATCTTGTCAAACTACTGATTTTTTTAAATATTCTTCTAAATGTAATATTTTATCTTTTTCTGATTGGACAAGTTTTGAAATAGGAATAGAAGTCCATTTTGAAATAATTTCTGCAATATCTTCAATAGTTACTTTATCTTTTAAATATGATTTTCAAGAATTTTTTATTTCTTCAAGTTTATTATCAATTTCAATTATTTCTTTTTCTAAGGTAGGTATTTCACCATAATTTATTTTTGCAACCTCTCCATAATTTGCATCTCTTTCAAAATTTTTTGCTTTTATTTTGAGATTTTCAATTTTTTCTCTAATATCTTTTGAATTAATAATTAATTCCTTTTCTTTTTTCCACCCACTTTCTAAACTTCTATATTCTTCTTTTTTTGAGGCAATTTCTTTTGATAATTTTTCAAGATTTTGAGACTTTTCTCATTCTACTTTTTTTGCTTCAAGTTCTATTTCTAAATTTCTAATTTTTTTCTCTAAAATATCAAGTTCTACTGGTTTTGAAATAGTTTTAAGTTTCACACTTGACAATGCCTCATCAATCAAATCAATCGCCTTATCAGGAAGTTTTCTATCAGTAATATATTTTATACTTAAATCTACAGCAGACACGATAGCCCCATCAGTGATTTTTATACCATGATGAGCTTCATATTTATCTTTTATTCCTCTGAGAATACTTAGTGCATCCTCACGGTTTGGCTCATCTACCAATACTTGAGCAAATCTTCTCTCAAGAGCAGAATCTTTTTCAATATATTTTCTGTATTCATTTATGGTTGTTGCACCTATTAAATGCAAAGCTCATCTGGCTAAACTTGGTTTGAGTAAATTTCCTGCATCAGCTTGTCATTCCTGATTTCCAGCTCCAACAATAGTATGGATTTCATCAATAAATAAGATAATATTTCCGTTTGATTTTTCTACTTCTTTGATGACTGCTTTGAGTCTTTCTTCAAATTCTCATCTATATTTTGCTCCAGCCAAGAGTGCTCCCATATCAAGAGTAATAATTCTTTTTCAAAGTAAATTTTCAGGAACTTCATGTTCTACTATTTTTTTAGCAATTCATTCAATAATTGCAGTTTTTCAAACTCCTGGATCTCAAACAAGAACTGGGTTATTTTTTGTTCTACGAGAGAGTATTTGAATAGTTCTTCTAATTTCCTCTTCTCTTCCAATAACTGGATCAATTTTTCAGTTTCTTGCTTGTTCTACTAAATCAATTCAATATTTTTTCAAAGCATTAAGTTTATTTTCTCCATCATTTGAAGTTATTTTTTCTCCATTTCTCATTTTTTCAATTATTTTTAAAATATCATCATATTTTATATTCAAAGCATTAAAAATATTTTTCATCTTTTCACTTCATACTTTTAATAAGCTCAAAATAAGATGTTCTTCAGTAATAAATTCATCTTTATTTTGTTTAGCAATATTTTCTGATTCTCTTAAAATATCATTTAATATATAAGAAACCCTTAAATCATAATGTCATTCAATTTTTGGGAAAGTATCAATTTCTTTTTTTACAAGTGATTTTAAAATCAAAAGATCCACTCATAAATCAAGCAAAATTTCTTTTACAATACTGTCACTTGATTCAAGCATGGAGAAAAGAAGATGAAAATCTGTAATTTCTGGATTTTTAAAATTATTTGCAAGGTTTTGGCTTTCAGATATACGAGAACTTGCATTTATAGTAAATTTTTCAATGTTCATATTTATAAAGTTAAAATATAAATTAGCACATAAATATTATACGTGCTAATTTAAAAAGTCAAAAGATTTTTTATAATCTTTCAACTAAAAACCTATCAATACTCATCCATTTAACTCATTCAATACTTCATGAAGCCTCATCATCCATACTAAGCACATATTTTGGCCAAGAATCATTTATTGCTAAAAGTGATGCAAACTCTCTATTGCGAGTTTTATCATTTTCAAGTAAATAAGCAACTTGAATATACATAGTATTTCAAGCTTTTTCACAAACAAAATCCACTTCTTTGTCTCATATTTCTCATACTTTTACTTCCCAACCATTTGCTATTAAATTAACAAAAACTATATTTTCTAAAATTCAAGATATATGTATTTTAAAATATCATCATAAAAGAGCATTTTTTATTCAAATATCTGTAAAATAATATTTTTCTTTTATTTCAAATATTTTTTTTCACTTTATATCATATCTAGAAACTTTATTTAAAAAAGATGCATTTATAGAATTTTCTAAATAATTCAAAACTATATTTGGAGAAATTGATATTTTTTGTGATTTTAAGTAATCACTAATACTTTTTGCACTAAAAATAGAACCTGCCTCACTTGAAAGATATGTAATTAATTTTTTATAAAAATCAACATTTCTAATATTATTTCTTGCTACAACATCTTTAAGAATAATTGTATTTACAACATCTTTTAAATAACTATAAACTATTTCTTCTTCAAGTTTTAAGTTTGTTAAATATGGAAGTCATCAAAACTTGATATATTTTAAAAAATTTTCTCCACTTACTTGTAAATTATGAAATTCTAAAAATTCTTTATAAGTTAAGGGAAATATTTGAAAGCTTATATACCTTCAACTTAAAAATGTAGAAAGTTCACTTGATAATAAATTTGAGTTACTTCATGTAATATAAATATCATGCTTTCAAGATGACTGAAGACTTCTAATAGCCTTTTCCCATAACTCTATATCTTGTATTTCATCAATAAAAATATATTTAAAATCTTTTACCACATTATATAAGTCATTGTAATCTCTTATTCAATCCCATGCAATATCTTCTTTATTAAGATGAATAATTTCTTCTTTTTTAACTCATAAAGTATTTTTAATTTCATCAATAATTTGCAATAAAATATAGCTTTTTCAAACTCTTCTTTGCCCAATAATTACCTTTACAATATCTTTATTTATAAAGTTTTTGATTTGACTTAAATATTTTTCTCTTAATATAATAGTTTTATTCATACTTAAAATATATTAGATTATAATTTATAGTTTTAAGTATACTTAAAAGTTTTAGTTTTGCAAAAATTATTACAACTCTAATCAAAGTCTTTTAAATAATTCATTTTTTTCATTTTTTGTAAGTTCTTTATATTCTCAAAAATCAAGATTTCATAGTTCTATATTTTCAATTCTAATTCTTTTTAACTTTTTTACTTCATTTCAAACACTTTCAACCATTCTTCTTATTTGTCTGTTTTTTCATTCTGAAATAATAATTGAAAAAGTTCAAGAAGATAGTCTTTTTATTAAAGCTTTTTTTGTATAACTTCAAAGTATAAAAATTCAGTTTCTCATTTTTTCTAGTTGAGAATCTGATATGGGTCAAAAGGTTTCAACAACATACTCTTTTTGGTGATTATATCTTGGGTGCATTAAATAATTTGCAAGTCTTCAATCGTTTGTCAAAATTAAAAGTCAAGTTGTGTCTTTATCAAGTCTTCAAATTGGAAAAACTCTTTGTTTTATGTCTATAATGTCTACAATATTTTGTTCATCATTTTGAGCACAAGTAGTTACTATTCCTCTTGGTTTATTTATTTTAAAATAAACTAATTTTTTTTGTTCTTCTACTGCTTTTTGTCAAAGTTCTACTTTATCATTTTTGGGGTCTATTAATTGTCAAATATGTGCTAATTCTCAATTTACAAAAACTTCTTTATTTTTAATATATTCTTCTGCTTTTCTTAAAGAACAAACTCAAGACTTTGATAGATATTTATGTATTTTAATTTTTTCTATTGTTTCCATTAGTGAGTAAATTTTTAATATTTTTTAGTTTTTATTATATTTAGTTTTTAATAAAATCAAAAAGTTTGTGTTTTAAAAACTTTTTCATATAATCTCTTAGTTATTTTTTAAAACTTAAATCATATGTTAGAAGATATTATAAAGGCTATTTTTGGTGATCCAGATACTAAAAAAATAAATAATTATTTAAAAATAGTTGAGGAAATAAAATTAAAAGAAAAAGAATTTGAAAACTTTACTTTAGATGATGTTAAAGCAAAAACTCTAGAATTAAAAGCAAATTTTAAAGATCTTAATTTTCAAAATAAAGAAAATTTTGAAGAAATTAATCAAAAATTAAAAGAAGTTTTAGTTCCTGCTTTTGCAAACTTAAAAACTGCAACAAAATTGATAAATTGACTAGCTTTTACTACTCCTTCTTGAAAAGAAATAACTTGGAATATGATTCCTTATGATGTGCAACTTATTTGATGAATGGCAATTCATGACTGACAAGTAGCTGAAATGAAAACTTGAGAATGAAAAACTTTAGTTGCAACACTTCCTGCTTATTTAAATGCACTTACTTGAAATCCTGTTCATATAGTTACAGTTAATGATTATTTAGCTCAAAGAGACTCAGAAGAAATGGGTATTTTATACAATACTTTATGACTTTCTGTTTGAGTTATACTTCATAATCAAAATCATAGTATTAAATATGATAATTATCATAGAGATGTAGTTTATGCTACAAATAATGAAATGTGATTTGATTATCTAAGAGATAATATGGTTACAAAAAAAGAAAATAAAGTTATGTCAAAACCTTTTTTTGCAATTATTGATGAAGTTGATAGTATTTTGATAGATGAAGCAAGAACTCCATTAATTATCTCAATGCCTGATGATGAACCAACTTCAAAATATATGCAATTTGCATTAATATCAAAAGAATTAATTGAAAATACTGACTATAAAGTTGATGAAAAACAAAAAACATCTACTTTAACAGATGCTTGAATTACAAAAATAGAAAAAATATTAAAAGTTGAAAATATATATGTTTCTGATAGATACAATGATTTACATCACATAGAAAATGCCCTAAAAGCAAGATCAGTTTATAAAAAAGATAAAGATTATTTAGTTTCACCAGATGGAGAAGTTTTAATAATTGATGAACATACTTGAAGAGTTTTATCTTGAAGAAGATATTCAGAGTGACTTCATCAAGCAATAGAAGCAAAAGAATGAGTTGAAATCAAAAGAGAGAGTAAAACTCTAGCATCAATAACATTTCAAAATTATTTTAGAATGTATTACAAACTTGCTTGAATGACTTGAACTGCAAAAACAGAAGAAGAAGAATTTTATAAAGTTTATGCTCTTGAAACTCTTGTAATTCCTACAAATAAACCTATTGCAAGAGTTGATGATAGTGATTTACTCTTTAAAAATGAACTTTGAAAATTTGACTATGCCATTAAAATGATAAAAGATTTTCATGAAAAAAAACAACCAGTACTTGTTTGAACTATATCAGTTGAAAAATCAGAATATTTATCAAATAGATTAAAAGAGGCTTGAGTTCCACACAATGTATTAAATGCTAAATATCACGAAAAAGAAGCAGAAATTGTTGCAAATGCTTGACAATTATGAGCTGTAACAATTGCTACAAATATGGCTTGAAGATGAACAGATATAAAACTTTGAGAGTGAGTTGCTGAGCTTTGATGACTTGTAATACTTTGAACAGAAAAACATGAAACAAGAAGAATTGATAATCAATTAAGATGAAGAGCTTGAAGACAATGAGATCCTTGATATACTCAATTTTTAATTTCACCAAATGATGAAATAATGAGAATATTTGGATGAGATAAGTTATTTTGAGTATTTAACTCTCCAATGTTTGCATCACTTCCAGATGATGAACCACTTACAAATAGTTCAATGCTTACAAAAAGAGTAACTTCTGTTCAAAAACAAGTAGAATGATATCATTTTGATAGTAGAAAACATGTACTTGAATATGATGATGTAATAAATAAACATAGAGAAATTATTTACTCAAAAAGAGATAAAATACTTGATTCTCAAAATATTGATAATGATGTAAAAGAAATGGTTTGAGAACAAGTAGAAAAATTTGTTTTAGCTTTAGAATTAAAAAATACTCCAAAAGAAGAAATTATAAAAAATGTAAATGAATTTTTATGATTTGAATTAATTGATAATGTAATAGAAAAAAATGATGTTTCTTGAGTAGGAGACGATGAAAGTATAGCAAAATATATATGAAATTTAGCAAAAGAAGAAATAGACAAAGTAGCAAAAAAATTTACTGATATTGAAGATTTTTATGATATTGAAAGAAAAGTAGTTTTACAATCAATAGATGAATTATGGATGAGGCATATTGATTCAATGAGTAAATTAAGAGAATCTGTAGCTTTTGAATGATATGCTCAAAAAAACCCTTTAATAGTTTATAAAGAGAAAGCATTTTATAAATTTGAAGACTTAATTTGAGAAATTTGATACAAAGTTACAAAAACTATATTTGTAGTAAAACAAGATATTGAAATAAAACAAATGGAATTAAATGAAAATAATTTTATTGTTACAAATGATGAAGAAAGCTTAAATATAACAAATTCATCAAATTCAAATCCACTTTTTGCAAACCCAAATCAAAATAAAATAAACAACTCTTGAAATAAAACAAAAATTAGAGTATAAGGACTTTTAAAAAAGTCTTTTTTTTAAATCAAAAATATTTGCTTTTTATATAGTATTTATGATATAATAAGTTAAAATATTTTATAATTTAAAATTATGACTCAAAATAATACACCTCTTGATGAAAATAATTTAGATATAGAAAAACTATCAACTATTTTAACAGATAAAGAAATTAGACCTAAAGAATTAGATCCGCTTGAGAAAGAAAAAGAAGTTAATATAGATGTAAATTTAAATAACATAGAAAAAAAAGAAATTATTGATATAAACATAAATGAAGTTGATGATTTATTATTTATTTTACTAAAAAATGAGTATGACTTTGTTGTAATAGAGCCTACAAATGATTTAGTTAAGTTGTCTTTAAAAAAAGATAGTATTTTAAAAGATGTAAAATATATAAAATATCATACTTACTCTAGTTTGGTTATAAAACTAAAAACTATCACAAAACTTGATGTTACAAAAAATAATATAGAGCAAAAATGAGATTGATTAACTCTATTTAGAGAAAAATCAATTGATATTTTAGTAAAATCAGTTCCTTGAAATTTTGGAGAAACTATATTTTTAAAGGCAAAATTATCTGAAAAAAAATTAACAAAAAAACAAGTTGTAAAAAAATGAGTTTCAGCATCTACTGCTTTTTGATTTTTATGATGAATTTTATTTATAGCATTAATCTTATGATGAGCTTTTTTAACTTTTGTTATAATAAATGCTAAAACTCCTGAAGATGTTGCTTTTTTTGCATCTTTATGAATTAGTTTAAATGATATAAATAGTTTTTTACTAACTTTAACAACTACTATTTTTTCAATAGTAATGATTATTGAAACTATCCTACTTATAATAGTTTTATTTAAAGCATTATTTACAAAAAAAGATCAAAAGAGAAAAAAAGTTATTTTTAGTGTGTTATCTGTAATTATGTTAATAATAGCTTGATCTTCTGCTACATTATGGATGTATTTAGATAAAACCATAAAACAACTTCCTAATTGGCTTGAGTATTCTTATTGACTTGTTCAAATTTATGATAATAATTTATTAAATGATGAAAAAATTTGAAAATCTTGAGCTATAATTTCAGATACAAATTCAATTATATGACCTATTGATATAAAATTTGATGTTAATTATTTACGAAAAGATGAATTAAGAAAATGATTTTCAATAAGTAAGTATATTTGGAATTTTTGAAATTGAAAAACTATTGAAACAAAAACTCCTGATGTAATTTATACATTTGATAAGAAATGAAATTACAAAATATCACTAACTTTAGAGTGAGTCGATACAAGATTTAGAGAAAAATGAGTTATTCAAAAACCTGCTTCAGAGCAACCTGAAATTTCAGTTGCTTATGTAGTTGATATAAAGGAAAAAACACTAGAAAATGGGTGAAAAACAATATCTTTTAATGCAAATGAACTAAAACCTCTTTGAGAAGTAGAATGGTATTTAGAAGATGATTTAACAAAGCCTGCTTATACTTGATACAATTTCCAACCAAGTAAGGTGTATTTTGAAAAATCACTTATTTGAATGAAATTAAAAAATTCAAAAAATAATTATATGAATAGGATTTTTACAATATCTTGAGAGGAATCATCAATAAATTGAAAAATAAATGAAGAGGTATCTATAGATGATGATTTAGAATATACTTTTAAAGTTTCAGATATAGAAAATAATTTTTGAGATTGATTTATTGAAGAATTTATTTGGACTATTGATGGAAAAGAGTATAAACAAAAATCAGATAAATTAAATATGGAAGAATCTTCTAAAATAACATATAAATTTACAGATTATTGAGATTATAATATAAGTGTAAAATTAGTAAATTCAAATTGAGAATCAAACTTACTAACAAAAAAAATCACAACAGCAAAAAAAATGAAATTAAATGGGCAAATTGATTTTTATATAAATAATTCTAAGATAAATGATATAAAATATGATAGAAAAACAAATGATTATTTTATTTATAATATATGAGCCCCTACTAAAATAAGCTTTGATGCAAAAACTATAAGGCCTGATAATGCTTTATATACACTAGATAGTATAAAATGGGATGTTAAATGAGATGGAAGTAATGAATGAGAATGAAAAGTGTTTGAACATGAATTTAACTTTGCTTGATTTGAAGAAGTTTTAGTTAAATATAAGTTTAAACACAGAAGAGACAAAAATCTATTTGTAGAGTTAACTCAAAAAATAAATTTAGAATTTATAGAAAAAGAAGCTGATTTAAGTTTAAATTTAAAATCAGACACTGAATATGCTCCCGCATTAGTATCTTTTGATGCATCACTAAGTAAAGTGCAAAATGATGATATTATAAAATTCATTTATGATTATTGAGACTGAGTAGTTGAAGAAAGAGATGCCATAAACTTGTGACACAGGTATCTAAAAGAATGAAATTATAAGATAAAATTAACTGTTGTAACTAGAAAATGAAAAGAATATAGTATAACAAAAGATCTAATACTAAAACCTTTTGAATCAAGTGCTAAAATAAATGTATCGATGAAAAAAGCACCTACTTGACAAGAAATTGATTTTTTATCAAGTGATTCGCTTGGACAAATAGTAGCATATCATTGGGATTTTTGAGACTGAAGTAGCTCATCTGAGGCAAATCCAAGTCACTCTTATAAAAAACCTTGAAAATATAAAGTTGTTTTAACTATTGATCTAGCAAATAACAATGTAATGAATGATAGTATAGAAATTGAAATTGAATAAAAAAACTTGAGAAAATTCTCAAGTTTTTTTAGATATTTTTTATAATAAATGGAATTATTTTTTGTATAGTATCATAATCAGTAGGTAGCGTTTGTAGTAATTCTTCCACTCTTTTGGGGTTATATCACATAATAGTCAACGTAGACATAATTTCATCTTTTGTAGTTTTTTCAATATTAACTTGCTTTTGTTTTATTTCTTTTTGTAAATTAATATTTTTAATAAAATCTTTATCTTTTAACTCTAAAATAATTTTTTCAGACATTTTTTTTCAAACTCACTTTATACTTTCAATTAATTTTTTATCATCTTCATAAATAGCTATTTTTAATTTACTAACTCATAAAGACATAATATTTTGAGCGACTTTTCATCAAACTCAAGATATTTTTATAAGTTCTTTAAAAAACTCTCTATCTTCAAAAGATAAAAATCAAAATAAGTTTTGTCAATTTTCTGTAATATTATGATAAACAAATAATTCTGCCTCTTTTTTATTTATTATATGAGAATATATTAATTCATTTATTATAATTTCATATCAAATTCAAAAATTAGTTAAAATTATAACTTGATTTATTTCAAGATTTTTTATGGTTCAATTTATATATGAAATCATTTTGGGAAAATTAATCAATTATTTTAAAATTTGAGCTAAGTAAAGCTTGTCATTTTGTAGTAAATCAAGAAGCTTTTTTATGTCCTCCTCAATTATATTTTTTAGCAATTAATGTCAAATCTATATCATCTCTTAAAGTTCTTAGAGATGCTTTTACAAATTCTCATTTTTGAGTAAATAAGCTACAATATTTTATTCAAGAAGTTGTATTTAGATGATCAACTACTCAAGAAACATCTTCATAACTAGAATTATAACTATCAATCATAGATTTATTTACATATGAATATAGTATATTTTCCTCATCTATAAAACTTTCACTTATAACTTTTCACCAAAGTTTGATAGTAGACAAAGAATTATTTTTAAAAAATTTGTCTACTATTAAATTATAATCTGCTCATAATTTTAATAATTTACCTGCCATAAAATAAGTAATATTTGTAGTATTTGAGTGTTTAAATCATCAAGTATCTGTATAAATTCAAGCAAGTAAAGAAGTAGCAATATTTTTATTAATTTTTAAATTAGTAAGTAAAAATATCTCATAAATAATCATTGTAGTTGAAGAATATGTTGTATTTAATATATTTTGCTTAGCATAAATTTCATTTGTTATATGATGATCTATAGAGATAGTATTAAAAGTTTTTTTATCAAAAAGTGTTTCATATTTTAAATCAAATCAAGTTTGAGTTTTACTTCAACTATCAAAAAAAATTATTAAATCATATTTACTTGGATTAAAATTTGATTTAAATTTATCTGTATTTATCAAAAAATTGTATTTAATAGGAATTTGGGCAACACAAATTAAATCAATTTCTTTTTGATTAAAGTTTAGGTTTATCATTTCATAAAATGAAATTCGTGAAGATAATGTGTCTATATCTGGATTTTTATGTGAAATTAAAGCAATGTTTTTTGATTTTTTAATTTTTTCTAAAATTAGATTATATACTTTTATTTTTTTTTCTACCACTATAAAAATAATTAAAAAATAAGAAACAATTATAAAAATACTTCTTATTTTTTCAAAGTTTACTCTATTGTCTTTTAGAGAAATTAATTTGTAATTATTTGAACTTCATTTTCAAGCAGTAAATCAAATTTACTTAATACCTTTTCTTGAGCTAATTTTATTAAATAAATTAAGTCTTTATAGTCTCAATTATCTTTTAATGTCATTAAAAAATTTGCATGTTTATCGCTAAAATAAGCATTATTATATATAAATCATTTTAATCAAACTCATTCAATTAAACTTCAAGCAGAATTTTCTTTTGATGGGTTTTTAAAAAAACTTCCACAACTATTTCATTTTGGTTGAAGTTCTTTTCTAAACTTTATATTATCAACATCTGATGAGTATTTTTCTACAATTTTAGATAAATCAAAATATATTTTTATAATAAAATAATTTTTTGTTTGCTTAAATAGTGAGCTCCTATAAGAAAAATTTAACTCATCTTTAGTTAATGTTTCTAATTTGTTTGTAGACAAATTATAGACAATTGCTTTTAAAAAATTATTTTCTGTTTCAAGTCAAAAACATCAAGCATTTCAAAATAAAGCACCTCAAACACTACCAGGTAATCAAATAAATCTATGCCATATATTTTGATTATAATTATTTTCTAAATCTAGTGCTATTTGAGTTATTTTTTCACTTGAATATACTTCTAATATTTTAGTATTTTCATTATAATCATATCATTTTAAATTATTTTTTATAACAATTCAATCAAATAAATTAAAAGCAAATAACATATTAGTTCAAGCTCAAACAAAAAGTACTTTTAAAGTATTTTTTCAAGCAAATTCTAATATTTCTTTTAAATTCAAAATATCATTTTCATTATTTATTTCAAAATAATATTTTGTAAAAGCTTTTGTTTTAAAATTAGATAAATTTGTTATTTCTATATTTTGTTGTAGGGATTTTAGCATTTATTTTTAATTATTTAAGTATTTTTTTATAGCAATTCAAGTAAAACTTTCTTTACAATTTTTTACTTTATTTATATCTCAACTAACAACTAAACTTCATCAATTATCTCAACCTGTTGGTCAAATGTCTATAATATAATCTGAATTTAATATAACTTCCATATTGTGTTCAATAACTAAAACAGTATTTCATTTATCAACTAGAGAATGCAATATTTTTAGTAATTTAAATGTATCTTGAAAATGAAGTCAAGTAGTTGGTTCATCAAGTATATAAAATGTTTTTGAAGTAGATCTTTTTGAAAGCTCTGTTGATAATTTAATTCTTTGAGATTCTCATCATGAAAGTGTTGTTGATGATTGTCAAAGTTTTATATATCAAAGCCCCACATCATTTAAAACATCTAATACTTTAATTATTTTAGGTTGATTTTTAAAAAATGAAATTCATTCTTCAACTGTCATATCAAGCACATCTGCAATATTTTTTCATTTAAATTCTACTTCTAAAGTTTCTTTATTAAACCTTTTTCATTCACAATATTCACACTTTACATAAACTGTTGGTAGAAAATGCATTTCTATTTTTTTTGTTCCATCTCAATCACAATATTGACATCTTCAATCACGAGTATTAAAACTAAATCTTCCAGGTCAATATCATCTAATTTGAGCCTCTTCACTTGTTGCAAAAACATCTCTTATATAAGTAAAAAGTCCAGTATAAGTTGCTGGATTACTTCTTGGAGTTCTTCAAATAGGTGATTGATCAACAACTATTGCCTTGTCTATAAACTCTAGTCACTTAATTTCTTTTACTTTTCAAACCTGTCTTTTTGCTCAATTTAATTTATTTGATAAATAATTTGCTAAAATATGATTTACTAGTGATGATTTTCAAGATCATGAAACTCAAGTTACTACTGATAAATGTTCTAAAGGGATTGAAACATCAATATTTTTTAAATTATTTTGACTTGCTCAAATTATTTCTAAATAATTTTTTAAAATTCTTTTTTTTCTATCTACTTTTACTTCAATTTGTTTTGATAAATAAGGTCAAGTAATAGAATTTTTATTTTCACAAATCTCATCAAAAGTTCATTCTGCAACTATATTTCATCAATGAATTCAAGCTCAAGGTCATATGTCTATAATATAATCTGCATTTTTCATAATATCTTCATCATGTTCAACTACAATCAAGGTATTTCAAATATCTCTTAATTTTTTTAAATTTTCAATTAACATATCGTTATCCCTTGGATGAAGTCAAATAGATGGTTCATCAAGTACATAAATAATTCATTCTAATTTTGTTCATATTTGTGTTGCAAGACGAATTCTTTGAGATTCTCATCCTGAAAGTGTGTTTGATTTTCTTGAAATAGTCATATATTCTAGTCAAACTCAATGCAAAAATTCAAGTCTGTCTATAATATTTTTTAAAATATTTTTTGCTATTAGTTCTTCATTTTTTAACAATTTAATATTTTTAAAAAAATCAATAGATTTTTTAACTGACATATTAGACAATTCTCAAATATTTAATCATTTAAAATAAACTGATAAACTCTCACTATTTAATCTATATCAATTACAAACTTCACAATCCATATTTGTCATATATTGGCTTAATTTTTCATCTTCTGCATCTCATGAAAAAAATTTTTCTGTTAAAATATTTATAATTCATTTATATTTTCAATGATAAACTTTTCAAGAAAATGTATTTTCTGGACTTATTTTATATGTTTGTTCTCAAGTTCAATAAAGTATAATTTCTTTATCTTTTTTTGATAATTTTCAATATTTTTCATTTGCATTTATTTTATGATCTCTGCAAACTGAAAGTAATAGTTCATTATAATAAGCACTTCAAAACCATGGTAAAATAGCTCATTCTGCTATAGTTAGTCTTGGGTTTGTAATATTTTCTTCTAAAAAAACTGGTTTTTCTCAAAGCCCATGACAACTTTCACAACTTCAAGCTGGTGAGTTAAATGAAAAATTTGATATATCTAATTCACTTGGAATATGTCCACAATTAGAACAAACAAATATATTTGAATATTTATAATTTTTTGTTCCATTATCTTTTAAAAAATCAACTTCAAGTAATCCTAATCAAGATTTAAAGGCAAGTGTTAGGCTATCTTTTAATCTTTTTAAATCTTTTAATCAGTCTTCTGTATCATAATCTTTTATTATTAATCTGTCTAAAATTACATATATATTTTTTTTATTTAAATCTATATTTCAAACTTCATCTGATAAAGTATAAATATCATCTCAAATTTGATATCTTATAAATCAACTTTTTAAAACTTCTTTTTTTATCAAATCTATAGATAAGTCTTTTTTATCTTTTAAAATTTGAAATTTTATCATAAATTTCTCTCAAATATTATGAGTTTTTAACTCTTCTATTATAGACAATAATGAGTCTTTTTTTATATTATGTCAACAATCTATACATTTTCTTTCTCAAATATTTAGATACAATAATTTATAATAATCATAAATTTCTGTAATAGTTCAAACTGTAGATCTTGGATTTTTATTTGTTGTTTTTTGGTCAATTGAAATAGCTGGTGAAAGTCATGAAACTTCACTATAAAGAGCTTCCTCTCACATTCATCAAATAAACATTCTAGCATAACTTGATAGACTTTCTAAATATTTTTGTTGTCAAATATTATAAATAGTTTTAAAAGCAAGTGATGATTTTCAAGATCATGAAAGTCAAGTAATAACAGTTAATTTGTTTTTTGGAATTTTAACATCAATATTTTTTAAATTATGTGTTGAAGCTCATTTTAGGATTAAAAATTCTGACATTTTTTATAATTATTTTTAATAAAATACAATTATATCATTGTAATCATTTTTATTTTTTTTCAAGTTATTTTTGCAAAGTAAAAAGAAATATGTTAAAATATATTTATTATTACTAACTTATAAATATATGTCTTTTGAAAAACAAGAAGAAAATTTAGATCTAAAAAAATTTGATGAAAATTTTAAAAATGATTTAAAAGATGAGGCTTTTGATAAAAAAAACTTTAATGATATTGTTTCTTGATCAAAATATGATGAAAATCTATCAAAAGAAGAAAATTTTAAAAGTGCTTTTATGTCTAAAACATCTAAAGAAATTGATAATGCTTTAAAAAATATCCCAAAAGAAGAAAAAGATAAATTAAATGAATTACAACAAAATGAAACAAAAAATTTATCAACTAAAGAGTTAATAGAAAATTATAAAAAAATAAAAGAGATTTTATGAACTGTTGTTGCTGAAGCAAAAAAATGAGAAAACGATACTATAACTCAAAATCAAGAACAATTAGATAAAAAATCTCAAGAAAAAAATAATGATTTTTTAAGTGAATTAAAAAAATCAATTAATATCCAAAGAGAAAAAAATCAAGAGCAAATAAAATTAAGTAAAAAACAAAAAGAAGAAAATATGCAAAATGAAAATAAAGAAAAGATTAATCCTGAATGATTATTAGATTGATTTCCTGATTCAAGTAAAGAGTCTGTATAAAAAGAGTTTTAAAACTATGTGTTTGTAAATTTTTATTTTTTTATATAATAGTATTTAAATAATTTAAAAAAATAAACAATTAAAAAATGAATTTTGTCCACTTACATAATCACACTCACTTTAGTATTTTAAAATGAATTCCAAAACCAAAAGATTATATAAAAAAAGCTAAATCTTTAGGTATGGAGGCTGTTGCTATTACTGATACTTCAAATATTCACTGAAACCATGAATTTTATAAATATGCAAAGGAAGAGGGGATAAAACCCATTTTATGAACTGAAATATATTTAAAATCAGATATGTTTGAAAATATGTTTCATTTAATAGTTTTACTTGCTAAAAATCATGATTGATTCAAAAATATAATTAAATTAAATTCTATATCAAATCTTGAAAGACCATGAGATAAACCATACATAACTTGGGATGAGTTAAAAAAATATTCTAGTGATATAATTTGTCTTTCTTGACCTATTTCTTGAGAGATTTCTTATTTAATACTTACTTGAGCAAGTGATGAAAAAATATTAAATAAAATAAATGATTATAAAGAAGTTTTTAAAGATGATTTTTATGTAGAACTTATGTATCATGATGATATCCCTAAACAAAAATTAGTTACAGATAAATTAATATCATTACATAATCAATATAATTTTAAAGTAGTAGCAACAAATAATTGTTATTATATAAACAAAGAAGATAAAAAAACTCAAGACATAATAATGGCTTTATGAAGCTGACATGAGTTAGAAAATCCAGATAGACCAACTTTAATAAATTGAGATTATAGCTTTTTATCTCAAGATGAAATGCTTGAGTTATTTTGATTTTTACCAACTAGTATTTCAAATACTATTGAGATAGCAAGCAAAGTAGACATCAATATAGACACTTGAAAAGTTTTAATTCCAAAATTTGAATTACCTATAGAAGATAAAATTATCTTCAAAGAGGCTGTAAAACTCGAAGAAAAAGATTTAAAAAAAACTAAAAAATTAAGTTCTGATGAATGGTATTTAAGATATTTGTCTTTTAAATGATTAAATTTTAGATACAATTTCAATTTATCAAATCAAGATATTTTAAAATTAATTAGAAAAAAAGATATCATATGATTACAAAAAGAATTAACTAAAACATCTCCTGAGGAATTAAAAGAAATTTCTTTAACTTATTATACAGATGAAAAAATTGATTTTTTAAAAAAATTTCAAAAAGATTTTGTAGAAAAAATAGACAGACTTGAATATGAACTTTTAGTAGTTCATGAAATGTGATTTGATGCTTATTTTTTAATTGTTGCTGATTATATATCTTGGGCAAAAGACAATGATATACCTGTTTGACCTTGAAGATGAAGTGCTGCTTGAAGCTTGATGGCTTATCTAACAAAAATTACAGATATTGATCCTCTTCCTTATTATTTACTTTTTGAAAGATTTTTAAATCCTGCTAGAGTTTCAATGCCTGATATTGATACTGATTTTGCTGATGACTGAAGAGATAGAGTTATAGAGTATTGTAGACAAAAATATTGAAATGACCATGTTGCACAAATATGTACTTTTTGAACTTTTGCAGCAAGAGCTTCAGTAAAAGATGTTTGAAGAGTTATGTGAGTTAATTTTCAAGAAATGAATGAACTTGCTAAATTAATTCCAGAAAAACCTTGAACTAAACTAACTCAAGCCTTAGAAGAAAGTTTAGAATTTAAAAGTGCTTATGATAATAATGAGCTTTATAAAGATATAATAGACAATGCTTTAAAAATTGAGTGAAATGTTAGACAAGTCTGAGTACATGCTTGTGCTGTTATAATAGCACCAAATCCAATGACTGATTATACAGCACTATCTCATCCACCAAAAGATACAAATGCTATTATTACTCAATATAGTGCATATCCTTTAGAAGATTTAGGACTTTTAAAAATGGATTTTTTATGACTTAGAAACTTAACAATCATAAAAAGAGCTTTAAAAATAATAAAAAATAATAAAAATATTGATATAGACATATTAAATCTTCCTATGGATGATGAAAAAGTATTTGAAATATTTTGAAATTGAGATACAACTTGAGTTTTTCAGTTTGAATCTGATTGAATGAGAAAATATTTAACTGAATTAAAACCAAGTTCTTTTGAAGATTTAATAGCGATGGTTTCTCTTTATAGACCTGGGCCTCTTGCTTATATCCCTTCTTTTATAAAAAGAAAACACAAAGAAGAAAAAGTTGAATATATGACACAAGCATTAATTGATATTTTAAAAAAATCTTGATATAGTGATTTAGAAATTGAAAATGAAAAAAATATGCTTGAAAATGACTTAAAACCAATTTTAGATGTAAGTTATTGAATTGCTGTCTATCAAGAACAATTAATGTTTATAGTGCAATCTATGGGATGATTTTCTCTATGAGAAGCTGATTTACTTAGAAGATGAATCTGAAAGAAAAAAAGAGAGATAATTGAGGCCTTAAAAATAGAGTTTATTGAAAAATCTCAAAAATTTAAATGATATAAAAAAGAAACTCCAAAATTTATTTATGAAGAGATGATTGAACCTCGAGCAAATTACTCTTTTAACAAATCACATGCTCGATGTTATGCCTTTATTGCTTATCAAACAGCTTATTTAAAGGCTCATTTTAAAACAGAATTTTTAACTTCTTTAATGGTAAGTGATGAAGAAAATCTAGAAAGAGTTGCTATGGAAGTTTGAGAATGTTTAAAAAATGAAATAAATGTATTGTCTCCTTCTATAAATGAATCAAAAAAACACTTTACCTATATAAACGATAAAACTATAAGATTTTGACTAAAAGCTATAAAATGAATTTGAGATGGCCCAATTGAAGCAATAAAAAATTGAAGACAAGAAAAAAAATATGAATCTTTAGATGATTTTATTTCAAGGGCTTGAAAAGAAGTTATAAATAAAAAATCTTTAGAATCTTTAATACTTTCTTGAAGTTTAGATGATTTTTGAAACAGATGAGAGTTATTTAAAAATATTGAAAATATTATAAAATTTTCTCGTGAAAAAGATAAAATTAAAACAACAAATCAAATATGACTTTTTGATAATATTTCTTGAGAAAAAAATGAAATAAAATTAGAGCAATTTGATGATTTTAGTTTTGAAGAAAAGCTTTTTTGAGAAAAAGAAGTTTTATGATTTTTTGTTTCTGGACATCCACTTGATGGTTTGTCTAGATATATTTCAAAAAGATCTAGTAATGATAAGGATTTTAAACTACCTTTTGATAAAATAGAAAATACTTCAAAAGACAAAAAGCCTCAACTAGTTCAATCTGTTTGATATATAAGAGACTTTAGAAAAGCTATGACAAAATCTTGACAAAGTATGTTAATAATTTACTTAGAAAGTTTTTATTATGATTTTGAAGTAACTATTTTTCCAAAAGATTATGATAAATACAAAGATTTAATTGAAATTTGAAAATTTTTAATTGTTTCTTGACTTGCTAATATAAGCAAAGAATTTCAAAAAAAATCTATTTTTGTTAGAGAGTTAAAGGTTATAAGTATATCTCAAGTTCTTGAGCAAGCAAAATATTTAAATTTGTTTGATAATAAAAAATATAATACTTTTATTAAAAAAGAGCAAATAGAAATTAAAGAAAAGGTTAATGATATAAATGATATAAAAGATGAAAGTATAAATATAGATGAAAATTTAGAAGAGTTAAATATTGAGAAAAAAGATGATTATATAGAAGTAAATGACGATATAAATATAGATAAGTATATAATCAATATAGACAAAACTACAAAAAAAGAAAAATTAAATGAATTAAAATCATTTTTGTTATCTCAAAAAAATTGAAATATTAATATACTTTTAAATTTTGATTGAAAAGAAATTGATACCAAAATAAGTTTAGATAATTTAGATAGCCTAAAAGATTTTATAAAAACTAATTTTTAATAGCTTTTTTATCTATTTTAAAGTAAATTATTAAAAATATTAATATTAAAAAATATAATATTTCTGCATAAATATTAAAATCTCAAAAATCTAATTTAAATAAAGAAAAATCTAAATTTCAAAAGAAATTTGCTATAATTATGATATATTTTAATAAAAAATAAGTTATAAATCAAAGTAAAAATCAAAGCGATGTAGACACAAAATTTAAAATAATTGTCAAAAATCAAAATAACATCGTAAATGGGATCATTCATCAAACAAGCATATTTGCTATAGGTGAAAAAATTGATACTTGTCAAAAATTAAATAACATAATTGGTAAAGTTGTCATCATTGCTGAAAGTGTTAAAATAAAACTTTCCTTTACAGCTCAAGTTTCTGGTAAAAAATAAAATATTTTCTTAAAAAACTCTTGAAAATATAATAATCATAAAACTGCTAAAAAACTTAAATGAAAAGAGCTATCATAATTTAATATTAGTGGATTAATTAAAATAAATATAAAAGCAGTAAATAAAAGTAATGTTAAGCTATCTCAAGATCTTCAAGAAAGTAGTATAAAATATCATAAAATTCACATAATTCAAGCCCTAACTACTGGAATATTATCTCATACTAAAAGTACAAAAAACACTATAAATAAAGAAATAATAATAAATCTTATTATACTTGGAACAAACTTTAATAAAAATCATAAAAAAATTATTATTATCGTTATATTAAATCAAGAAACAGCTACTAGATGAGTAAGTCAAGAATTATTAAATGATTTTAACATATCTTTTGACATATCTTCTCTAGCTCAAATCAAAATTCATCAAAGTAAAACTGCCTCATTTTCTGGAAATGTTTTATAAATATTGTCTAAAATAGTTTGTCTAGTATTGGTTATAAAAATTGTAAGTTTTGATAATTTAGCTTTTCAAGTTTTTTCTATATTATATGGGAAAATTTGAAAAAAAATATTTTTTGATAAATTAAATTTTTGATAGTTAAAGTTTGGAGAAAAATTGTCTATTTTACTTATTTTTGTAGTTGTTTTAATTAAGTCTCATTTATTTAAAATATAATTTTTAGAGTAGTATACTAAAGCATTTATATTTTCTACTTTATAATTATTTATAGTATTTATTTTTAAAATATATGAGTTAGAACTTTCTTGTTTTTTATAAAGTTCTTTTATTTCTCAAGTTATTTGAGTATTTTGATTATAAAAATTATTTATAAAATTAACTTTATTTATTAAAAAATAATTATTTATTCAAGAATAAACTGATCAAAAAGTTATTCAAAATCATATAATAATTAAAAATAAATGGTGTTTTTTTAGTATAAAAATAAATAACATTAAAAATATAAAAATAAAGCTTAAAAACAAAGTTATTAAGCTAAAGTTAAATAATATATTTGAAACTAAAATTCAAAATAAAATAGATATTATAAAAAATAAAAATATTTTATTTACCATAATTTTTTAATTAATTTCTGATAATTTTGGGGTTTTATATATTCTATAAAGTCAATAAATACCAAAAATAATTAATCAAATTCATCATAATTGATTAAAGTTGATTCAAATTAATGTTTTAAAAAAATCAATTTTTCAAGAAAAACTATCTAAAATAATAAATAAGGCTCAAATTAAAGTAACTCATATGTATCAAATAATTCCTCTAACAGAAATAAACATTGCTAACATATAAAGAACAGAAAATAATATGAAAAACATAATAGCATAAACTATTGCAAGTGGGAAAATTGGTACTTCATAAGGTATAGGAGAAAAAGGGTTACTATAAAGAATTTCTATTCAAATATTTGTTTCCTTTCAATAAACTTGTCCTCAAAAAAAAGCTCCTATATATCAAACAATTCAAGCAAATAAAAAAGATAAAATTGAAACATCCATATATTTTCAACTTCTTAAATTATGCATTATTATTGATATAAATAATACTAAAAAATATCAAGCAAATGCTCAAATTAAAGAAAAATTATAATCATTCATGAAAAAAAAGTCTATTGGATCTTTTATATATTTTAAATTCGACCAATTAGCTATTATATAAAATATTCTTGAGAAAAAAAATACAGATAAAAAATACCATAAAATTCTATTAAAAAAAAATGACTCATTTATTCAAAATCTATGACTTAGTCTTTTTAACATCCAAACAAATAGAAAAAAACATATTGTAAGTGATAATCAAAAAGTATAAATATAAAATCAATTAAATATTTCAAAAAATGGATACATAAAAGTTTAAAATTAAAATTTATTTAAGTTTTATTATATAAAAATTTATTAAAAATCAAAAAAATGGTAAAAATTTACCATTTTTTTATTTAGCATATTCAATAACTCTTAATTCTCTTATTAAATTTACCTTAACTTCTCAAGGATAATTTAGTTTTGATTCTATATCTAAAGCTATATTTCTAGCCATTTCATGTGCCTCAAAATCTCAAACAATATCTGCATCAACAAAAACTCTAACTTCTCTTCAAGCACTAATTGCATAAACTTTTGAAACTCAAGGAAATGATGCAACTAAAGCCTCCATTTCTTTAACTCTTTTTATATATTGTTCAATTGCTTCTCTTCTAGCTCCTGGTCTAACTGAACTAATTGCATCTGCCATTTGAACTATTGCAGCATAAATTGATATTCAAGATGGTTCTCCGTGATGATTTTCTATCATATCAACAATATTTTCTGCAAGTCAATATTTTCTTCAAACTTTAGCTCAAATTTCTGGATGAGTTCATTCAATATCTTGATCCATTGCTTTTCAAATATCATGAAGTAATCATCATTTTTTAGCTAAAATAGGATCTAAATTTAAATCACGAGCTATACTTTCTGCAATATAAGCTACTTCTGTTGAGTGTTTTAAAATATTTTGTCCATAACTTGTCCTAAATCTTAATTTTCATACCAAAGGAATCATTTCCTCAGGAATTCAAGTAATATTTAGTTCATCAAGAGTTTTTTTTCAAATTTCTTTTAATAAAACTTCTGCTTCATTTGTAGTTAATTCAACTATTTCTTCAATTCTTGCTGGTTGAATTCTTCAATCTTCAAGTAATTTTTCAAGTGATTTTTTAGCAATATATCTTTTAAATAAATCAAATGCTGAAATAAATACAGTATCTGGAGTATCGTCTATAATTAAAGCAACTCAAGTAGCTCTTTCAAATGCTACAATATTTCTTCATTCTTTTCAAATAAGTTTTCACTTTAAATCATCGTTTGGTAGTTGAATTAAAGTAGTTGTAACCTCTTGAGTTACATCAGAAGCATATTGTTGGATTGATTTTATAATTATCTCTCTTGAAATTTCTTGTTTTCTTTCTTCAACTCATTTTTTATACTTTTCAATTTGAGTTATAAAATCTTTTTGGTATTTTTCTCAAACTTGTTTTAAAAGTAATTCTTTTGCTTCATTTTCAGATAATTTTGCTATTTCAGACAATTTATTTCAAAGCTCATCTTCTTTTTTTAATAAATTTTCTTGTTTTTGCCTAAAATCATCTTCTTTTTTTAATAAATTTTCTTGTTTTTGAGTTATTTCTTCTAACTTTTTATCAATTTTTTCTTCTTTCTCTTGAAGTCTTTGCTCTTGTTTTTCAGCTTTTTTTAATATTTCTTGTGATTCTTGTTTTGCTTTATTTAATAAAACATCATTTTCTTGCTTAGTTTTTTTAAGTATTTCTTCTTTTTTTATTTCTGCATTTTTTAATACTTCTTGTGCTTTTATTTCAGCACTTTTAAATGCTTTTACTTGAATGATTTTTAACAATACATATGATAAAATCCCTCAAAGTAAAAGTCACATGATAAAATAATTCATAACTTTTAATTTAGGTAATAATTTTCCTTTTTTGAAAATATAATAATCAAATATTTAAAAAACACTAAAAAACTATACTTTTACATATATTTCTTTAGTTTTAATGAACAAATTAGAGATTTTTATTTAATTATTTTTAATATTTTTTAATTAACTTTAGGAAGTTTGTAGCTTATTTTTTATAACAAGCTATATTTATATTACAAAAATAGTTTAAAAGTCAAAATTAAATTAATTTAAATGGTGTTTTTTTAAAAATATATTTAAAATATCTTCTAAGCTTTTTGTAGAAATTCATAAATAATTAAAATAATTTACTGAATTTTTAAATTCTCAATATCAATTTTGAACTTTTTGTCTAATCTTATTTATTTTAAATTTTTCAATTTTTATATCATCAACAAAATTTTCTCTATCTTCTTTATTTGTTTCAGTAAAATTAATTATAGTTTTCCTTTCTTTTATAAAATTATAATCAAAAAATACTTCAAATCTTTTTTTATTAAATTCAAACTTTAAAGATTTTATTTTTAAATCATTTTTTTCAATTTCATAAATATAATAATCTCAATATCTATATGATATTTTATTTTTCAATAATACATTATCTACTTTTTTTGATATTTCTTCTTTATTTTCTAAAATTACTCAATTCTCATCAAATAATTCAAGTTGTTTAGAAAATATCTCTTTTTGATTTATATTCATAAAATATTTTTTATTATAAATTTATATTTATTATACCATATTTTTATAAAAAATCAAATTAATCACTTGATATACAAAGTCATATAATATTTTTTACTCAAAATTTTTTTAATAATTTTGCTATTTCATTTATAGTTGTTTTAGTTGAAACAACATCATCAATTATAACAAATGTTTTATTTTTATATTTTTTTAATAATTTTTCATTAACTTTAAAAGCATTTTCTAAATTTTCTAATCTTTTTAATTTATCAAGGTGTGATTGAGGAGTAGTATTTTTTACTTTTTTTATTAAATTAAAATCATAATTTATTTGGTATTTTTTATTTAAAAATTTTATTAAAACTTCTCCTACATTGTATCATCTTTTTATTTTTTTTAAAAAATACATTGGTGGGGTAATAAAAATTAAATCATTTTTATTTTTATCAATATATTTTAAAATCAAGTCTCATAAATAAATTGAAAAATCATCTAAAATATCTTTTTTATGATAAAATTTTGCATCTTTTATAAGTTTTTTAATTATAAAATGTCTATAATGAGTCAATATAATAATTTTATCTAAATAAAAATCATTATTTTTACAGTAAAAATGTTTTTCAAAATTTTTAGAGTATTCTTTACATATATAACAACTTTCTTCAAAATATCATAATTTTTCTAAACAATTTTTACATAAAAAGTGTCACTCTTTTTTACAAGAATAACACTTTTTTGGAGCAAAAATATCTTTTAAAATATCTATTATTTTCATAACTCTAAAATCATTTTAGACAAACTTTCAATTCAAAATCAAGTTGCTCAAGAATTATAAATTCAGTATTTTTCTTTAACAAATGATGGTCAAGCTATATCAATATGTGTAAATAACTCTTTATTTAATACAAAATTTTTTAAAAAAGCTCCTCACATTGAAGCTCAAGCCATTGGACTTGAAGTATAGTTTTGTAAATCACTTATTTTTCACTTTGTTTTTTCTACATAAAATTCATTAAATGGTAATTCCCAATATTTTTCAAATGTTTCATTTTTTAATAAATTGTCTATAATCTGTCTATTATCACCCATAATTCAAGCATAATTATATCATAAAGCCACCATACAAGCTCAAGTTAAAGTAGCTATTGAAGTTATAGATTCTAAATTATAATTTTTTGATAGATAAGATATTCAATCAGCTAAAACAAGTCTTCATTCTGCATCTGTATTTGTTATTTCAACAGAAAATCAAGCATATGAATTTAAAATATCTCCTGGTCTATAAGCATCTCCAGAAATACTATTTTCAGCAAGTGGTAGTGCACAAATTATATTACAATTTAATTTTTCTTCATCAATTTCTTTCATCATATAAAGTAGTGTCGCTGATCAAGCCATATCAAGTTTCATATCATACATATGTTCTCAAACTTTTATATTTAATCACCCTGTATCAAAAGTAACTCATTTTCATACAAATCAAAAATATGGTAATTTTTTGTCTACAATATGTTCTAAAATAACTAATTTTGGTTTATAATTACTAGCTTTTCAAACTCATTCTATTAATCAAAGTTTTTCTCTTTTTATATCTTCATAATCAAGAACTTTTATTTTTGTATTTTTAAATTTAATATTTTTTATTAAACTTAAATATTTATCTGGAGTTTTATCACTAGATGGCTTATTTACTAAATCTCTACAATCAGTAATATTTTTTAGTGTTGTTAATCTTTTTATTAAAAAATTCCTATCCAAATCACTACAAACTATATTTAAATCAAGTTCTTTTTTTTCTTTTTTATATTCTACATAATCATATTTTCAAAGTATAACACTATCAAGCAGTATATTATCTTTATTAAATTCAAAAGTTAAATTATTTGGTAAAATAGATATATTTTCTCATAAAAAAACAAGTATATTTTTTGAAATATCAAGATGAAAAAATAAAATCAAATCTTCATAATCTCATCATAAAAATATTTTAAAAGTTGTATTTTTTTGATCTTTTAAAATATTATTTAATTTGTCTATAATATTTTTGTCTAGATTTAAAAAATTTATTTTTTCTAAATCAAATTTATTTTTTATTAAAAAAACTAAATTAGTATTTTTTTTGTCTTCAAATTTATTTATAATTTCTAACATATTATTTTTTATTAGGATTTAATTTAAAATAACTTAAAAAAAAGTATATTGATTCTATAAATAATAATATTCAAATATATAAAATTTCAAAATTATTAAATATAAAAAATGTTATTATTCAAAGTAGATTTATTATTAATGAAAAAAATATAATTATATAATTATCTATTAAATGTAATTTTTTATAAAAATAAGTAAAAAATATCATTCAAAATGATAATAATAAACAAAAAATTAAATAATAAATAGTTTCATAATTTATTAAATTAAATTCATATAAACTATAAAATACTAAATAAGTAAAAATAAGTATTGAAAGGAAAAAAGATATATAATTATTATATTTTTTATGTATAAATAAATTATAAATTATTTGAGTTAATAAAATAAAATAAATAATTATAGAAAAGTGATTAATTTGATAAATAATTCAAAAAAATATCCCAAAATAAGTAAAAATTATTCAAATATATTTTAAAATTATTTCATCTTTTTTTAAGATTTTAATTTTTGATAAAAATTCAAACCAAATAATTCAAAAAATACTACAAATAAAACTAAACCAAAATAATAAATTTTCTTTAAAAATATAAAAATATAAATAAAATAATGTAAATCAAAAAATATAAACACTAAAATGTATCAATAAAGAATTATCTAAATTATTTTTTTTAATTAAAAATCTATCATAATAGAAAAATAAAGGGAAAATAAGTAAAATTAAAAATCAATTAATAAAATCAATTAAATAAAAAAAATTATTATTTGTAATAATAATATAAAAATAATTTATTAAATAAAATAAAGAAAATATTATAGAATTTATTTTTAAAAATTCTCTTGATAAAGATGATTGCTTAGATAAAAAATAAAATAAAAATATTAAAATATTTAAAAAAAATATAAAATATGAAAAATGAATTTCTAAACTATATGATATTAAATAAAGTGATATATAAGCTAAAATAAATCCTATATAATAAGAAAAATATTTAGATAATTTAATTAAATTATCTTTAGTTAAAATATTACTAATAAAATTTGTATTATTTTTTTTATCTTTTTTTTCAATATCTTCTTCATCTCAAAAAAATGATCAAAAATAAAAAAATAATAAAATTCAAATAATAAAAAATATTATTATTTCATATATTAAACTTCAAAAAATAGTTTGAAGTATGATAGTATTTTCATTTGAAAAAATTATATTATCTTTTAAAGATAACACTAAAATATCTTGAGAAATATTTAAATCATTTCAAAAAATATCTTTTTTATTTGAAAAGCTATAAAAAATATAAAAAATAAATGAATATAAAATTGAAAGTAGAAAAAATAAATACCCCATAAAAAAGAGTGATTAAAAATTAATCACTCAAAATATAAACAAAAAACTAAAAAATACAATATTAAAAATCAAACTAAAAGCTCATGAAGTGTATTTTATTAAAATTAAAATTAAATTAAGTAAAATAAAATAAAATAATCAGTGGAAGTTAATTTCTAAATTATATATTTTAAAATAATTAAATAAATTTAATAATAAAAATATTACTGAGTAAAATAATACTAAAAATAATAATGGGATTTTAGATATATTTAATATATATATAATTTTTCATACAAAAGTATAATATCATTTTAAAACTTTAGTATAAGAAAATGTTTTTCAAGTAAGTCTTGATTTAAAAATCATTATATTTTGTTTTAAAACTTTTTCTTTTAAATAAAAATTTATTTTTATTTTATTATTTTCTTTTGATGGAATTATATAAATAAAAAAATTTTTTAATTTTTCTTTTCTTAACTCTTTTAATTTACTTTCATATTTTTCAATTAAAAGTTTTGTTTTTAAAAAAGTTCATGAAGTGGTATCTATACTAAATTTTTCTTTTTTTTCTTTTGATGGTTTTAATGTTTCTTTTATAGAATTAAAAAAAGTTTTCATTATATATCAAAAATCATCTTCTTTAGCTATAAAAGAACTTTTAGATCATACTTCTTTTAATAATTTATTTGTTTCTTTTAATAATTTTTTAGAATTTTCATCTTTTTTTGTTTCTAAAATTTTTAATTCTATTTCTCAAATTTTTATTAAAGCAAGTTCTCAAATTTCTTTTAATTTTGTAATATTTGTTCAAGATTTTAATTTTAAAATTTCAGTATAAATATTTTTTAATTTTTCTTTTTTTTCAAAATCTAAATACTCATTATTAGGTATTTCTATAAAATATTTTAACTTTTCTAAAGCTTTATTTAAAATATTATAAACATTATCTATTTCTTTTTTCATTAAAAAACTATCTGTAGTTTCTTCAACTACTTCTTTTTTTATTATTTCTTCTTTTTTATTAGTTTTTTCTAAATTTTTTTTATTTGTTTCTAAATAAATTCTATACTGACTTTCTAATTCATTAATAATTTTTTCTTTTTCAATTAATGATTCGTTTTGATTTTGATAAATATATTTTAAATCATATTTTAATTGGTATTTTATTTTTAAATAGGCTTTAAATATATCATTTGAAACTATAGTTCAAGTTTTTAATTCTCAATTATTTAAAATCTCAAAAAAATACTTGTTTCAATCTATTTCAGATTCCTCTATTGATTGGATTGAAAGTATAGAAAATCATTCTTTATGTAATTGTTCTTTTAATTCAGTTTCAGAATTTACTTTTTTAACTAAATTAAATTTTTGAAGTCATTTTGCAACTTCTATTTTAAAAGTTTTCATTTTTTATATAATCTATAACATAAAAATTAAGCTATATTATTTTTTGGTATTAAATATTTAGATAAAATATTATCTATTCAAGATATTTCTTCTTCTCAAAGTCAATTTAAAAATTCAGCTATTTCAAAAGATCATTTTAATTCATCTTCTCTATTTTTTATAAAATCATTTGATTTTTCTCAAAAAGAAGAAAGTAGTTCATTAAATCTTTCATTACTTAATTTTTCTCAATTTTTTAATGAATTTTTTGTATTTTTTAATGAATTTTTTAATTCATCTTTATTAAAATTATTTTCAATATTTTTAGTTTCCATATTTTATAAATTATTTAATAAAAATCAAAAGTTATTTATTTCTTTTTGTTTCTCAATAGCCTCTTTTTTTCTCATTCAAGCTATTTCACTAAATCACTTTATTTTTATATCTTCTAAGTTTTTTGTTTCAATTTCTCAAATAAAACTTTGTAATGATTTATATAAATTATTTAATCAAGTCTCATCTAAAAAATCTAAACTATTTAAATAAGTTTCTTTTTGACTATCTTTTATATTTAAATTTTTTATTATTGTTATAATAATTTTTTTTTGATTTTCTAAAGTAGAATTTCTTTTAAAAATATTTAAAATCATTTTTTTACATTTAATAAATTAACTTATTTATATTTTAACATATTTTTTTATTAAATACAAATTTATTATAATATATATTATATAATAATAGTAATAATAAATAATGTTAATTTATTAAAAAGCATATAATTAAACAAAAAAAGATTTTTTTATATAATTTTATTATAAAAACTAAAAAATAATACCTAATTAAAGCTAAAAAAACATATTAACAATATTTATACAAAAATTTTTATTTTAAATTGACTTGTTTTTAATTAACAAATTATTATTATAATTTTTGTTAAAAATTTAATTTGTAATTTAAACAAAATGGAAAATCAAAATAAAAAATATAAATATTATTTACTTTTTTTTATAATTTTTTTAACATCTTTTTCACTATGATTTTTTGTATCAGAAAATATAAAATTAGATGATAATATAACTAAAAATCAAGATTTAAATTCTAAAGTTTGAGAATTTATAAAAGATAAAATGTTAAAAAAAGATTTAAACCTAAATTTATTTTGGCAAGTTTATAATATAATAATTTCAAATTATTATTCATCAGATGAATTAAAAGAAAAAACTTTAGAATATTGATTAATTGATTGACTTGTAAAATCACTTTGAGATAAATATTCAGAATTTATGACTCCAGAAATTACTAAAGAATTTGAAAATACATTATCTTGAGATTTTGAATGAATTTGAGCTGTAATTGAAAAAAATGAATTATGAGTTATGGTTGATAGAGTTTTAAAATGATCACCAGCTTTAGAATCTTGAATTTTAAAATGAGATATAATAATTAAAGCAAATAATAAAGAATTAAAAGATTTATCAGCAAATGAAGCAGTTAGTTTTATTAAATGACAAGCTTGAACTAAAGTTGAATTAACTATTTTAAGAGCTTGAGAAAAAGATTTAATTATAAAAAATGTTACAAGAAATAAAATAAAAATACCATCAGTTGATACTACTGACTTAAAAGATCCAGAAATTTGATATATTTCATTAAATATGTTTTGAGAAAATACTGCAAATGAATTTAAAGAATTACTTGATACATTTAATAATGAGAAAACAAAGTGAATTATTATAGATTTAAGAGATAATTGAGGTGGATATTTACAAACAGCTGTTGAAATACTTTCAAATTTTATAAAAAATAAAGAAGTTTTAGTTACAACAAAATATAAAGATGAACTATTAAATACTCCTTATTATTCAGAAAATTCTTGAGCTATTTTTAATAAAAAAATAGTTGTATTAATAAACGGAAATTCAGCTTCAGCTTCAGAAATTACAGCATGAGCTTTAAAAGACTATAATAAAGCAATTTTAGTTTGAGAAAAATCATATTGAAAATGATCTGTTCAACAACCTTTTGATTTACCAGATTGAAGTATGATAAAATTAACTATTGCAAAATGGTATACTCCTAAAGACTACTCTATAGACCATAATTGAATAGATCCAGATATAAAAGTATCTTTTAAAAAAGAGGATTATGAAAATATGTATGATAGACAACTTGAAGAAGCTAAAAAAATATTAAAAAAATATATAAAACTAGATAGTATACCACTTACTGTTTGAGAATATAATAAAGAAAATAAAACTTCTACTTGAGAAACTTTAAAATAATATGAAACAAAAATTATTAAAAATATATTTTAAATTTTTTTGATTTTTAGCAAAAAAATATCTAAAAAAACAACAAGCAATTGTTATTTGAATTACTTGAAGTGTTTGAAAAACAACCACTAGAATGATAATATATGATATATTAAAAGATAATTTAAAAGATAAAAAAATATATACTTCAAATAAAAATTTTAATTGAGAATTATGACTTTCTTTTTCAATTTTAGAAATAGATAAATATACTCCAAGTTTTTTTTGAGTAATAAAAGTTATTTTTTTATCACTTAAAAGGGGATTTTTTACAAAAAAATCATATGATGTTATTTTACTTGAATATTGAATAGATCATATTTGAGAAATGGATTTTTTACTTTCTATAACAAATCCAGATTTTTCAATTATTACAAAAATAGACAATGTCCACTCACTTCAAATGTGATGAAAAGATAATATTGCTTTTGAAAAATATAAATTATCAAAAAATACAAAAAAAGTTTCATACTTAAATATTGCAGATGAATATTTTTCAAAATATTTTGATGAAATAGTTCAAAATAAAGTTTTATATACTACTAATACTTTATTAAATGATAAACTTAAAACTTGATTAAAAATTTGAAAAAATAATGAAACATACTCTACAATATTTTGAGAAAATATAAAATTTTATAAAGATGAAAATAATTTACCAAAAACAAGTTTTGAGTTTTATTTTGAAAATAAATATGTTTTTTTGATAAATTCAAACTCACTTCAAGAAGAAAATATTTGATATATGTCTATTTGAATTCATTTATTAAATCATTTATACCATAGTTTTTATAATAAATCTTTTTTTGAAGATATAGACATTTTAGACATAAATCTTGAGTTACAACCAAGTAGATTTTCAATTTTTCCTTGAATAAACACTTCAATTTTGCTTGATAGTTCATATAATTGAGCTCCTGAGAGCCAAAAACAGGTTTTAGACAATTTTATAAATTTAAAAAATAATTTATATAGTGATTATGAGATAATTTTATGTCTTTGAGAAATGAGAGAATTATGAGATTATACAAAAATGGAACATGAAAAACTTGCAAAAAATATAAAAAATTTTGAAAATATTTTTTTAGTATGAAAATCTATGCAAGAGTTTGTTATACCACTTTTACCACAAGCAAAATTTTTTAGAAATAGTAAAATACTTTGACAAAATTTAAAAGATTTTTTACAAAAAAATAATGATAAAAAATACTTAATTTTATTTAAATGAAGCCAAAATACTATATTTTTAGAAGAAGCAGTAAAAGAAGTTTTAGGAAAAGTAGATGATAAAAATTTTCTTTGTAGACAAGAAAAATATTGGATAGAAATAAAAAATAATTTTTTTAATAAATAAAAATGAAAGTAATAGACTTTAAACAAGATGAAAGTTTAGTTTTAGAAGAACTAAATAAAGAATTAATTAATTTTTTTAATAAAGAAACTTTAGTTATAAATGATACAAGAGCAATGATAATTCCTGAGGTTTTGCCTCATATAGAATTTGTTTGCACTTATGACCAAAGGATTTTACCAATGATTGAAAATACAAATATTGTTTTCTCAAAACCTTTTTCAAAAGATTATTTAAAATATTTAAATGACTTTTGACTTTGAATTAATAATAATATTTTTTTAATAGATAATAATAAAAATTATACTCTTTGAGAAAATATTTTATTATCAAAAGAGTTAATAGAAAATATAAAAAAACATAATTTTAAATATTTAATTCCATTTTTTGTGGATGAAAATATGGAAAAATTATCAAATATTTTAGGTATACCTCTTTTAGTTTCAAAAGAAATTTTTGAAAAAGCAAATAATAAATTAATGCTAAAAGAGTTTTTAATTTCAAATAATTTACCTACACTACCTTGAGAAATTACTTGAGATTTAGAAATTATTTTATCATATTTTAACTCTAAAAAAAGATATTTATTTAAAGACCCACTTTGAGTCTCAGGGTATTGATTTTGGGATAATAAAGTTAATACAATTGATGAATTAAAAACAAATTTTAAAAATAAAAAACTAATTATTGAAGAATTTATTGAAAAAATATGATCTCCATCAGTTCAATTTTTTATAAATAAAGAAAATAATAAATCAATTATTTTTTGAATAACAGATCAAATCCTAGAAGATTGAAAAGTTTATTTATGAAATACATCACCATCAATATATTTAAATTGAAGTGTTTGAGATGAATTAATTAAACAATCAAAAGAAATTATAAAATATATAAGTTCTTTATGATATGTTTGATTTTGATGAATAGATTTTATTATCGATAATAAAAAAAATATTTTTGCAACTGAAGTAAATGCAAGGTTTACTTGAGCAACATATCCAGCTTTAACTTCATTAAAATTATATAATTCTTTATTAAAATCTTGGGAATTTTATAATCATGAATTAAGTAATATAAAAATAATTGACTTTTTAGAAAAAAAATGTATAAAAAATAAAAATCAAACTTGAATATTTCCTTTATCTATTTCTTGACTTGAGAATTTTAAGAAAATAAATTTATTAAATTTTAATTAATTTTTTATGGGTAAGCTTAGAATTTGAATACTTTCATCAGTAAAACCAAGGTGTTTTGAATCTGTTTTAAATGATAATAGATTTAATGATGTAGAAAAATACTATGCTACTTTGAGTGAACAAGAAGTTTGGAGGAAAAATTTAAAAATAAAAACTTTAAGAGAAAATATAGAATTTAAAGTTTTCTATACTTTAGAACAATTACCAAAAAAATGAGAATTTGATGGATATATTTTATGATGATCACCACATATGGTGACTAGTAAAGAAGAATGGATGATAAAATTACAAAAATTTATTTACGATGAAATAAATTCTTGAAAAAGTGTTTTATGAGTTTGTTTTTGACACCAAATAATGTCAAATGCTTTTTGATGAAAAGTAGAATATTTAGATAAAAGAGAGTTATGAACTAGAGAAGTTTATTTAAATAAAGATGGGTTAAAAGATGAAATTTTCTCACAAATGAGATCACATTTTAAATCTATTTGGTCACATAAACAATATGTTTCAAATGCTTGAGAATGAGTTGCTTTAGGTGATAATAGTGTTTCACCAAATCAAATTATAAGATATTGAGATAATTCTTATTGAGTTCAATTTCATCCAGAATTTAGTAGAGAATTTGCAACATTTTTAGTAAAATTTTTATCAAGTGATTTAAAAAAAGAAAACCTTAATGAAGATAAAATTCTAAAAAAATTAAATAATTTATCACAAAATGAATCAAGTAAAATAATTGAATTATTTTTGGAGAGTTTTAGGTAGAAATATTAATTGACAAATAAAAAAGAATTCTATATACTATTGTTATTAATTTAATATTAACTTTTATATTATGAAGGAATTTTTAAAAAATGCTATAAAATGACTTACTATATGAATTTTTTCTATACTATGAGTTTTACTTGTAGTATATGCTGCATGAGAGATTTCTAAATTAAATGACACAAAGACATCATGATCTACATTAACTCTTACTAGTTGGAATAATTTAGTAAATAAAGTAGATGAATTAGTTGATAAAGTAAATGCACAACCAGTAAATCAATGATGAAGTAATATACCTACAGAGATAAGCCCAGAACAACCAGCAGCATATTATACTGCTGCTATTTGAAATTGTTTAAAATTAGATAAATCATGAAAATGATGGAGATTACCTACTATAAATGAACTAGCTTTATTTGTCTGAAAAAAAGATATAGATGGTAATAACTTTAATAATGTTTATAGTTTTACTGCTACATCTATACCATATGGTGATAGTAACTCAAATTATTGGATTTTATATTTATTTAATTTATATAATTGAAATTACACAACTACTTATCCTACTAATCTTACTACTTATACTTACCGTTGTGTTCGTTAAATAGTAATTTTTTATTTTTAAAATCATAAGCTTGATTTATTTATTTTTTATAATAAAATAAAGTAAATTAATAAAAAGATGATGGTTGATTTACAAAAAACATTAAAAAACTATTTCAAACTAGATAATTTTAGAAATAACCAAGAATATATTATAAAGAGTGTTTTAGACAAAAAAGACACTCTTGTTTTTATGCCAACTTGATGATGAAAATCACTTACTTATCAACTCCCTTGAGTTATATTAAATTGACTTACTATTGTTATTTCTCCACTTATTTCGCTACAAAAGGATCAAGTTGATAAACTAAATAATTTAAAAATTAGAGCAGAAGTTTTAAACTCTACTTTATCAAATATAGAAAAAATTATGATACTTGAAGAGATTTCTTTATGAAACTCTATAAAGTTTTTATATGTAGCTCCAGAAAGGCTTTATGACACAGAATTTTTAAATACAATAAAAAATATAAAAATCTCACAAATAGTTATAGATGAGGCTCATTGTATATCTCAGTGGTGACATGATTTTAGACCAAGTTATTTAAAAATTAAAGATTTTATTAATAATTTAAGAGAAAAAATAAATTTCCCAATAATAGCTCTAACAGCAACAGCAACTCCAAAAGTAAAAGCAGATATTATTCAAAGACTTTGAATAACAAATTATAATTCATTTACTTCTTGATTTGATAGAAAAAATTTATGATTTATAGTTAGAGAAATATCAAAAGAAGATGAAAAATTGCAAAAAGTTTTAGAAATAATTCAAAAAACTCCACCTTTTTGAATTATTTATTGTTCAAGTGTAAAAAATGTGTCAAAAGTATATCAATTTTTACTTTGAGAGTGAATTAGAGTTTGAATTTATAATTGAGAAATGAATTGAAACCTAAGAGAAAAAGAACAAAATAATTTTATGAATTGAAATTATGATGTAATAGTTGCAACAAATGCCTTTGGTATGTGAATTGATAAAGCAGATATCCGTTATGTAATTCATTATAATTTACCTTGAAGTATTGAAAATTATTATCAAGAAGTTTGAAGAGCTTGAAGAGATGGTAAAAATAGCTATTGAGTTATACTAGCTTCTTACCAAGATACAATTATACAAGAGTTTTTTATAGAAAATTCATATCCTCCTAAAGAAGATATTTTAAAGTTTTATAATTATTTATATAAAGATTTTGAGCTTTGAGAAGGTAAAAATCAAATAATTTTAAAAACATATAATTCAATGGCTATAGAAAGCTCTATTTGAAGTGATTTAAAGGTTTGAAGTATATTAAATATTATGCAAAAATATGATATTTTAAAAAAATGATATAATGATTTTTGAGAGCAAAATGATTTTAGATGAAGATGAATTACTTTATTATTACCAAAATTAAAAGAAGAAAATTTACCTATTTTGTGGTGACATCAAGAATTATTAAAAAATGAATCTTATTTTAAATTAGAACAAGTTAAAAAATTGCTTTTTCGTCCAGGATGTAGAAAAAAATTTATTTTAGAATATTTTCAAGACGAAGATGATTTAAAAAACCTAAAAAATAATTGTGGAACTTGTGATTACTGTATTGATCAAAAAAAGATGGAAAACATGGAGATAAAAGATATAATTCCATATAATCAATATATTTTAATACTTGAATTTATTAAAAGATTTGATAATAAATTTTGAAGTCAAATACTTGCTTGAATTTTAATTTGAAGTAAAGAAAAAAAATTAACTGATTGGAATTTAGATTTAGATAAAGACTTTTGAAGTTTTGAAATATATTCAAAAAATTTTATTTTAGCTATTTTTGATACATTGATAGAAAATGATTTTTTGTATAAAACAAGTGGACAATACCCTAAAATATGACTAACTTCTAATTGAATAAATACTTTATTTAATACTAAAATCATTATAGACAACTTTGACAAATTAAATAATTTGTTATATTTTAAAACAAGATTTTTAGAAAAAAAAGAAGAAAAAATAAAAAAAATAAAAGTTGAAAAAATAGATACTTATACTGAAACTCTTAATTTATTAAAAGAAAATATTTCATTAAAAGAAATTTCAAAAAAAAGAGAATTATGATTACAAACTATAGAAGATCATATAGTAAAATTATACCAGTTTAATAAACTAACATTAAGTGAAGTAATAAAATTTTCAAGTATAGATAAGTTAAAAAAAGTTAAAAATGCAATAAAAAATAACTCACTAGAAATTGATAAATTAAAACCCATAAAAGAATTACTTGAAAGTGATATAAGTTATTTTGACATAAAACTTTCAATTTCAATGATAGATAAAAAAGATTTATAAATAATTAAATATATGTTTAAATATCAAATAATTACAAACCCAAATTTCTTAATAGATGAAGAAATTATAAAAAATATATTTTTAGAAGTAGACAATATTATAGACAAAAAACAAAATTGAATTTTAAATATAGTTTTTGTTACTTTAGATGAAATTCAAAAATTAAATAAAGATTATAGACAAAAAGATTATGCAACAGATGTTTTATCTTTTCATTATTTTTTAGACTTTTTGTTAGTTAAAGATGATGAAATAGCTTGAGAATTAATTTTTGCAGAAGAAAAAATTATCTCTCAATGAATTGAGTATTGACTTTGAACACAAAAAGAATTTTATAAACTATTAATTCACTCAATTTTACATATTTTATGATTTGATCATGAAATAGATAGTGATTATGAAATTATGCAAAATTATGAAAATGTTATTTGGAATAAAATATTTGATAAAAACTAAAAAAAGTGATATAATAGAAAAAATATTATTTAATATTTAAATATGCAATATAAAATTCCTGTTCAAATTGAAAATGAAGATCCAATACTTTTATGATTAAGTTTAAAGCAACTTTGAATTATTATGGGAGGTTTTTGAATTGCTTATTGAATTTTTAAATCACTTGAACCAAACACTTGACCAGAAATAGCAGCAATTCCAGCTATAATAGTGGCTTTAATCACTTTATGAGTAGCATTATTTAAACACTCTGAAATGACTTTTTTGCCATTTATACTTGCATTTTTAAGATTTCATATAAATTATAAAGAAAGAACTTGGAAGATGTGAGTAGATAGCCATAATCCACTTGATATATGAATTATTACAATTAATGATAAAAAAGAGGAAAAACAAATAGATTTACAAACTAAAAAAGAAAAACTTTCTACCTTAGAAGACAATTTATCTAAAATATAATTAAAGTTATTATGTCAGTAAAAAGCAATAAAAATCAAATTCCAGATACTTCAACACAAAGATATTTACCATTTTCTCAAATAAGAGAAAATATTATGATTATGAAAGATGATTCAGCTAGAGTTGTTTTAAAATGTTCTGCTATAAATTTTTTACTTAAAAGTATTGAAGAACAAGATGCTATAATTATGAGTTTTCAAAGATTTTTAAACTCAATAGATTTTCCTATACAAATAATAGTTAGATCAACAAAACTTGATATTGAAGCTTATTTAAATAAATTAAATACACTTGCTTTAAAACAAACAAATCCATTATTACAAAATCAAACTTATGAATATATAGAATATCTAAAAAAATTAATAGAAGTAGCTCAAATTATGAGAAAAGATTTTTATATAGTAGTTGCAGTTGATTCAGAGTGAGATTTGAGTGTTAGAGATCTATCTATTTTATGAAAATTTAAAAATTTTTGGGCTTCAATAAACGGACAAGATGATTTAATCAAAATAAAACAACAAATAAAAAGACTTACTAAGCATAAAAAATCACTTTCAACTAGAGTAAATGCTGTAAAAACAAGCCTTGAATCTATTTGAATAAAAGCAACAGAGCTTGATAAAAATGACTTAGTAAAATTTTTAAAAGAATACTACAACCCAACTTTAGATAGTATGCAAACTATAAAATCAGATGTAGAAAATTATAATTTAATATAAAAATCATGAATAAATTAAAATATATATTTTTTTGAATTTTATTATCAAATCATGCCAAAATATTTGCTTGAGATGCTGGTATTTTAGGAGGAGTTGACCAAGAAAAAATTAGAAAATGAAATATACATACAGACGATATCCCAAAAATAATTTCTTATGCAATTGATTATTTACTTTGATTTGCTGCTACTATTTCTATTGTTTTTATAATTATTTGAGCTTATAAAATAGCTATTTGAAGTATTGATTGAGATAAGTCTGAATGAAAAAAAACTATTATGCTTGCAATTTGATGATTTGTGCTTGCCTCACTTAGTTGGCTTATATTAAAACTTGTAATTGATAATTTTTCTTAAAAATGAGTAATGATTTAATTTACAATTGGAGTTTTTCTAGTGAAAAACAAAGAGGAAATTTGTGGTATATAATAGCTCTTTCAATAATTATTTGACTTGTAGTTTGGGGGTTTTTTACAAGACAATATATATTTTCAATTTTAGTTATTTTAGTAACTTGAGTTTATTTTTTTGTTGAAAATAATTCAGAAAGTTTAATTACAGTACAAGTAACTAATTTATGAATAAAGGTTAACAATTTTTTTTATGATTTTTCAAAAATAGAAAATTACTCTATAATATACTCTTGAGAAAATGCTATACTTTTAAGACTTGAGTTAGGAAAAAAAGGTTTAAGGTATCTAAACTTACAAATAGATAATAATATAGCTTTAAACTTAAAACAGATATTGCCAAACTTTTTAAATGAAAATGAAAATTGAGAATTAACATTTAATGAAAAAATAATTAAATTACTTAAGTTGTAAAAAAAAAGTAATTATTTGTAATTTTTAAAAAAATTATTAAATTAAAAATATATTATTTTTTTAATTAAAAAATTATGAAAATACTTTTTTCAATAATATTAAATGCTTCAATTTTGTTTGTAATTTGGTATATGTTAAATACTGATACAAACCCAACAGCTGTAGTAGTATTGCCAGATTGAATAAATGCTTGGAAAACATATTTGCTTTGATGAGTTATTTTATGATTTTTAAATATTTTTGTAAAACCTGTTTTAAAACTTATAGGATTACCTTTGTTTTTTATCTATCCAATCATATCGCTTATAATCAATGCAATCATACTTTGGCTATTATCACAAACAATAAATAACTTTTTAAATACTATAACCTATATGAGATTTGAAATCAATTGAGTATTTAATTTTATAATTGCAGTTGCAATTTTTACAATTTTAAATATTGTATACTCATTATTATTTAATAAAAAATAAAAAATGTCTGATTTAGTGTCAATTTTTACTATTACACAAGTAGTAATTTCAATATTACTTATAATTATAGTTTTAATTCAAAATAAAAATGTTACTTTAAATTTATCTAGTATGTGATGAGGAATGTGAGAAGTAACAAGAAGATGACGAGAAAAAGTTTTACATAATACAACTATAGTATTGTGAACTTTATTTATTTTAAATGCATTAGTACTTTTTATTTTAAGATAAAAGTAAAAAAATAAAAAACTATGAATAATGAAAACTTAAATAGACTAAAAAAATACTTATTTTTGATAAGTATATTTTTTGTTATATTAACTTGAAGTCATATAATATATACTTATTTATATGATAATGCCATAGAAACTCCTATGGAATGATGAAGTGTATCTGAATGAATTGTTTGAGATTTCCCAAATTTAAATCCTCTTTTAAATAACACAGATTATAATAAAAATATAAATTATTTATTATATAGATGATTATTAAAATACGATATAAAAAAAGATGAAATAATAGGTGATTTAGCAAATTGTAATTTAAAAAATTTATCAAATATAGAGTGTTATTTAAAAGATAATATTTTTTGGTCTAATTGAGATAAAATAACTATTGACGATGTAATTGCTACATTTAATATATTAAAAAACTCAGATATAAACCCAACACTCCTTGCTTTGATTAAAGATACTTCTATTGAAAATCAAAATTGAGCAATTGTTTTTAAAAACAAAATAAAAGATATAGCCTTTTTACAAGTTTTATTTCAATGAATATTACCTAAAAAAATATTAGACAATATATGAAATACTGAAATGTATTGAAAGTTTAACCCATTAAATTGAATTTATTCTTGACCTTATAAGGTTGATACAGTTAGTTATGATGATAGTTTATGAATTCAAAAACTTATTTTAATAAAAAATGAGTATTATAAAGAAAAAAATATTTTAATTTCAAAGTATATCTATAAAATTTTTAAAGATCAAACTCAATTATTAAAACATAAAGATTTAGTAAATATTTTTTTTGATAAAAATAAAATACTTGCTGATTCAATGCCTAGACTTGAGAAATATAGTTATTATTTAAATCAATACAATATCTTGTTTTTAAATGAAGAAAAGTTAAATAACTTAGATTTAAGAAACTTTATTTTATCTAAAATAGATATAAAAAATATATTAAATATTTTATGAAAATGATATATAGAAGATGATGATATATTTTTAAATAAAGAGTTAGTTCAGAATTTTAGTTTAAAAAATTCAAATATTGAAAGTATTTTAAAAGAAAGTGGTTATTATAAAAAAGATTTCTTAGTTAATTATTTGCTTGATAAAGAAAAGCAAAAAGAAGAAAAAATTGAAAATAGTAATTTAATATATATAAAATCTCCTGTTAACAAAAAATATAGCTTCTTATCAAAAGATGATTTATTAATAGAGTGAGATATTTGAAGTAAAAAGCCAGATGAAATTTATATAAATGACTATAAATTATCTTCATATAAACCTTGAGATAAAAAGTTTTATTATAGATTAAAAACAGAGTTTAAAAATTATGCTATTTGAGATAATTGATATAAAGTATATTTTGTTTCAAATAAAGAGAAAAAATTAGTTGAAACTTTTTATATTACATATAATACTGACGAAAAAAAATTAGATGAATCAAAAAAAGTACTTGAAGAAAAAATAAAAAAATCAAATAATGAGTCTAAAATAGAAATAGATAAAAAAATACAAGATAAAATATTATCTCTACCAGATAATAACTATTATAATAAAGATTTAAATAAATTTTTATTAAGATTACTTTATATAGAAAATAAAGATGATATACTAAAAACAGCAAATATTATAAAAACTTCTCTAGAAACTTTTGGTATAGGTGTTGATTTGGTTCCAACCTCAATAACAGATTTGAATAAAAAAATAATATCTTGAGAAAAAAATTATGACATACTTATATTATGACTTGATTTAGGATATTTTCCACAAAATATTTATCCATATTTCCATTCAAGCCAAGCTAAAAATTGATATAATTTTTCTTGAGTTAAAAATCTTGATTTAGATATTTATTTAGAAGAATTAAAACAATGAGTATTATCAAGTGAAAAAGTTTTAGATTTAGAAAAAAAATCAATTGAAATATTTGCTTTAAAACAAATATTTAAACCACTTTATTTGAAAGAAAGTATAGTTTTAATTGATAATAATATAAAAAATTTTATTTTACCTCAAAACACTCCATCAGATTTGTTGATTAATGAAGCTTTGCTTGATTCTTATGTTGTTTCAGATAGAAAAATAGATTTTTCTAAAAAAAGTATAAAATGATTTTATGATTTTGTAAAAAAAGCGTTTAATTAATGGAAAAAAATTATATTTTAAAATCATGGGATTTAGTTAATCATGACAATAAAATTAAAAAATTTTATTTTATCCCATGACTTATATGAGTTATTTTCTTGATGATAATTTTAGTTTATCAAGTTATATATACTTATGTAGTATTGTTTAATAAGCAAGATAAAGCACTTTGAATTATTTTGAATATATTTCATTCAGAGTATTTTATTGAAGTTATTATTTTTTGATTAATTTTATTTATATTTTATATCATATTTATCCCAATTTGTGAATGAACTTTAATTTGGTATTTATCTAAAAAAGAATCTATAGATAAAGAAGTTAGTATTTGAGATAGTTTTTGAGGGGGATTATATTCATTTTTGCCACTTTTTGAGTATTGAAATATATTTAGTCAATTTAAATTTATAAGCATAATAAATATTTATTTATTTTGTCTTAGATTTATTTGAATTAAATATATTGAAATCTTAAGTAGTGCTTTTTTAGGTTTACTTTTAATTTCTGTTGTTATAAATATTTTATCTGTTTATTGAAAATTTGAAATAGTTTTAAATAATAAAAAGTCAATTGAAGCATTATCTGAATCTATAAAAATAGCTATTTTAAACATAAAAACTACTATAAAAATTTATTTTTTCTTGTTTTTATTAAATCTAAGAATTTTATTAAATTTTTTTGTATTTTTACTTTTCCCAATAATTATATCTAGTGCGACTTTGTATATAACATCAAAATTTTATTTATTTATAACAATCTCAATATTAACTACACTTTTTATAGCCTTAACTATAATACTTTGATATTTAGGTTGAGTTTTTGATATATTAAAAACTTCAATTTGGTATAATGCATATATAGATTGAAAAAATAAAGCTGATAATTTAAAAGATGAAAAATAATGTTAATTTTTTAAAAAATCTTTTTGCAAAAAAATAACTTTTTTTATAATCTTAATCTAAGTCTAAATTTTTTAATAAAAAACAAAATGTGATTTAATAAAATAGCTTTAAAAAATTATAAAAATATTTGATCTCTTGCTCGTTCGTCAAAGTTTTTATATAAAAAAATGGTTTGTAATATAGATTTTTCAAAAGATTTAAAATTAGTTGAATATGGTCCAGGGGATTGAGTTTTTACAGACGAATTAATTAAACAAACAACAAAAGATTCAAAAATATATCTTTTTGAAATAGATCCTTATTTTTGTGATTTATTAAAAGAAAAATATAAAAATAATTCAAAAATAACTATTTATGATAAAAGTGCTATAATTGCAAAAGATTTATTTGATGAAAATTCTATAGACTGTGTTTTAAGTAGCTTACCACTTGCTTTTATTGATGATAATAATGTAAATCAAATACTAAGTACTTCAAAAAATATTTTAAAACCTGAATGAAATTTTGTTCAATATCAATATTTTTTACAAAATAAAAATAATATAAAAAATGTATTTTGAAATATAAATTATAAATTTACACCACTAAATTTTCCTCCAGCCTTTGTTTATGTTTGTCAAAAAAAATTATGAGCAAAAATATAAAAAATATAATTATTGTAATAATTATATTACTTTTTCTAACTTGAATTTGAATTACAACTTATTTGTATTTTAGCTCATTTTCATTTGAAAAATACTTTGAAAATATAACTCTTACTTTAAATCAAAAAATAATTATTGTAATAATAGTTTATTTGTTTAGGAATTATTTACTATTACCATCAACAGTTATTATACTTTTTGCTTGATATTTACTTCAAAACTTTACTTTAACTTTAGTTTTAAGCATATTATGAGTTAGTTTTTGAATATTTCAATCTTATTTTATTTGAAAAGTTTTTTCAAAAGATAGTTTAGAACAAAAAAAAGATAAATGACTTATTTTAAAATATAATGATAAAATACAAAAAGATTGATTTAAAGTTATTTTTGTATGATCTTTATTTCCAATAATTCCAGTTGATTTACTTTATTTGTCAGCTTGATATGTGAAATACTCTGCTATAAAGACATTTCTTGCTTGAATCTTATGAGAATTACCATTAATTATTTTATACTCTTATTTATGAAAAGAATCAAGTAAATATGAAGAATACTTTACTATTGTTTGACTAATAATCTTTATTTTATTTTTACTTTATTTATATTTAAAAAGACTATTTTTTAAATAGTCTTTTTTATTTTACATATTTTTTTCTAAAAAATATATAGTATAAACTAGGTAAAACAAGAAGTGTAAAAAATGTTGAAGTTGATAATCAAAATATTATTGACAATCAAAGTCAAGTCCAAGTTGGGTTTGATAGTGTCAATGGAATCATACCTAAAACCGTACAAATTGAAGTAAGTAAAACAGGCTCAAGTCTTGATATTCAAGCATCAATAATTGATTCTCTAAACTCTATATCTTCTTCTAAATTTTGATTTATCTTATCAAATAAAATTATTCAATTTCTAACAACTATTCAAAATAAAGCAACAAGTCAAATCATTCAAGGAAATGATAGGGGTTGTCAAAATAAAGTTAATCAAAAAAATACTCAAATTAAAGAAAGAGGAATTGTTATCATAACTAAAAATGCTTGTTTATATGAATCATAAAGTAAAACTAAAAGTCATATTATACAAATAAGTCCATACATCATTGAAACTCAAAGAGATTTTATTGATTTTGCATTTTCTTCACTTTCTCAACCAGTTATAAATTTATATCAAGTAGGAAGTTTATAGTTTTTCATTTTTTTATCAAAACTAGCTTGTATAGTAGTTCAGTTAAATCAAGCTTTAGCTCAAGCAGAAATAGTTACAACTCTTTCTCAATCAACTCTTGAAATAGAGAAAATAGATGATTTAAAGTTTTGACTAACTATATCTCTTAAATATACATCAATTCACTTATTATTTTTTATTTTTAAATCTTTTATTTTATCAAAATTATCAACTAAAGTTGGATCAAACTTTGTTCTAATAATTATTTCCTCATCTTTATTATATATTTTTGAGGCTTCGCTTCAGTCAATTACATTTTTTAAAAAAGTTGCAACTTGAGGAATACTTAAATCATATAAAGCTAATTTAGATGGGTCTAATGATATTTCAAACTCAAAAGGTAGAGGTTTTTTAGATGTTGTTATATCTATAACTCAAGGGATAGTTGATAGAGTTTTTTTAACATCAAGAGTTATTTTATCTAGTGTATCAAAATCTTCTCAAGCAATTTTTATCTCAAAAGCAGCAGAGTTTCCAGGTCAAGCGCTTTGTTCTACTATAGATACTTTTCATATTTTATAATCTTTTAAATTATCCCTTATTCTTTGAGCTATTTTATATGATTTTTCTTTTCTTCAATCATCTGTAGAAAATAACTTTACACTTATTATAGCATATTGTTCACTATTTGAATTTCATCTTCAATCAGAGCTTGTAGGTGTTCAAACAGAAGTAGAAAAACTTTCAATATCTTTTTCTTTTCTTAAAATATTTTCAATATAACTAACTTCTTTTTGAGTTTTTTCAAGTTTTGTTCCAGGCTCTAATTCTAAATTAACATAAAAATTATCAGCATCAGTTGCAGGGAAAAAGTTTGATTTTAAGATTCAAGTTATAGGTAATAAAAATGCAGATATAAATAAAATAAATATTCAAAATAAAAATTTTTTTAATTTTTTAGGTGTTTTAATTAAATTTTCTAAAATATCTCAATATTTTTGTTCAAGAGAATGAATTGAAATAAATCATTGATCTAGTGCTTTTTTTAATAATCATTTTTTTCACTTAATATTTGAATGTTTCTCAAAATCTACTTTACTATCTTTTCAAGAAATTAATACAGCTAAAGCAGGATTAAGGGTTAATGCTATAAATAAAGATGCAAGTAACACAACAGATACAACAAAAGGGATTGGATATATAAAACTTCAAATCATTCAAGTCATAAACAACATAGAAGCAAATATAAATACAACAGTTAATGTAGTTGTAGTTAAAACTTTTTTATAATCTCTAATTACAAGCAATGCTGCTTCTCTTGTGGTAAATTTTCAAGATTTTTTATATTGATTTATAGCAGAAATAACAACTATAGCATCATCTACAAGCAATCAAAGAGATAAAATTAAGGCAAACATTGATAAAAAGTTTAATGTTTGTCAAAAAGCTGACATTATAGCAAAAGTAATTAAAAATACTATAGGAACAGCAGTTCAAGCAACTAAAGCTTCTTTTGCTCAAATAATTAAAAGTAATGTTATAAATACTAAAGCAATTGTTATAAGTCAATCACGAATTAAATGAGATAAGTCAGATTTTATTTCTTTTGCATTATCTACAACTGTAGTTATTTCAAGATTTTTTGGAATAAATCATTTTTTCCTCATTTCATCAAGAGTTTTAGTTCAGTTTGTTATAACATCAACTATAGATCATCACTTTTTCTTAACTACAGATAAAGTAATTGCATTTTTAGGTTCTTTTCAATTTACAGATAATCTAGAAATACTAGTTATTTTTTTAGGAATTTCTTTAACTTCTGCAATATCTTCTAAATAAATTAATCAAGTATCTCATGTTTTTCAAACAACAACTTTTTTTAATTTGTCTAAATTATAAAATCTTTCATCTACATTTAAAGTATGTTTATAATCTCAAATTTCTATAGATCAAATAGGTATAGTCATATTTACAGAAGAAATAGATTGATTAACTATAGTTAAATTTAATTTATACTTTTCAAGTTTTTTTGGGTCAATTAAAACTCAAAACTCTTTTTGTAATCATCCTGAAATATTTACTTCTGAAATTAAAGCTTGTCTTTCAAGTTCATCTTTTATAGTTTTTGCATATTCATATAATCTATATCAATCAAAATTTCAAGATATAGAAAATGTCCAAATAGGCATTTGGTCAAAAGCAACTTCTTTTACTATTGGTTCTAAAATATCTTTAGGCATATCAGGTTTAGCTAAATCGACTTTGTCTTTTAAGTCAGATACAGCTTTTTTTGTATCAGTTCCAGAAACAAATTGAACCATAACCATAGATGAAGAATTCATAGAAGTTGAAGTAACTGTATCAATTCACTCAACCTTTGAGATTTGTTTTTCAATTTTTTTTGTAACTAAATCTTCAATACTTTCAGGACTAGCTCAAGGAAGAGTTGTTATAATATAAGCCATTCAAATATCAACTTCAGGCATTGATTCTAAAGGAAGATTTTTAAGTCAAATAGTTCAAGATATAAGAATTATTATTATTACAAGCCATGTAAATCTCACTCTATCTATAAAAAAAGCCATCCAAGATTTATTTAAATTTTCATCAAATTCTAATTTTTGTAAGTAAATTGAATCATTATGTTTAGACATATTTTTTTAATTATTAATTATTTTATTTCTTCTACTAAATCTCAAGAAGCTAGATTTAAAGCTCCAGATACAACTATTTTTTCTCAAATAGCTAATCATGATTTTACTTCTACTTCTTGACTATTACTATCTCAAATAGTTATAATTTTTTCAATAGCTTTATTGTCTTTTCAAACAACAAACACATTATAACTATCTTGTCATACTATTAAAGATGAAAATGGAATTATAATTTGTTTTTCATTTCAAATAATTTTAGTTAATCCTACATCAACAAAATCTCCCACAAGTAAATTATTTTCAAAATCAATACTTGAAATACTGATTTCAAGAGGATACATATTTGTTTTTTCATTTATTGAAGTTGATAGAGCTGTTATTACTCAAGTTGAATAATTATTATCTTTTGATAATTCCACCTCTTGTCATACACTTAAATACTTAGCATTATCTCAAGAAATATCTATTTTTATAATTTTTTTATTTGAATTTGATATACTAAAAGCAATCATTTGAGGAGAAACAGATTGTCATACTGATATATTTTTAGAAGTAATTTTTCAATCATAAGGAGCTTTGATTAAAGCATTTTCTAAAGCTTGATATGATGAATTTTTTTGCCCAGAAGCATTATCAAGTTGTGATTTTATAGAAGAAAGTTGAGAACTTTGATTTGCAATAGCTTGATTATATCGATTTTGAGCTATTTTGAAAGCATTATCTGCTGTTTCTCTTTGTGATTTTATGTTTGAAATAGTATTTTCTAATTGAATTTTTGTAGTTGAAATATTATTTCATAAATTATCTAAATTTCAAGCTAATTGATTTTTTGTATTATTTAAAGTAGCATTTGCCATAACTATAGCTTGTTCTAAACTAGCTTTTCAAGTATTGTAATTTACTTTAGCACTATTTATAGAATTATCTAAATCTTTTAATCAAGACTGCATAGAAACAATACTTCATTTTAGAGAAATCATTTGTTGTTCTAGTTTTGATGAATTTAATTTAAAGTTTGATAACATAGTTTCATTTAAGCTAGAAGTAGTTATAGTGTTATCAAAAACTTGAGTCATATTACTATATAATTTAACCATTTCATCGCTTATATCTCATAATTCATTATAAAAATTTATTAAATCATCTCAAGACATATTTGAATTATAATTTTGTTTTAATTTAGCAAATTTTGAATTATTTTGATTAAATAAATTTTCAGCACTTGTTTTGTACTCAGTATTTTTAGCAGATAGATATATTTCATAATCATTATTTATATCTTTATTTTTATCTGTTTGTCCTAAAATTTGGTCAACAAAAGTAAGCCCAGAATCAATAGATGAAAAAGCTCAATCAATAGAAACTTTTATATTATTTATTAAACTATCTCTTTTTGAATTTAAATTATTTAAGTTCTCTATGTAGTTTGTTTCAAAATTTTCTAAAGCTAGAGTTGCATTTTTTACACTTTCTTGTGCTAAAATCAAGCTAGTATCAGAAGAATTTTGAGCATTTGAATTTTGATTTTTAAGTCATGCTAATTGATTTTCTAAAATCTCTAATTGTTTTTTAGTTGAAGAATATGTATTTTCTTTAGCTATTTTTGCATTATCAAGCTGTAGTTTTGCTGAAATAATATTTTTTTCAAGTACATCTTTTGTATTACTATATATATTTAAAGTATTATTATATACATTTGTAGCATTGTTTAGATTTATATCAGTCATATTGCCTTTTGTATCAATAGAGGCAAGTATATCTCACATCTTTACTTCATCTCAAATATTTACATTTATACTTTCAATTTTTCAAGAAGTTAAAGGAGAAATATCTGTTTTTTGTTTTGATTCAACTTTTCAGATAAGATTTAGATTTTCTTTAAAAAAACTTTGCTCAATTGACTTTGTTTTTACATATTTTGGAGCAACGACTTCTTTAACTAATTCATCTCCTGAAGAACAAGAAGCAAGTAAAACACCTAATAATATTATACTTATAAATTTTTTCATTTTATTTTATTATTAAATTAAATTTCTATATTGATTCATTTATTTTTAGCAAATTCAATAACTTTTTCTAAGTTATCATTTTTTACAATTCAAATATGCTTTTTTTCAAGTGAGTAAAAAATAGCCACACTATCAGATGGATTTATATCAAGAGCATCTCTTATTTCTTTTGGAATTACAATTTGTCATTTAGCTCAAATAGTTAAAACTCAACCAAGTTTTAGTATTCAAATATCATCTAGGTGACTGCATTTTTTTTCTTCCATATATTTTAAGTTAGATAAGTATGAAAAGTAATACTAGTATAACTATTTTTTTATAAAGTCAAAAAAAAGTTATAAAAATTTATTTTTATAACTTTTTTAACTTAGTTTAAGCTTATTAACTTCAGTGGATAGTAATAAATACATCACTAGAAGCATTATCACTAATAGCAGTTCCTCCTATATCACAATTACTATTTAATATTCAAGATGCTGTTTTTAATGCTGCATTAATACAACCAGCTCCAGGATCACTTTCTAATATATTTGCTACTCAACTACTATCTAATCTCATAATTCAGTTTCAAGTTTCCCATCTCCAATTATGTTTTCAGGCATCTCTAGTTCAATCAGAGTCTACTTTTCAAACTGATTCAAATCAAGTAGATAATATATATGATCAATAATTTATATTATTAGCATCAGGTCAAACTGCATATGAATAAACACATGCTGCTGATGGAGTTGCTCAAGTTTTTCACTTACTATTACATGTTTGTCAGTTTTTTGGGTCTCTAGGCATTTTTGGTAGATAAGTTGCAGCACTTATTTCGCTTCTATCACTAAATTTAGAAGGATGAGGGTATTCTCAACTATCTTGGTATACTTGTTCTACAGCAGCTTGAAGAGCTTTCATGTCATTAATTCTTGTAGTATCTCTTGCTTTTTGAATTTGTGAAGTATAAACAGTTGTTGCTCAAGTTGCAAGGATACCTATAATAGTTATAACTACTAAAAGTTCAATTAAGGTAAAACCTTTTTTATTTTGTAATTTCATAATTGTATTATTTAAAAAATAAATTACACTTTGTATTTTAATTTTTTTTGTTTTTTTGTCAAATTTTATAGTTTAGTTTTAAAATACAAATAAAAAAGAGTTTTAAAACTCTTTTTTATTTGTATTTAGAATAATCATACATCTTCATTTCACTATCAATTTTTCTTATTATATCTAAAATAACTGAAACTATAATTATAAGCCCTGATCAAGAAATAATAAAATCAATTTGAGTTCACATAAATTTTCACATTAAATAAGGAAAAACTGCAATTAAAGCAAGAAAACTTCATCAAAATAAATTTAGGTGATTTGATACTTTTGTTAAGTAATTAGCTGTATCAACTCAGGGTCTAATTCAAGGTATATATCAACCTCTTTTTTGAATACTTTCAGCTACATTTTCTGTATTAAATGTTATAGAAACATAAAAAAATGAAAATCAAACTATAAGTAAAAAATAAATTGCTATAAAAAACCAACTTGGATTATTCATAGAAAAATGAGTTGTTAAATACTCTCAAACAGTTTTTAAATTTCATGCTTGATTTGATAAAATTTGCCCTAGTATTGAAGGGAAGGTTATAATAGAAACAGCAAATATTATAGGAACCATCCCGGCTTGATTAACTCTTATTGGAAAGTATGACTTTTCATCTCTTCAAGTTCTTGAATAAATTACAGGAACTCTTCTATTTCATTCAGTAAATCTTATTATTATATAAATAACAAGTAATGTTGCTAAAATAAGTCAAGCAAGTAGTCAATACTCTCAAGAATTTATTCTTCACATAATTACTCATGGAGTTCAAGCTAGTACTCAAGCTGTAATTATTATACTTATTCAGTTTCAAACTCAATACTCAGTCATAACTTCTCAAAGCCAAACTAAAAACAATGTTCAAGTTGTTATAACAAGCATACTTATAAGTATTAGTGAAACATTTGTTGTATCAATTATAGTTCATCAAGCAAGAGAATTAAGTAAAATTATCATTCAATAAGATTGAACAAATGCAAGAGGTAAAGTAAGCCACCTAGTCCATTTATTTATAATTTTTTGTCAACTTTCACCTTCTTTTTGTAAATCTCAAATTTTAGGTATTACAACTCATAAAAGTTGTAATATAATCATAGCATTAATATAAGGAGAAAGTCACATTAATATTATAGAAAAATTTTCAAGTCCTCATCACATAAGTGCTGAAAAAAAAGCAAGTCAAGATTGTTGTTCCATAACAGCCTTTAATCAGTCAGTATTAATACCTGGAACTGGGATTATAGATAAAAATTTATAAACAAGTACCAAAAGTAATACTGCAATTATTTTATCTCTTAAATTTTTTGTAGCAAAAATTGATTTCATATGATCTAAAATCATAAATATTTAGTTAAAAATTAAAAAATCTAAATTATTATATTAAATTTGTAAAAAAGTAAAGTTATTTTATGATTTGTCTAAAGTTATGTCATTTATAATTTCATTTTTTAAATCAATTTCAACTTTTTTATTTTTTTTATTTTTTTTGTTTTTTTCTTCTTCTGATACTCAACAATAAGGACAATATTTAAAATTTCAACTTAACTCTTTTTTACAATTAAAACACTCTTTTTTCAAATTTACTTTACAATTTGGACAAAATTTATAATCACTATTTATATCAAAATTACACTTAAAGCATTTTAAAGAGTTTTTATTTAATATTTCATCAATTTCTTTTTCATCAACTTCTTCAATAGAGCTTTCTTCATAATATTTTTCAAATAAAGTTTTACTTGGTCTGATAAGTAAATAAACAACTATTCATAAAGGAGTTCAAACTAAAACAGTAAGTATAGAAAAAATTTGATATAAAATATTATTACTTCTATTTATAATATCTTTTGTTACCCATATAACTATTGCAAACCATACTATAAAAAAATAAATTACAATTAATTTTAATAAAGTTTCAAAAGTAAGTATTGATGTTATGTTTGAAAGAAATCAAATATAATTAAAATTAATTATATTTTCTAAAAAATTATTTAATATATTTATTATCTCTTGCATATTTTTTAATTATTTAAAATAAATTATCTTCTTTCCATTTTTGTATTTCTTTGTGGTTTCAACTAAGTAAAATATCTGGAACTTTTTTTCAATTAAATATTTCTGGTTTTGTGTATTGAGGGTATTCTTTTTTTCTATTTAATTTTTTTGAAAAACTTTCTTCTTCTAAAGATTTCTCTTTTAAAACTCAAGGAATCAATCTTGTTATTGAATCAATAAATACTAAACTTGCAAGTTCTCAACTTGTTAAAACATACTCTCAAATACTTATACTAAAATCAACATATAAATCAACAATTCTTTGATCAATTCATTCATAATGCCCACAAATAATTATAAATTCATCATCTAATATACTAAAATATTTTTCAATTTTTTCTTGATTTAATAAATCTCAAGATGGAGAAAAATAAATTACTTTTAACTTTTTTCAAACAACATTAAAAATATGTTCTATAGCTTTAGATAATGGCTTTCGGGATATTATTTGTCCATGTCATCCATATGATTTTGTATCAACTCTTTTTGTTTTTGTTGTAGAAAAATTATTTAATTTATAAAAAATTATTTCTATTTTTTTTTCTTCTATAGCTTTTTTTAAAATACTTGTTTTTATATAAGAATCAAAACTTTCTGGAAAAATTGTTATAATATGTATTTTCATTTTAAACTTTATTATATAACAATTTTAAATATATATTTTTAAAACAAAAAATCAAGAACTGATTAAAATTTGATTTTTAAAGTAATTATTATATATTTAAAAACAAATAAATTTAAAAAATATAAATCATGAAAAACTTTGATTTAACAAAACTTTTTTGATCAAAAACAAGAACTAAATTACTTGAAAAATTTTTTTTAGAATATGAATCTTGAAATAATGATTGATTTCATATGAGAGCTTTATCAAGGGATTTAGAAGAACAAATTAATTCAATAAAAAGAGAACTTGATAGTTTGGAGGAATTACATATATTAAAAAGTAGAGAGGAAGCTAAAAAAAAATATTTTTTTGTAAATAAAAACTTTATCCTTTTAGATGAATTTAAATCAATTTTTTTAAAAACTTATAACCCACATGAATCTATAAAAAAATTTTTTAAAGACCAAAAATGACTAAACTTAATTATTATAAATGAAGAATTATCAAAAAGACTTAGCTGAAATACAAATAATATAGTAGATATATTTTTAATTTGAGAATTAGATAAAGTTGTTTTTAATGATTTTTTAGCTAAAACTTTTTTTAATAGAAAAATAAAATACGCTATTATTACAAAAGATGATTTTGAAAAAAGACTTGAATATAATGATAAACTTATTTTTAATATAATAAAACAAAGTGGAAATATCTTTTTAAAAGATGATATTTGAGTTGAAAAATATATTTAAATTTGATTGTATTTAATCATATAATAAGCTAAAATTCAAATCATTGCTGCATTATCCATTGAGTATATATTTTTTATTGGATGAATAAAATTAAGATTTTTTTCTTGAGAAATCTTTTTTATTTTTTCTTTTAAATTATCATTTGCTGAAACTCCTCAAGAAAGCATAATTGTTTTTGTATTTTTTTTGATGCTAGCATTTATTAACTTATAAGCTAAAACTTCATTAACAGCTTCTTGAAATTCAAAAGAAATCTCTTTTTTATCTAAATCACTCAAAAATCAATTTTCTAAAACTCTTTTGTCAACCTCTCTTTTTACTGCTGATTTTAATCAAGAAAAAGAAAAATCAAACTCATCTTTTTTTAAAAAAACTCTAGGAAATAAACACTTTCCCTCTCCTCCTCAATGATGTGGAAGCAAGGCAGGGAGAGTATACTCACTTGCAAGTTTTGATATAATTGGGCCACCTGGATACTCAAGTCACATCATTTTAGCTACTTTATCATAACTTTCTCAAGCAGCATCATCATTTGATGATCATATTTTTTCTATTTCCCACATAGAATTCATAAAATAAATATCATTATGTCATCCAGAAACAGTCAAGCAAACTAAAGGAAAAGTTATATCATTTTCATTTCTTTCTAAAAAATTTGAAAAAATATGTCATTTTATATGATTTATTTCAATATAAGGTTTTTTTAAAATATTTGATAAAGTCTTTGCAAAAGTAATTCAAGTTAGAAGCGATGGAATAAGTCCAGGTTCTTTTGTTACAGCTATATAGTCAATATCTTCAATTTTTGTATTTGATTTTTTTAATACATTTTCACATACTTCAAAAATAGCATTTTCATGCTCTCTTGCTGCAATTTCAGGCACTACTCAAGAAGTTAAATTATGTATTTTTATTTGACTTTTTGTGTCAAGAGAAAGTAGTTTATCATTTTCAAAAATTGCCATTGATGTATCATCACAACTTGTCTCTATTGCTAAAATTTTCATTTTTATTTAAATTATATCTTGTTTTTTTAGTAAAAATAAAGTTCAAGTAAAAAATAATATAAATATACCTAAACTAATATAAATATGAAGTATTATATTATTATTTCAAGAATTTCAAAAATTTGTGTTTATAATCTCTTCTTTTTTTTGTTTTATTTCATTAAAATTATTATCTATTTTGGTAGTTTTAGAAGTAGTTGTTATAGCTTCTTCTTTTAATTTTCCCTTTACTTCTACTATAAAACTAGCTTTATCAAAAGCACTTTCATCACTTACAACTAAAGAAATAAAATAAGTTCAAGGAGTAAATTTATAACTTGATGGATTTTTTTTATCAAAAGTTTGTCAATTTCAAAAATCCCAAAAGTATTTTAATTTTTTTCACTCACTTTCACTTCAATCAAAATTTATACTACATTCATCTAAATCAAAGCAAGTAACTTTATTTTTTTCTAATACTTTATTTATAGTTAACTTTCATTGTAGTGAAATAACTGCCTTAGGTTTAACATAGTCTTTAGTATCTTTTACTTCTTCTTTTTTTGTTTGAATGTAATCAATATAGTCTCAATCAATTTCAAATTTTTCAAATTTTTCTAAATTTATTTTTTCTCATGAAATATTTAAAAAAGAACTCACTTCAAAATATCAAGTTTTTATCTCATTATTATCTAAAACAAGCTCAAAGTTTCATAAATTATCTGATAAAACTTCATAATATTCTCAAAAAGCATATGATTTGTTTATAAAAAAGTCTAAAAAACTAAATTCATTTTCTATTTTTTTTATTTCTATAATCAGTTTTGTATTTGGAAAAGTATTTCAAATTATTTTAATTCAAGACTTTAGTTTTGAAGTTTTAATTTCAAAAGATTTTTTATAAATATCTAAAACTTTTTCTTTTTTTTCAGTATTTGATAAACTACTTTCTAAAATTTCTTTTAAAATATCATTTTTATTAAAATTTATATTTTTTATTTCATTATTTTTGTATTTTATATCAAATCATCAAGTTTTTTTGTTTATTTTAACACTTTCAATATTTTCTAAATCTAAATTATTTGATAAAATAAATCATTTTGGAGGTGAAAAATTCCAAGAAACTTTTTTAAAAAAATTATCAAAACAAGTTAAATTAACCTCTTCAAGTCAAGAATTATTTAAAATTAATTTAGTTGTATCTTTATAAAATTTGTAAGTATTTTTTGCTTTAATAATGGTATTATTTGGTATAGTATAAGCCTTACTTCATCAATTTTCTAAATCATCTATTAAGCATCATCATAAATCTAAATCAATTTCTCAAGTATTTTCTATTTCAATATATTCTAAATTTTCTCAAAACTCTGGGGTTGGTAGTATATTTTTAATATCTAAAGTATAGTTTAATTGAGGTATATCAGTTTTTTTAATATTCTCACTTTTTAAAACTTCTTTATTTTCTAAATTTTCTTTTTTTGTTTTTGTATCATTTTTTAAATAAGAGATATTTTTTATAATTATTTCATTTTCTTTATAATTATTTGGATTACTTGTTTCATAAACTTTTAATTTTATTTTATATTCTCAAATAAAATCATATTTTATATATGAGGGATTACATTTTTCTTCTTCAAGTGTTTTATTTGGAAGTCAAAAATCCCACAAACAAGACTCTTTTTCATTTAATTTATTATAAATAAAATTTACCGAGCAAGAATTTGATTTACAAGTATTGTCTTCAAATAATCAAGATTGAATTTCGATAGTTGGAGTTTTAATTTCTATATTTTGATTATTTTGAGTTGATGAATTATTATTTATATAAACAGTTTGAGTTGTAATTGGAGCAATATATCAAGTATTTTTTACTATAAATTTTTTTTCTAAAAAAATGTTTGGATTTGTTTTTAAAAATATTTTAAAAGTTGTTTCATATTCTCAAATAGGATAAATAATCGTATTTGGATTACATTTTTCTTCTTCATTTGTAGTTAATCAACTTCAAAATTTAAATAAACAATTATATTTTGTAGTTGGAGGATTTATAAATCAACTTCACTCATTTATTTGTAGTGAAAAATTAGCTTTACATTCAGTTTTTGAGTTATCACAATTAAAAATTGTAGATGTTTCATCTGTTTCTAAAAAATAAGTTGGTGATTGAAGAGTATTTTTTATTAGAAAATTTGGAATAATTTCATTATTAATTATTCAAGAATTAGTAGTTCAAGAGTTAGTTTGTTCTTCTATATCATCATTTTGATTATCTATATCTTCATCCTCTATTGGACCACTTACTCAACTACCTGTTTCATCTTCCTCATCTTCTATTGGAGTGTTTGAAGTAGGATCATTTAGTTCTCAGGAGTTTGTATTTACTATTATGTTTGAATTTTCTTTAAAAAACACATTTTTATAATTATCAAAACTGGTAGTTAATGAAAATTTGAAATCATCTTTTAATCAAAATCAAGTATTGTTTTTTAGTCTTAAATGACTTGTTTGTCAGTTATTGATTATAAGTCAAGTTAAATAATTATATTGTTCAATTAGATTTAGTGTTAAAATATTTCAAGAAAAACTATAACTTGAAACTATATCACTTCAAGTAATTTCTAGTTTTTTGTCTTTTAAAAGTCATCCAGTTGCTGATTGTAGTTGAAGTTTTGATAAATCAAGATTTCAAGTTAAACTTTGATTAAACTCTATTTCTAAAGTGTCAATTTTTAAGTTGTTGTCTAAATCTAAATAATAAAGTTTATCTTCTTTAAGTATTTGATTTGAGTATATAAATATATGGTAGAAGAAAAATATAAAAAAAAATAAGAAAAATATAATTTTTTTCATAGATATATCTTAAAAAATATATATATAAATAATATATTTATATATTTTATTGTCAATAGATTTTTTAATTTAATGCTTGAAAGAAGGAAGAGATTGCTAATTTTAATGTTATTAAATAATAATTTGACATAAAGAGTTAAACACTATATAATACAAACATTATATTTTTAACAATATAAAAAATGGAGCTACAAAAAAATAAGACAAAAACATTAAAGTGATTTACCTTAGTAGAGCTAATAATAGTAATAACAATATTAGCAATACTAGCCACAATATGATTTATAAGTTTTAAGAATTATTTTTCAACTACAAGAGATTCAGTAAGAGTGGCAGATGTAAAAACAATATTTGATTGATTAAGTATATATAAAATAAAAACATGAAAGAATCTACCTCCAGATTCATCAATAGAAATACAAGCATGAATTAATAAACTATCAATTCAGTGAGAAGTTTGAGATGGAGTAAAATGAGTAATAAAATTGTGATGAAATGGTAAAGATCCCAAAGATCAAAGAAACTATATATATTCAGTAAGTAAAGACTTACAAAAAGCTCAATTGATGACATACCTAGAGTCATGAGAAAATATTAATTATATATCAGTGCTACCTAAATCATATGCAGAAGATATAACAATAGACTATATAAATAGACCTATATATATTTATTGAGATAAATTGTGAATAATTACAGATGAAAATAAAACACCAATACAATATACATATTCAAGTCAAACCTGAGTTGACTTATTAGATAATTCACTAAAAGATAAAGAACTTAATACATATATATGATGAGATGTATGAAATTGATGAAAAATAACATCAACTTGAAATGTTCTAGCACAAGAATTAGAACAATCAATATCTTGAAGTTTGTCTTGTGGAGAAACAACATATAATTGATATACTATTTGAAGTTTAAACCATAATCAATCATATAATTATACAAAAGAAATAACTATACCAAATTGAACACAAAATAAACAACTAACAATTAGTTGTATAAATTGAGAATATGATACACAAAACTCTACAGAAACTATAACAAGTACAAGTTGTGAAAGTTGATATGTTCCATATAGTAATAGTTGTGTGTTAAACAAGTGCCGATGAAGTATTATACGAAATGCTACTTCAAATGCTACTTGAGAAAATCATTTAAAGACATGGAGTTATAATGAAAACTGATGAGAGTGTAGTTTTAAATGTAACTTAAATTATACATATAATTCAATAACAAATACTTGTGAAGCTAATACAAAAACAGAGAGTTGTTTATCAATACCAGCTAATTCACATTATAATACAACAAATAGTATAACACAAACCTGGAATTGAGCTACTTGGGTACCTACAAATTTATCAAACTACAATGAAACATCATCAACTACAGAATGTAGATTTAGTTGTGATACTTGATATCATTATGACTCTTGATCAAATCAATGTGTTTGAAATAGTTGTTCTAGCCCAACAAGTGCAATACATGCTTGATTGACATATACTTTATGATCACAAAGTTTATCACATTGAAGTTTGGTTACAATAACAAGTTCAAATAGAGCATTTTGAGCAAGTCCATCTGCTTGAGTTACATCAGCTAAGTTTACATATTCATGTAATGCATGAGTATTAAGTTTAGATTCAACAACTAACAATGCTTGAAGCTGTAATAGTGGTTGATATACATTTAATTGAAATTATTCTAGTCCTAGTTGTA
>JACFNZ010000009.1 GCA_019454605.1 Candidatus Altimarinota bacterium
GAAAATAAAAAAAATAAATCATCAAGATTTTCTTTTGATATTATATTTTTTTTAAAAATATAATAATATCAAGATACAAATCCAATTACATACATAAGTCAATAATAACTTGGAGCAATTGTAATTCAAAAAATATTTAATTCAAAAATTATCATTTTAGTAATTTGTTAATATATGAGAGTTTACTTCATAAGTTATATAATTTTCTTCAATAAATTCTTCATCTAATTTATTTGATAAAGTATTTATTAAATCCTGTCAATTTACAAGTGTTGGAGATATGTTTGGTAAAATAACAGATAATTTTGTATAATCATTTTTTATAACAATAATTCAACTTTTTGCTGGATTTAAGTTTAAAATTTGGTTTTTTATACTAGAATTATCTTTATTTAATAATTTTTTTGAAATAACATCAATTCTTATTTTAATCTTATCTAAATCGTTTAATGATATTTTTTCAAATCTTTCATCTTGTAATGCAAAAATAGAATTTAAAATTAATTCATCTACAATAGAATTAGGAGAATTATCATTTTTTAAAGTTTCTTTTATATTTCAACTACTTCAAACTATATTTCAATTTTTATAAATAGTTACAAATAAACTTCAAGTTTTTGAAAGTAGAGCAGTATCTTTTATATCTATTTCATTTTTTGATGGGATCTTATTATTTTCTAGATAATATTTTATTGATTGTAAGGCTATATTTAACATCTTTTTATAAATTAGTAAGTATTATTTTCAGCAACATTTTCATTGTATAAATCAATTTCTTCTTGTTTTATTTGTTCAAAAATATCTCAAAGTTGGTCTTTTCAAGTTATTATAAAGTATTTATAATATAAAAACTCAAATAATCATTTAAAAAAAAGTAATAATCAAACACTCAAAGGAAGCATTAATAAAAGAGAAAGTAATTTAGCATAACTACTTCAAAACATTGAAAAAATAAATAAAATTAATATTGAAGCAATTCAAAAACCAAAAAAACTTGAATAAATTCAAAGTAAGATATATCTATAGTTATTTAATAATTCTAAAATCAAAATACTTCAAAAAGTTAAAATTAATATATGAAATATAAAAACATACATTATATAGTCATAATTATTAACCCCAACAACTACATAAATAGTTATAAATAATATGTAAATAATTATTGAAAAAATAGCAAGTTGAGAGAAATGAATTATAGTTTTTTTATATTTTTCTTGGTCAATTATTGTCAAAAAATAATAAGTAAGTAATACAACTATTATTGAAACAATAAATGTTATAAATGATAATGCAAAAGGGAAAATAGGACTATTTCATCACATTGTAAAAGAAACTTGTCATATTTTTGAAGGTAAATCAATTAATCATCAAAAACTAAGAACAATAAATAATAAAAGTACACTTCAAATAAATCAAGCTGTAAAACCTCAAGCACTATGCATTAATATATCAACTATTCATATTTTTCTAGGTCAAAAAAAATTATCATTTTTGCTCATTTTTATTCAAAAAAAATAAATAAAATATATATAAAAAAACTCAAATAAATATAAATATATCTGCTAAATTAAATATTGCAAAATACTTAATACCTATAAAATCAATTACTTTAGAATTAAAAACTCTTTCAATTCAGTTTCATAAAGCTCCAGAAAGTATAAAGATAAAAGATAAATCAATAATTTTTATATTTTTATACTTTTCTTCTTTTATATAATACCAAAATATTACTCATATTAAAACTATAGTCAAGATTTTTAATCATATTCAAGTTATAGGAAAAGAAAAAGCAATTCAGGTATTTTCACTATATTTTAAAAAGAAAAAATCACCTATTAGATTTTTTTGTACTAATAGGTTATTTTTTGCAATAAGTTTTGTAAATAAATCAATAAATATTAAAGATATTATAAATATATAAAACATTTTTTAAATTATTATTTCATTAAATCACTTCAAGCTATAAGTTTTGTCTCTCTTGGGCCTCATCTTCATTCTAGATCTTCATTAAGATAAATTAATTTAGAGTTTTGAGTATTTCAAATAGTATTTAATGTTTCAATTCTTGATGAGTCAAGTAAAAATTTTAAGATTTTATCTCAATCAAGACTTCAATCAGCTCATTTAATCATTTCAACTGATTCTCTAAATCATTTTGCAATTTCCATTCTTTGTCAAGCCATTCATTGTCAAATAAGTATTTTTGAGTCTTTATCTGCTTCTGCTTGTTTAACAAGTCTTATTTTTTCTGCTTCTCATTCATTGAAAGCAGCTTCTTTTAATTTTAAAGATTCAACAACTCTATTCATAGCACTCATAACAGATGCTTCAAGTTTTATATCTCTAACTTGAATAGAATCAAGTGTGTATCAAAATTGAGCTAATTTTTCTTTTAAATTTCTTTCAATATCTTCTCAAATTTCTTGTCTTTTTGAGAAAATTTCTTTATGATCAAAAGTTGAAATTAAAGCTCTTAATTGTTCATCAATAACAGATTCAAGTATTTGAGTAAAATTATAAACAGAATAAATTGATTTATAGATGTTTCAGGTTACTGTATCATCTAAATTATCAACAACATAGTAAATAGTATTTAATTTTACATAAACAGTTACATTATCTGATGAAATACTCTCAACATTTGAAACAAAGTTTTTTTTGTATAAATCTTGATGTTTTGTCCATTCAATAAATGGTATTAAAAAATTTATTCAAGGTCTTAAAACTCTATTATATTTTCATAGAAACTCAACTGTTTTAACAGTATTTGGAGTAACTATTTTTATTGATAAAAATCATATAATTACTGATAAAATTAATGCAGGGATTAAAAGTCATGAAACAACTCATAATGCCATTATTAAAATTATTAAAAGAGGAGTTATAAATCACATATTTTTAAAAAATTAAAATATAAATTAAACATCCTAAATTATAATAAAAATTTAAATTAAAACAAACAAAAAAATAATTTGCTTTTTAAATGTATTTTTATATACTTATTTTTGATAAAAAGACTGTTGTATTTTATGGTTTTTTTATATTTTAATTTTTAAAAATACTTTACCTATGCAAAGAGCAGAGAAAAAAGAAGTTATTGCAAATTTTGCAAGAGACAAAAAAGATACTGGATCACCAGAAGTTCAAATAGCTATTTTAACTACTAGAATAGAAAATCTAAAAGAACATTTAGAATTACATAAAAAAGATAATCATTCAAGAAGATGAATTATGTTAATGGTTGCTAAAAGAAGAAAAATGTTAAATTACTTAAAAAATTCAAATATTGAAAAATATGAAGAAATTTTATCAAAATTAAATTTAAGAAAATAATAAAAAGAAGTTTTAAAACTTCTTTTTATTATTTTCTTAAACAGTTAAAAAGACTACAAAAATTGTAGTCTTTTTAACTTAATAAGGCATTATAATAGGTGGAGGAGTTTTTGATCAGCTATTAGAAGATCAAGAGTTTGAAAATTCTATTGGTGGAATAATCATAGGTATATCTTTTAATTTAGGTAAATTTTTATAATCATTTAAACAAATCTCATTTATATCTTTAGTTTTTATTTTAGAGCATAATTCTTTATAATTATCTCAATTTACTACTAATTTTATTTTATTATATCTACAAACATCTTGTCTTAAATCTTTTGATTCAGTTTTTGTTTCTTTTAGTGTATCACATCACTCTAAAGATGTAATTTTACTTTCATCATTAAACTTTGATTTAACCATAGAGATACAATTTTCTTTTAAAGCTTTATCTTTTATTAGATCACATTTTTTGTAATCATTTAATTCTTTAGGTTCTTTAGTTATTAAGTTATAATAACATAAATTTACTCTAAAATCTTTTTTTTCATTTCATCTATTTGATAGATTTTCACAATCTTTATTTGTTTTTGCACTTCTCAAGGGGTCAAATTTATCTTCTATAGATGATATACAAATATTTTTTATATTAATATCTTTTAATTCATTACATTTTAATTTATCTTCTTCTTTAGTTGAAGATTTTAATATTTTATTATATAAATCAGCTTCAGCATTTATTTGACTATTTTTTATATTATTAGAAGTATTGGTATTATTTGTATTAATATTATTTTTTTTCATAAATATTATAGCAAGTAAAGCTATCAATATTATTATAATTATTAATATAATAAGGTTTTTATTTCTTCTCATCTTTTTAAACTTATAAAATAAATTAATATTGTAAATTATGATAAATAAATTTTTTAATAACTGTAATTTTTATCACCCACATCATCAGAAGTCTTGACTATATAATTTAGTTGATATATTTCAATTAACATCAATTCCAGTTACTTTAGCCCAATTTTCCTTTCAGCATCCAATGGGACCTAGATAACCAAATTCATAACTAAATTTTTTGAAAAAATATGTCTCATTAGCATAATCTCATCAATAAGTACCTTTATCAATAAAATATCTTGTATGCATGTATAATTTAGGTATTAAGTTAGTATAATCATCACTTAATGATTGACACCATATGGCAGTTCAGCCATCAAATTCATCATATGATACTCAAAAAGCCATTAAATATTTAGAAGTCCATCAATTAGTTTGAGGTGGAGGAATTAATTTATTATTTACTAATTTATTATTTACTCCATTTGCATCCTCTCAGCTTGCAATACATCTAGGTCAAGTTTCAGGAGAAGGATCTGGAGTAGGAGTTTCAGCTATAGCTCCACTTGGCTTAACTACACAATTTAAACTATGTCCTGGTATACAATAAGCCATACAAGAAGTTGGTGAGAATACAACTCAATTAACTCAATTTTCTATTATAGCCTCAGATCATCGTACAAATGCTTTACAAACAGCTCACTCACATTTTTTTGAGTTTGGATTCCAAGTTTGTCAATTAGGACATCACATTTTACATTCACCTGCAGATGGTTTCCAAGCTCATCAATCACAACTATATGACATAAATTTTCATGTAGTTGGATTTACTCAAGATGGAGATACCCAAACTTGTCATCAAATTAAAGTTCAAGGACATGTAAGTAAAGTTCAAGAAAGAGTATTACAAGTTGAAGTTCATCCTCATTTATATACTTCTCATTGCTCTATATTTCATTTTAAAGTATAGTTTTTCCATATATTTTTAGAATCTGTAAAATCTCAAGTTGTTTTTGTTTCAGGAGCTGAATTATCAATATTTATTGTTCAAGAAACTTTTTCTTCTTTTTTATTTGGTTGTAAAGTTACTCAATCATTTTCACTTCTAGCAAGATCTTCTGTTCTTACAATAAGTAGATTTTTTCATTCATCAAGACATTCATCTAGTCTAGTTTTTCAAAATAAACTAAGTAAAGAAGGTTGGTTTTTTCACAAAGCATTAAAACTACTATTATACTTTATAGTAAATCAAGCAGTATATTGAGATTTTACTCAAGATGCTGAAGTTGTACTATTTAATATACTTGACAATCAAGTTGTATTAGGAGTATAAGAAGCACTGCATGCTCATATAATAATATCCACTTTAGCTATTCAAGACGGATCTGTTCATATAGTTATCTCAAGTCATTTTAATAAATCTTCTGTTCAAGATGCATTTCATCTATCTCTAAAATATTTACATCATTCTGTTATTGAGCCTGATCATATTCAGCCTCTATATTTATTTATATTACACCATTTATTGATATCATCTGCAAATACATTTTTAACTGGGTTTATAGATATTGATGGTCAAGAAGTATCTTGTGTTGCATATCTTCATTCTACTTTACAAGATTGCTTATTTTGGTAGGCTGTATATTGTCTTTGTATAGTTCAAAGTTGATCAAAGTTTGTTATTAAATTATCTCTTGAATATCAAGTGGAACATTGTGCATTTCTTCAAGTTCCTGGATTTGTAATACTAATAGAATAAGGATAACAATTTCATACTGGACAATACCAAGTTCAACTTGAAGGTGGTTGATATGTAACATTTACTGTTGCCTTTGCATTACAATACTGAGATTCATCATTTTTTAATTTTATAGTATTTGATGATTGACTAAAATAAAATATACCACTTTTTTCGGTATAATTTACATAAGATTGTGATCAAACTTGACTAGCTCAATATTGATTACATCAATTAGAAGGAGTTTCACAAGAATAATAAGTTGGAGTTCAAGGACATGATGGACTACTACAATATTTATTAGAATTAAATGTACATTTAGTAACTTTATAACCATCTGGTATATAAGTTCCATTTAAATAATATCATTGCATTCATACAGAACATGAAGATCATACTATAGATTTTTCTGGTGGAAGTCCAGGTCAAGCAGAAACAATAGGTATATAATATATATTATAATTTGTTCAACAACTTCGACTGTAACAGTAAGGATAGCTTTTTATTCAACAATTAACATTTGGTAAATTATTATACCTAGTACATGAATAACTTCATCAAGTTGGTGAAAAAGTTTTAGTTTCAGCTGTACAAAATATATTACTTTCATAATTTCCTTTTTGTATAGTCCCAGGAACCACTCAAGCATTAACTATTCATAAACTAGTAAATAGAGTAATTATTATTAATATTAATTTTTTCATAATTTTTTAATTATTAATTTAAAAATATTGTAATTATTTTTTAGTATTATCAAAGTATAAATACTTGACAAATTATTTTACTATTTTAGACATAATACTTGGAGATTTATTCCAATAAGTATCTCTTTCTACAAAAAGAGGGTAAACTATATAATCTGTGTCATTAATATATCTTAATCAATAAGATCAGCTATTATCAGATGAAGTTAATTTTGGTGGATTATCTCAATTTGTAGTTAATGGCCCTTTATTTCTTCAAGATCTAAATCAATTTCAAGATGGTATTAAATTATCACTTCAAGCACTTTCTCAGACTAAACTATATCTTCTAAGAGTAACTAAGTCGAATATAAAGGCATTTTTTTGACTACAATTACTTACTATATAAGGACATTTTGAATTAGTTTCATCTTTATATCATCAAACAGTATTTAAAGATAAAGTTGATCAATAAATATGTAATTGGTTTTTTAAATCAGTTTCTGTAGGAGCATTGTATACTTTTGTTCCACTATATGAAATCATAGGTCATTGAGATACTATAAAGGCATCTATATTTGTAACACTTGGATTAATTAAAGTCCATCAATAAGTTGTATTATTTCTAGGAAGATCTGGATTATCTCAAGTTGGAATTGTTATATTTTTAAGTCAAGCATCTGCTATAGTTCATATTAATAATCAAGAATTTTTATTCAAAGTAGTTATATTAGAGCTTATATAAGTAGATCAATCTTTGATAATAATAGTTCTTTTTAAATTATTATTTAATATACAAGTATTGTTTGTAGCACAATTTATATTTATATCTCATTTAATAAATGAAATAGTTTCTCAAGATATTTTTATAGTACAATTATTTAATAATGTATTTGAAGGATCATTTAAATCATCTTGATTTATATTTATAGTATTTAAATCACTACACCACCTTTTAGTATTTCAGTTTCATAAAGATGAAGCATATTTTTCTACATTTTTCTTGAAAGATGTAATTAAATCATATCTATTTAAATTTTCTCATACATTTAAATTTGCTTTTCTTCAAGCATCTTTATCTACTATCATTAAATCTTCTTGGTTTGATAATCAAGTTATTGCAATTCATAAACCACTAAGTAATCAAAGTGTTTTTACTGGGTCTCAGATAATTGCATAATCTCAAGTTCATTCAGCATTAACTATTGGGAAATAATATCAAGAAGCTTTTTTATTTTCATTTTCATTTTTAGGATCATCTTTTGTAGCAAAATCAGATATATTTCTTGAAATAGAAGGTAGTTTTATAGTTTTACCTAATATATCATAATTAATACTTGAAACATATCACATATTAAATCCATATCAAGCTATTTGATAATTATTTTTTATAGGAGATGATTTTGTTAAATATTTTTCTCAAGTACTATCTAAAGTAGATCAATTTATCGTTACTCAAGAATTTATTTTATTATTATCTATGTTTCATGCATCTAAAGCGCTGTATATATTAAATATATTTGGTGTAAATTTGTTAGCTCAAGTAGAATAGGCAGGCAAATATTGTTCAAATACTAAAGTATCATCTTTACTTAATCCATTAAATGTGAATAATTTTTTTGTATGTTCTTTTGTTTGTCATATATTTGCTATTAAGTGATTTAAAGAAAGATTTTCTGCTCAATAAATCATAGGTGAAGCAAAAGGGAAGTCTAAATTATAAGTATTTGAAAAATCAGTATATGTTATAGGGCTAGGATTTTCTAAAGATACTATTCAATAATTTCATTTTTCATTTACATCTAAATCAGTTGTATAATCATCTTTGTTTAAAAACTGAGTATTTGAAGTTATTAATTTTGTAGTTCAATTTCAATTTATAGTAGTATTAAAACTTCATATATTTCAATATACTCAAACTCAAGATGTATTTGTATTTGCTTTAGGATTTATATTAAGTAATTTTAAAACAGCATCATTTGTTAAATAAGGATATGCACTATTACTTGGAACTAAAGAAGATAGAGTATATTTATAAGTTCATAAATTAGTTGGAGTTTTTCATACTTCTTCATTTTCAGCAAAATATAATTTTCAAGAATTATTTATTCATCATATATCACTAGTAGATTTATTTTTTGAAGAAAGTAAATCAGTTACTGAAACTAGTTTATCTCAAGATTTATCTAATTGGTCTGAATTTAGTCAATTTTGATAATTAAAAGCTACATCAATAGATTTTATTTTCTTACTTCAATTTTCAACAGCAGTAACTCAAACTATTGCATTTCAATAAGCATCTTTTAAAGAAGTTTCCATATTAAATTTATCTTGTCAATTAGCAAATATTTTATTATCTCATGTATTGCTATTAAATCATATAGTTATGTTTGATTTTCATTTATCTAATTCATTAGCAACAACTCTAAAATCTAAACTTGGATTTAAACAATTTCATACATTATCACATATTTTACCATCTCAAATTCAAGAAGTTGTAAATTTTGTAGGATATTTTCTATATCAGTTTGATCTATTATTATCAACTAAAGAAAAGTTTTTTTGTTTACTAGGTGTATTAACAAATCTATTATCATATATAAATACCTCACTAAATTCATTTAAAGTATCACTTTTTTCTATTTCAATTTTTGTTCGTCATCAACGAGGAATTCAAGCATTAAATTTAGCATAATCAGTTCAATTTCATATTCAAGTATCATTTAATATAGAATAAAGAAGCTGAGCACTAGATGCTGCTAAAAACTTTGAATTATTACCACTAGCACTAGTATCCCAGGCAGTTGTAGATAAATTAAATCAAAGTAGTTTTTTTATAGCATCTTGTTCATTTGAGGCTAAGTTATTTCACATATTTGGAGGAGTATTATCTCTTACTGCATAAAATGCAATTTCAGAATAATTACCTTTTCATCAATTAACTCACGCTTTTCAAGTAGTATTATCATATACTCTAACTATAAAGTTTCATTGAGAATTATTTCATAATCATAAATTACTTGTAGTAAGGCTTGATAAAGAACTTAAAGTAGATTTTAAATTATGATTTGAATCATATAATTCATAATTTTTAATTCAAGAAACAGGATTTTGCATGTTTTGGAAAGTATCAGACACTAAAGTTCCTAAGTTAAATCCAATTCAAGAGTCTTTATAATAAATAGTGTATAAATTATTTCTAGTATGATCTGATCTTTCTACTGGAATTTCTCAAGAATAATTATCTAATATAGGATTATTATATAGTCAAGAAGTAGAATCACTTCAGTTATTTGCACTATCAAACTTTTTTAATCAATTTTGAATTGTTCAATTAACCCTAGGGTTTTCATCTACATAAGCATATGAACTATCTTCAGTAATTCAAGTTAATTGAAATTGAGGGGCTGTTTTATCTACTTGGTATACAAGTTTTGTTTCTGAAGTATTATCAGCATAATCAATTAAAAATATATCAATAGTATATTCTCATTCTCATTCAATTTGAAGTTCTGTAATTCAGTCAAATAAACCTAAAAAACCACTACTTGCAACTCTTGTTGAACTAGGGGGGTTTTCTATTTTTATAGAACTTAAATTTCAATTAGCAAAATTTTCTCATTTATATGTTAATTTTCAGATACTTCAATCTCTATTAAAATATCACTGTCAACAGTTAGGCAATCATTTATGAGGACTACACCATTTTATAGTATAATATCAAGCTTTTATTCAAGATGTAAGAGGAATTACTCACTCTCATGCAAAAGTAGTATTTATTGAAAGAAAACAACTAGATAAAAATAAAAATATTCAAACTAATATATTTGTTTTTGTTTTCATATTATTAAAGTATTATAAATTAAAATATTTTTTAGTAAAATACTTACTTTTAAAGTGTAGTATATTTTTTTTGTTTTGTCAAATTTTTGTGTTTTTTATTAAAATATGTTATTATATCTTAAATTATTTTATTAAAATATAAAAATATGGAAAATCTAAAATCAAATGAAGTAGAAAAAGATCATAATAAAGATGGGGGGGTAGAAAAAAAATATGTTCCTTGAAATAAAATAGAAATTCAAAAACAAGAAAGACTTGACCATATAAAACAAGAACTTTGAATTATAAAAGAATTAAATTCAGATAAACCAAATTGAGAATTTTTATTTATGGGTAAATCTTGAAAAAAAGATTTAATGAAAATAGATATAAAAAACTGACTTTTAGAATTTGATAAAAAAACTATAAAAATAGAACTACCACAATGAGCATCTATAAGTAAATTAAATTTTTGAGAAGAAGTCTCTATTACATGAAAGTTATGAATATTTTCATGATCTTGAAGTACATCATATGAGAAATTAATAATTGCAATAGATGAAGCTTTAGAAAAATGAAGTTATAAATTAATTGCTTGAAATAAAGAGATAAACTTTAATAAATTATCTTAATTTTAGGTATTTTTATATATAAAAAAAACTTTTGATATCTTTATTTTTTTATTTATACTTATTTTAAATTAGTTATTAATTAAAAATAAATGGATAAATTAGAGAAAATACAAAGTTTTTCTATGAAAATAGACACTATATATGATGAATTAGGTCAAAAAATAATTTGACAAAAAACTTTAATAAGAGATCTTTTAATATGACTTTTTTGTTCTGGTCATATTTTAATAGAATGAGCTCCTTGACTTGCAAAAACCTTGACTGTTGATAGTTTATCAAAAACTTTGGATTTAGATTTTAAAAGAATTCAATTTACTCCTGATTTATTACCAAGTGATTTAGTTTGAAATAATATATATAATCCATCGAAAAATGAATTTTATATAAAATCTTGACCTATTTTTACTAATTTTTTACTTGCAGATGAAATAAATCGTGCTCCTTCAAAAGTGCAATCAGCACTACTTGAATCAATGGCTGAAAAACAAGTTACTATTTGAGATACAACTTTTAAACTTGAAAAACCTTTTATAGTACTTGCAACTCAAAATCCTATTGAACAAGAATGAACTTTTTCATTACCTGAAGCTCAACTTGATAGATTTTTATTAAAATCTATTGTTGATTATCCAACAGAAGATGAAGAATTAAAAATATTAAAAAATATTTCATCAATAGAAAAAGTTAATTTAAAGAAACTACTTAATAAAAATGAAATATTTGAAATTCAAGATTTAATTGAAAATATAGAAGTTTGAGATAGTATAATAAATTACATAAAAGATATAGTTTTTTATACAAGAAATAAAACAGATATTTCAAAATACCTTTCATATCCTGTTTCTCCAAGAGCTTCAATTTCACTTTTAAAATCATCAAAAGCACTTGCTTTTTTAAATGGGAGAGATTATGTAATTCCTGAAGATATAAAACAAATGGCATATCCTATTTTAAGACATAGAATTATTTTAAATTATGAAGCTATAGCTGATGAAATACTTGTTGATAATATAATTAAAATTATTTTAGAAAATACAAAAATAAGTTAATGATGGATATAAAAAAATTACACTTAAAAATAAATAGGCTTGTTGATAGTCTATTTGTTTGAAACTATAAAACTGCATTTAAATGAAGAGGAATAGAGTTTGCAGATTATAGAGTTTATGATGAATGAGATGATGCTAGATTCATTGATTTTTTAGCATCTTTTAAAGAACAAAAATTACTTATTAAAAGATTTGAAGAGCAAAGGGAACTTAGTGTATATTTTTTGATTGATATTTGAACTTCGATGCAATTTTGATATAAAGATACAAAAAAAATAGATACTTTAATTGAAACTTTTTATACTATTTCTTTAGCTTGAATTAAATCAAATGATATGATTTGACGATTATTATTTAATGATAATTCTTTAAAATTTATTAAACCAAAAAAATGAATTAAACATATTTTAAATATCATATCTAAAATAAAAAATAATAATTTAAAAAAAATTGATAATTTTGATATAAATGATTCATTAAAATATTTTAATAATTTACCAATAAAAAATTCTTTAGTTTTTTTACTTACTGATAAAGTAGATAATTTTTTAGATAAAAATTTAAAAATACTTTGAATTAAAAATGATGTTGTTTATATAAATATATTTGATTATTTTGAAAATAATTTAGATGATAATTATTGAATAGTTAGATTAAAAAGTATTTTTAAAACATTTTTTATAAATTTAAATGATACAAAAAAAGTTTTAGAATATAGAAAATTAAGAGAATTAAAAATAAAAAATTTTCAAAAAAAATTAAAAAGCTTTAATTTAAGTTATTTGATGATAGATGATAGTATGAAAATATTATCAAAACTTTTATATTTTTTTAAAACAAGATAATGACTGATATATATGATATAAAATTGCAACTTTGGCAATTTATTTACTCAATAGACTATATAGTAATAATTTTTAGTTTAATATTTTTTATTGTATTTTATATGCTTTTAAAAATCTTTTTTAAAGAAGAAAAGAAAGAGATAAAAATAGATACTAAAGATATAATTAATAAAGAAATAAAACAAAGATTTGATTACATAATTTTAAATATAAATAATTTTTCAAGAGAAATATTTTATAGGGAAATATCTATATTTTTAAGATTTGTTATATCAAAAAATATTTTAAATAATAATATTTTTTTTATGACAATAACAGAAGTTAAAAATAATATAAAAAGTGAATTTGTAGAAGATTTAGAAAAAGTATATTTTTTAGAATTTAATCATAATTTAGAAGATAGTATTGATGTAAGAAAAAATATTTTAGAAAAAATTAAAAATAAGCTTTAATATATATTAAAGCTTATTTTTATTAATAAGTATTTTTTAGAATTTAATTATTAATCACCTCAATACTTAGGAGTAGTGTCTAAAGTATAAATTTTTACATAATCAATTATATCATTCCATTGATTTGTTTGATTATTATCTGATCATATATATATATCATTACCACCTAAGCTATTTTGACATTCTCAAGTATTTTCTCAAGATTTTATTAATTTATTGTTATCATATATATATATATTTGCTTTATTATCTATACAAGTTGAAATAACTTTATAAAATCTATCATTTTCTAACTTATTATTTACATCAATCCCCATATATATTTTTGAGAGATTAGATCAATTTCAAAAAGATAAATAAAATTTACTATTATTATTATATAATTTTAAACTACTTCAACTTAAACTGTATAAATAATAATTATCACTACTTCTTTTTAAAGCTCATCATCTAACACTTACCTCTATAGAATAATTTAAATTAAATCAACTTCAAAAAGTATATATTAAATAATCATTAGCGTTATCCGTTCCAACATTATTTTTATTATCTATATATAATCATTTAGTTACTTCTCAATTTTTATTTGTTAATTTATAAATATCTAGATTACTTAATATTTTTCTTGAAAGTAAACTACTTTCTGAGAATACTACACTCTGGTTATTTAAAGAATTACTTCAAGTTTCACTTCAACTACCTCAGTTAGAATCATAATATTTTAAATCTTCATCGAGTGGTAAAAACTGAGTAACTTTCCAATTTTTATTTGTTTTAAATAAGGTATTTTCTATACATTCATTTTTCACTTGAAAACTATTTTGTGCCTCACAAATATATTTGGGATTAAAATATTTTTCATCACCATTTAAATAATTAAAATATCATTCATTTAAAAAATCTTTTTTTGAAATTTTTGTAATAAATCAACTATCTCACATCCAATAATCAAATTCATCTTTATTTGGTGTTTTATTTAATACTTCTTTATATAGATTAATTAAATCATTACTTCAAGTTCATGTTATATAACTTATATCATCTATTTCTTCATCATTTTTTAACTTTTTATTTAGATCTAAATTTATTGTAGTTTTTTGTATATTATTTAATACTTCATCTTTTACTGAATTTGGAATATTTAATATACTTCAAGTATTAACCCTAGTTTCATTTCATTTATCTCAATAAATAGAAATTCATTTTTCATCAACTCATTTTTTGACTTCAATTATTCAGTTTGTTATATTATTTACTGGATCATTTATTAAAACTCATTGACTAGTACTTCAATTATGCATTATTTTTTTAACTTCAACAATTCACTCTTTAACTACTACATCTGTAGTATTACTATTATAGCTTACTCAAAAAATAGTTCATCTAACAGCAGCAACTGCATTTGGTGTATAGACTTCAAACTCTGATTTATCATCAAGTTTTACAGCTTTAGTCCAAATACTTCACAAATTTAAAGTTATTTTTACAGAAGTAAATAGAGAGTTGTCTTCTATAAATCTCATATTTTTAAAATTTATTTTTGAATCAGTTGAATTATCTCAAATCATTGAATAACTTCAATCTGAATAATATAAATTCACAAATCAATTTTGAGATACTTCTAAATTATCTCACTCTTTTAAAGTATAGTTTAAGATGTCACTTTCATTTTTTCAATTTATTAAAATTTTTCAAGAAAAACTATCTATTTTTGCAGTAAGTAGCTTTTCTTGAGGGTTATAAGGATAATTTTTTATAGAATTATCTGTAACAAAAAGAGGTCAATTGTATTCTCTTATTATATATGGAGAAAAATTTTTATTATCTTGAATTAATCAATTCCAGTTTGAAGTTAATTTAACTCTTGGTTCATAATTATTTGATATAATTCATGCTATTTGAAATCAATTATAATTTTTAGTTTTTCAGTAAGCATAAAATTGATTAGTTCTTGGATCTAGAGGAATTTTATCTAAAAATTTCTTTTCAAATACTCATTCTCAAATATATCCAGAAACTCAAAAAGTATCACTATCTTCTAATGTGTGAGAGTAATTTCAATCTAAATTAAAAAATTTCAAATTTCAACTAGGTTTTGGTAGAGTATTACTTTGGCTTTGAAATGATAATAAACTATTTTTTATTGTTTCAATATCAGAAGTTATTTTTGAATTATTTGCTTTATCTTTAGAGCCTTCCATATATGTAACAGCTACTATTGATATAATGATTAAAATGGAAATAGTTATAATTATTTCTATGATAGAAAATCATTTTTTATTTATTTTCATATTTTTTTATTAAAAAATAAATTTATCAATTAAAATTTTAGCATATCTTTTTTTATAGTCAAATTTTTTTATTAATCAAAATACTTTACTTTAAATATTTTTTTTTTACAATAGTATATATTTATATTTTTAAATAATTTTGATGATATATAACAATTTTTCTGATTGATATAAAAGAGTATTAATAAATACTGAAAATAAAGTTAAAGAACTTTGATTAAAAGACTTAAATGAAAAAGATATATTTTTTGAAATATTAAAAGAATCAAAATGAGCTTTAAGAGAATTATTTGATATTTTTTGATTAAATGAAAAGTTATTTTTGGAATTAGAGTGAGTTGAAGAGATTTTTTTAAAAAAAGAAAAAAGGACTTGAGTTTATTCTGGAATGAATAATAGTTTAAAAGAAACTATTTTACTTTCTGTTAAAATAGCATCAAATTTTACTAAATCAAAAGCATCTTTAGAAGATTTTTTAATTGCTTTAGTAAAAAATAATTCTTGGTTTTCAAAAAGTTTATTATATATTTGAATAAATCCACTAGATATTGAAAAGCAGTTAGTAGGGATGAATGAAGCAGGAATAATTGATGGATTGTGATTTAAACAAGATGATAATTTTGATGAGTCTTTAGATAAAATTATTTGAGCTCTAGATAATTTATTTGAGTGAATGGAATGAGATATTACTCCATTTGATAATAACTCAACTAAATCAAAAAAAGAAGAAAGCAAAACTCCAATACTTGACTTTTTTACTACTGACTTAACAAAAGAAGCAAGAGAAAAAAAACTTGATAAAGTTATTTGAAGAGATATTGAAATAGAAAGGCTTTTATCTATTTTAAATAGAAAAACAAAAAATAATCCTGTTTTAGTTTGAGAACCTTGAGTATGAAAAACAGCAATAATTGAATGACTTGCTCAATTAATTGTTGCACAAAAAGTTCCATTTTCAATGAAAGATAAAAAAATTTTAGCTCTTGATATGACTTCACTAGTTGCTTGAACAAAATATAGATGAGAATTTGAAACAAGAATTAAACAAATTATAGAAGAGGCTTCAAAAGTAGAAAATGATGTGATTTTATTTATAGATGAAATTCATACTATAATTTGAGCTTGATGATCTGAAGGAGCTTTAGATGCTTCAAATATATTAAAACCTGCAATGTGAAGATGAAAAATAAGAGTTATTTGAGCAACTACTTTAAATGAATATGAAAAATATGTTGAAAAAGATTCAGCTTTAGAAAGAAGATTTCAAAAAATAGTAGTTGATGAACCTAAGTATGATGACACATTAAATATTATTAATTGATTAAAAGAAACTTTTGAGAATTATCACAATTTAAATATTACATCAGAAGCAGTAAAAGAAGCAGTTGATTTATCAATTCGTTATATTACAGATAGATTTTTACCAGATAAAGCTATTGATTTAATAGATGAGGCCTGTTCTTTAAAGTCAATGACTTATACTTGAGATGAAACTAAAATAAATGCTTTAAAAGAAAAAATAGTTGAACAAAATAAACTCATAGAATCATTTGTTATTTCTCAACAATATAAAAAAGCTTCTTTATTAAAAGAAAAAGTTAAAAAACTTGAAGAGGATTTAATTAATCATAAAAAAAGTTTTTCTATACCAAAAGATAAAAGATACAATATAACAAAAAAAGATATTTTAAAAGTTTTATCAATGACTACTAAAATACCAGTTCAAGATTTAGAAAAAAATGAGATTGAAAAATTAAAGAAATTAGAAAAAATTATTTCATCAAAAATCATATGACAAGAAGATGGTATAAAGTCTATAGTTTCAGCAATTATTAGAAGTAAGGTCTGAATTTGAAATCCAAATAAACCTCTTTGAAGCTTTTTATTTTTATGACCAACATGAGTTTGAAAAACTGAAACAGTTAAAATTTTAGCAAGAGAATTTTATTGAAACGAAGATAGTTTGATAAAAATTGATATGTCAGAATACTCTGATAAAACTTGAGTTTCAAAGCTTATTTGAGCAAATGCTTGATATGTTTGATATGAAGAGTGAGGTTTTTTAACAAAAGAGGTAAGAAAAAAACCATATAGTATAATACTTTTTGACGAAATTGAAAAATGAGATTTTGAAGTTTATAATTTATTGTTACAAATACTTGATGAATGAAGTTTAACTGATAATAAATGAAGAAAAATAAACTTTAAAAATACAATTATCATAATGACTTCAAATATTTGACAAGAAGAGTTTAATAAAGAAGCAAATAAAATTTGATTTGATTTAGAGGAAACAAAAAAGGAAAATCTATCAAAAGATTTTGATAAAATTGAAAAGTCAATTAAAGAAAACTTATGAGATTATTTTTCTCCAGAATTTTTAAATAGAATAGATAAAATAGTTGTTTTTAAGCCTCTTGATAAAAAAGCTATTTCAAAAATAGTAGAATTAAATTTAGATGATTTAAAACATAGATTAAAAAGTATAAAAAATATAGAATTAATTTACGATAAAAAAGTAATCAATTTTATAGCTAAAGCTACATTTAATCCAGAATATTGAGCAAGAGAAATAAAAAGATATATAGTTGATAATATAGAAGATAAAATTGCACAAAACTTGCTTTCATCAAAATCTTATGATACACTAACTTTAGATATTTTGAAAAATGAAATAATTGTAAAATAGTTATGAAAAAAGTATATTTATTTATCTTGTTATTTGCTTTAATTCTACCTAAAACTAGCTTAGGGGAATTTTTGAGTGATCCAACTGATTTAGATTTATATAAAAAAATAGATAAATGATATTATGATTTAGAATTAAAATATTTAGATAAAGAATTAAAATGATGAGATGTAAACTGAAATATAGTAGATGATTTAAATAAAAGAGCAAAACAAAATGATTTAGAAGAGTGTTTTTCTTGAGATATAAAAACAAAAGATGTTAAAGATATTTACAATGATAAAGATACAAATGTATTATTAAAGGAAGCATTAAAAGATTGCTTTGATGAAGAACACCCACTTTCTTTAGATCAAATTAGTAAATATTATGCTATAATAGAAGAAAGTTTTTCACAAAATTCTATAAAAGCTCAAAAAAAAGTAGATAATATATATAAAATTTGAAGAATTTGAATGTATAGTGATTGATTACTTGAAAATTCTCCCTTTGATTTAATGAATGATTTAGATGAGATAAACTCAATCATATTTGAAGAACAAATCCCATATAATTGAGTAAATAATTATAATTTATGAGCTTCTATTAATTGAATTTTATCTTGATTAAATCCATTTGATACTTTTGATTCAAATAGGTATTATAATAATGATTCAAATAATTCTAACTCTTGAATTTTAAACTCTAATTCTTGAATTAATTTATGAGATGAAGTTTGTTTAGATGATGCAAATAATTCATGATTAAATTTAGATGATTTTAATAAAATTTTAAATTCAAATATATCTAATCAATCTTTAAATAATACTGAAAATATATGATGAAGTTGAACTTGAGGAGATTTAAAAACGAGTTATAAAAAAGTAAATGATAACTGGTGGCCTTGTAATAACTTTTTTTGTATAGCAATTGATTTTGTTGTCTATAATCATAAACTACTTTGATGAGGAACTAATTTGTCTATAGAGTGACTTTTTAAAAGATCAAATGAACATTTAAAAAAATTTTCATCAACTTCTTTGATTCAATCAAAAATGACTACAAATAATTTTGAATTATGATTAAAAGATTTAAATTTACCAGATATTTTCCATGTTTGAGTGCAAGTTAGCTATAAACCAGTTCCATTATTAAATATAGATAAGGAAGAAAAAAATTTGGATGATAATGAATTTGAATATAAAAATTTGTTTACAAAATATTATGCAAATTTATGACTTGATTACAATAGAGCAAATGATATGAGTTTATATAATAAAGCAGAATCAAAATATAAAACTACTTTAGATAGTGCAGAACTACCTATTACAACATATTGAGAAAAATTAGAAAAATTAGAGTCTTTTACTCAAGAATTAATAAAGCAAAATGAATATATATCACAAACTTTAATTGATAAAAAAGTTATTTGAGATGATATAAAGTTATTTCAAAAAAAATATATGGAACTTGAAATATTTGCAAGAGCATTGATGGAATATACTTTTTGAGCTAAATGAATTATAACAGAAATGAATAAAATCCCACAATGATGATAAAAAATAACTTTAAAATTATGATTAAAAAAATTATTATACATTTTTTTATAATTGTTTCTATATTAAGTTCTAATATAGCTTTTTGAGATTGTAGTAATAGTTGTATGATTTATGACGGACCAGCAGATGTTTTAACGAAATATTTGGATAATTTAAAAATACTTTCAAATAATTATAATAGTGAAATTTCAAAATTAAAAGTAGATAAATCAGTAACTAAATCATATTCATCTAATAAATCTAGTATATCAAAGGCTTTTAATAATATAATAAATTGGGATTGATACTACTCATTATTTGATTTTTATGTAATTTATTGAACAACAACAGAATATGTTCCTGAAGTTTGGAGAGATTATAATTTACTTGAACAACAAGAAAAATCTCTTGATAAGTTATTTAAAAAAATCTCAGCAAGAAAGTTTAGTGATGATACTATAAATACAACAAATTTGTGTAAATGAGTTGAAAATTGTTATTTCGAGGAGTGACTTAATGTTATTTCTTCATTATGAGTAATTATAGAAAATCATAAAGCTGTTATGGATTATTATCGTAAATCAATAACTTGAAAGAAAAAGTTTTTTACTAAAAAATTACTTTTTACTCCAGTTGGTTTTGAGAAAGATTTTTGAACTTATTATAATGAATATACATCAAAAAATTGTTCTAGTTGTGAATGAAATACTTTTGATAGAATTACAAAACAAGTAAATTTAATTTCAAATTGGCAAC
>JACFNZ010000010.1 GCA_019454605.1 Candidatus Altimarinota bacterium
ATAATATATTTTATAATTATAGTTTAACTTATTTATAACTAGATGTCAATTTTATATTTTAAAATCTTCTAATTTAGGATAAACTCTCTTTTTATTTTTCTCTACTTTATTTTTTGATTTAGTATAAATATTTATAGCATTATTTACACAAATATTTTCTCTTGTTTTAGGAGTAAGTTTATCTAAAAATATATTAAATCTAGAATTTATTAATCATATTTCTTCAAAAGCATTTCAAAGCACATCACTTCATATCATTATTCTATCATTAAATTCTTCTGTTAAGTCTACCCAATCATTCATAGATTTTTCATTTAATGCTATAATATCATCAAAAACAACCCATGCAAAATCAGCATATAAATTAGGATATTCTCTAAATAACCTTGCCATCATTTTAGTATAATAAGGGGTTTTTAGTCTTCTTGAGGCTCAACAGTGACACAAAACTAATCTAGCTTTTGGATATTCTCTAATTACTGTTTCAAGTTCATGTAAAAATTTTGGATAATCAGAAACTCCTGGAGCAGTAATATTATTATGAATACAAAGAGGTAAGTCATATTCACTTATAAATTCAAATAATTTTTTAGTTGCAAGTGTATTCATTCTTGGGGGTTCTCCATAAGTCATATGAGTTAAATCATCATGCCTATAAAATACTTCTCAAATACCATAAAATACTCAAGGAAATGTTTTATATGTTTGAATAATATGTTCTACACTATTTAAATCCATTGGATTAAATCAACACATAAGTGGGAAAAATCTTTTTTGATCTTTTTTTGATAATGATAAATATTCTCTTGCAACAATTGCATCTGTATTTCAATAATAATAACATGCATTATCATCATCCAAATAATATTCAGGTCTTCTTGATTCAAATTCTTCCCAAATTTTTACAACTGAAAGTCCAAAAATAACTCAAGCTTTTATATTTGCTTTATCCATCTGAACTAAAAGGTTTTTTAATCAAGTAGTCTTTTGATTAAAATCAACTAAATGGATATGCGTATCTATCATTTCATATTTACACCCAGATAGTTTATCTAATTTTTTTAATTCATTATTTAATGAGCTTAAATCTCAATTAAGTTCATCTTTTATTATATTATCTATAAAATTTTTTGTGATTTTCATAATTATTTTAATAAAAAATTTAGAATTATTTTTTCTTTATCTTTAGGCATTTTTAACATAAATTTATAAAATTGTTTTTCTGTTTTAAATAAATTTAATATTTCAGATTTTTTGTATTTTTTAAGTAATTCTTTAGATTTTTTCAAAGTCAATCATCTAAACATAATTAAAAAATTTTCACTTGTTTTGATTTTATTTTTTATTCAATCCATTCAGATGATATCCATTAAGTAATCTTTATTTTCATTACTTAAATAATGTAATATCATTATTATTTCATTAGTTTGCAAAAAAACTTCTTTTATGAAATCAATTCAAAGTAAATCAATGAAATCTTTTTGAGATTTTCAATATAGCCATTCAAAAATATTTCATAAATCTTTAGCATCAAAAATTATTTTTGATAATCATTTTATTCTTAATATTTTCAATAATTTTATTTTATTTGATTCTTCAGGTATATGAGACAATACCTCTGCTAATTCTTGAGAATTTGTAATTAAATTTCACAAAATATCTCATAATTTAATCAAAAGTAAAAATGAATTTTTTTCATTTAAATATTTTAAACAAGTAAGTAGTCACTTATATGTTTTTACAATCTGCTCTAAATTCTCATCAACTTCCATTAAAATATTCCAATGAATTATACTTGATTCTTTTGAATTTGATGAAAATAGCTTAAATAATAATACTAAATCTTTCTCATCTTGTATAAAAATAGTTTTTTCTCAAAATATTAATTTATATTCTTTCATGGTTATATTATTTTATATATTTTATATGTCAAATATGTCAAAATATATTATATACAGAAAAATATAAAATACAAAAAAATTTGATTTTATAAAAAATAAAGTATAATTCAATCTTTATTTATTTTATTATTATTTTATAAAATGGCTTTTGTTGAAAAATTAAATTGTTTTAAAGATTCTAAAAATAAAACTAGCACATCTTTACAAGTTTGAAATGTTGTAAAAGAAGTATTATTAAAAATAGATACTTTACTAAAAAACTCTTGAGCTACAGATGATTTTTTATTAACTGAAAAAAAAGAAATACTATTAAGAGCTTATATGATAGATAAATTATTTAATCCTATTTGAGAATTGTCAAATAATTGAGATCAAATTATTAATTTATTTGATGGTTTAGATAATTGAACCAACCCAAAAGTTAAAAATGAGATTTATCACAACACTCCTTCAATTTGAATATTTTATAAATGAAATCCTATATTTTTAAATCATAATTATATAGATGCACTAGATGCTGAAAATGAAGAAGTTTTAAAAAATGACTTAATAAATAAATCTTTAGATAAATATTATACAAAAGAATCTGTAGAAATAGCAAGGGAGTCCATAAAAAAATTAAGTGAATGAGAAAAATATTTTAATTTATTTTTAGAAACTATTAATTGAAGAAAATTGTCTTGGAATAGCTTTTGATTTAATAATTGACTTGAAATAAGAGTATGAAATGATATATCTTATTGAACTTATTGAAATTCAGATAACTTAGATAATAATAAGTTTGATTGATTTAATTTTGATACTTGATTTATAGTAAATAGCTTTATAAAAAGAGTTGAGCGAGTACTACATAAACCTCTAGAAAGTAAAGAAAAAAATATATTAACATTATATTGATTTCTTTCAAAAATATTAGATATAATTTGGAATGAATGACAATTTTTAATGAATATTACTTCTTTAAATGATTTAAATTATATAAAATTTAATGAAAGATATGCAAAAGCTATAAAGATGCATCAAGGAGAGATTATTGAAAAATATAAAAATAATAGCTTATGGAGTGAGTTATATGATGATAATACTCTAATGTTAATAGAGTGATTGTATACAATACTAAAAGAAATGTGATTTTATATTGCTGATTTCTCAATGAAAGATAATTTTTGAAAAAAACGAAATTATTCTTGGCTTAGATTTAAAATAGAAGATAAAGATTTTAGTATAGATAAAACTTTTGGTATTTGAAATTATGCACTATCAAAAGAAGATGATTATATAAAAAAATATTTGGGTGAATAAAATTAATAAAAAATAGGTTATTTATCACCTATTTTTTTTATATCAAAATTTACTAAAGATTCTCAAAGCCTAAACTTTACTCTATTTAAAAATCTGTCTATAATCAAATAATCATGGTCTAAAATTTCTCATTTTAAGAAAAAATCCATTTTATCAAGTCAATTTTTGTTTGATGAGATTTCTATAATATTTATATTCATTTCAAATAATATATCAGATAAATTTTTCAAAACTCATATTTTATTTTTAAAAGTAAATAAAATTGAAAAAAATATATTATTTAATTCTTCTCATTCATAATAAGCATTTAAAAATCTATCTTTTGATAATCTAGAAAGTGTTTTACAATCTCTATTATGTATAGTAAAAGTTCATTTTGAGTTTATATAAGCAACAATTTTATCTTTTAAATTATTTTCACAACAAATTCAAATTTTGTATTCTATATCCTTTTCTCATCAAATAATTATTTTTTTTGATTTTTTTATTTCTTCAACTCAAGTATTATTTAAAGGTTTATCTTGTTTTGGTTTTTTTAGTATGTTTTTATTCTTTGCTATCTTTCTAACTATTGCAGAAGGGTTTGTTGAAAAATTTCATATTTCCTCTAAAATATCAATTCTTTTTTCATAATTATATTCTCTATCATCAATATTTTTAAGTAAAGTTAAATCTTTATCTAGTTTTTCAACTCAAGCTTTTTCAAGCAAATTATTTAAAATCTCTCTTCATCTATCTATATGTAATTCCCTATCTTCATTTCTTAAAAAACTCCTAATAGAATTTTTTGCCTTTGTTGTCTTTACAAAAGATATATAAAATGGATTTGGTTTTTTATTTTTATCAGTAATAATTTCTATTAAATCTCAATTTTTTAATTCTTTATCTAAAGGAGTAGGTTGTCCATTTACTTTAGCTAAAGTAATATGATTTCATAGGTCTGTATGTATTTCATAAGCAAAATCTATAGGTGTAGATCAAGCAGGCAAATTTATTGTTTTTCACATTGGAGTTAAAACAAAAATTCTATCTTTAAATAAATCTAACTTTAAACTATCCATAAAGTCAGTATTTCAAAGTCATTCAGTCAAATCTTTTAACTGCTTAACCCAATCAATATCTTGTGCTATTTGTGATCATTTTTCTTTATATTCAAAGTGTCGAGCAATTCAAATACTTGATTTTAATTCCATATCAAATGTTTTTATTTGAATTTCTGTGGGTTGAGTTCTATAGTCTTTTAAAACTCAAATAACTGTTGTGTGTAATGATTTATATCAATTTGGTTTAGGTAATGCTATATAATCTTTAAACCTCTTAGGTAATGGAGTAAAATAACTATGAATTATACCTAAAACTCTATAACAATCACTTATATCATTAACAAGTATTTTAACTCAATATAGATCATATAAATCATTTACACTTGTTAAACTTTTTCTTTTCAATTTTTTGTATATTGAATAAATAGATTTTACTCTAAAACCTATTTCATAATTTATATTTTCCTTTTTTAATAATTTGTCTATTTCTATTTTAGCATTTTTTTGAAAAGAGTCCATTGTATCACGAGCATCTTGAAGTTCTTTTTTAATTTGTTTATAATCAGATGGATAAAGTATTTTAAAGCATTCTTCATCAAGTTGATTTTTAAAACTATGTAATCATAATCTATCTGCTATTGGAGCATATATATTTAAAGTTTCAAGTGCTATTCTTTCTTGTTTTTCTTTTTTTGGATGAAATTTTAAAGTTTTCATATTATGAAGTCTATCTGCAAGTTTTACAAATATAACTCTAATATCTTCACTCATTGCAACAAACATTTTTCTAAGACTTGAAACAGTTCTTTCTTCTCAATTATATCTAACTTTTGATACTTTTTCCATTCAAGCACAAATTCAAGCAACATCTTCTCAAAATATTTCTTTTATATCATCATAAGTTTTAGTTGTATCTTCTATAACATCATGCAAAATACAAGCTTGAATAGTATGAATATCTGGTTTTAATTCAAGTAGTATCATACTTGCTTCAACAGGATGAGAAATATATGGTTCTCAAGAAAGTCTCATAACTGGATGATGAGCATCACGAGCAAAATAATAAGATTTTTTTATCTCTTTTTCTATTTCTTCAAATGGTATTTGCACTAAATAATTACTAACTTTTAAAATTAGCTTATCAACTTTTTTATCAATTTGAGTATAATCTATAATAACTTCTTTTTGTGTTTCCATAATTCTCTTTACTTACTTATATTTTTATATAAATATAATGATTTTTTAAAAAAAGTAAAAAAACTTTGCAATTTTTTATTTTATAATAAAATATACAAGTAATTTACTTATATAATCAATTCATTTTATGAAAATTAACAATAAAGGTTTTTCTTTAGTTGAGTTACTTGTAGTAATAACTATTTTAGCAATTATTTCAGTAGTTGCTTATCAAAATTTTGGGTGAGCTACAGATAAAGCAATAGCTTCAAGAAAAATAAATGATATTTGAACTATTGAAACAGCTTTACAACAATTCAAAGCAGATAATAATTATTATCCTATGCCTATAGAACAATCTTTGACTAACTTATGGTGATATAATTCTTGAGCAACTGCCTCTCCTAGTAATACATTAAAAGTTACTTATAATTGAAAAGAAATAGCCTCTATTGTTTCTTGAAGTGGATGATGAGTTATATATGGAACTTGACTTACAAATTCTTGAAATCAAATTTGAGCTAAATGAGTTATTTGATATACTAGTGATTTTACAAAAAAATACTTATCTAAAGAACTTTATGATCCAGAATTATGAGATATAAAAGTTTGATGAACTTCAAATATGATAGAAAGTTGAATTTGAAGATATGTATATTGAATTTATGCTCAACCAAAAATTAAAGCAAATTGGAATAAACAATGAACTTCTTGAACTTATTATAATATAGCTACTAGTTTAAAGAAAAAAGATTCAGATAGTTATGAAACTTATATAGCTTGAGATTATGATAAAAATTCTTGCATCTCCCCTAGTGATTGTCCTGAAAGTTTAATATGAACATCTAGTTGAATGACTAATCCATCAAGTTTATCAAATAAACAAAATCAAGATTTAAATAAAACTACTTTAGATTTAGATCAATGAATCCCATATCCTATAAAAGATTTTGCTAATTAATGAAAACTTTTATAATAAATAAAAATCATCTAAATTCTTTAGATGATTTTTATGATGAAATAGAAAAAAATTTCATAAAAGATAACACTTTAAATTTTTGAAGAAATCTTGATGCTCTAGAAGATGTCTTATATTGATGATACTGAGTTTTTGAGCCTTGAGAAACAATAAAAATCATTTGGGAAAATTTTGATGAATCAAAAAAAACAATAAAAAATATTGATGTTATTGAAGAAATAATTAATGATAATAAAAACATAATATTTGAAAAAAAATAATTTTTTTATATATTAAAAAATATACTATTTTAATTTTAAAAAATGAAAGTCTGAATTGATATAAGAAATATATCCAATAATAATCAAAGTTTTTGTAATGACTTTATTAATTATTATTTATTAAATAAAAAAGATAATTTATTAAATATTTATTCAAGTAAGTATTTTGAACTAGAAAATAAAATTTATAATAAAAATTTTTATAGTTTTTTTTGAGAACAAGTTAATTTTTTAAAACAATTATTAAAAGATAAAAATGACTCTTTAATAACTTTTGAAGAGACATTTCCTATATTTTATAAAAATAATGTAATCCAAATCATCCCATCTTTAGAAAAAATTCTATATCCTGAGATAGAAAAAACAAAATTTTTCAAAAAATATTCATATTTATATATAATTAAAAAAAATCTAAAAAATAGTAAAAATATAGTTTGTTTTAGTCAAGCTACAAAAAAAGAATTAAATGAAAAGTTAAACATAAGTGAAGATAAAATAAAAATCATTAACCCATTTTTCCCATCATCTCCAAATGCTGATTTAGTAATAGATATAAAAACAAAACTTTCTTTAAAAAATGATTACTTAATTTATGATTATAATTATTTTTCAAATAATAATTTAAAAAGAACTTTAGAGTTTTTAAAAGAAATAAATAAAGATAAAGCTATTTCTTTAGTTATTTTATGAAATAAAAATGCAAATAATAAAGAAATTAGAGAATTAATTTTAAGTTTAAATATAGAAAAATTAATTATTTTTGCTTGAAATCCTGAAAACAAAGAATTATCTTCTTATTATAAACAATCACTTTGAGTAATTTATCCTATTGTTTATAATAATTTTCCTATAACTTTAAACAATGCTATAAATTATAATACTCCTATCTATATAAGTGATTGAGAAGAAAATAAAGAGATTTTTGGAGATTTAGTTACTTATTTTTCCCCTATTTCAGTATCATCAATGATTAAAAATTTTCCTTTATTTTTAGAAAATTCAAAAAGTTTTAATTGATATGACAAGATAAAAAATAGATATAATATTAAAAATTTTTTTGACAATTTAACTTCATTAATTTAATAAAAAATGACAAATTTAACTCAAAGAAATATAGATATTTTAAAAATAATTGTTGAAGAATTTCTACAAACTTGAGAAGTTTTATGAAGTAAAGCTTTGCTTAAAAAGTATGATTTATGAGTTTCTTCTGCAACTGTAAGAAATGATATGGCTCTACTTGAAGAGTTAAATTTAATTTACCAACCATACAACTCTGCATGAAGACTGCCAACTACAAAATGATTAAGAGCATTTATAAATTATTTAATGCAACAAAGCCCAAGTTATTTTATAAATGAAAGAGTGTCAAACTTTGATAAAAATGATATAAAAACTCTTGAAAATTTTATTTATAACTTAACAAAAGAATTATCTTCAAAAACAAATGAGATAGCTTTTTTTGTATCACCTGAAAATAGTATTTTAGAATATAATTGAGTTTCAAATTTTTTACAAAACAATATAAAATCTCTTTGAGAAAGTATTTTTTTAATAATTAAAATGCTTGAAGATAAGCAAAATTTTATAAATTTTATAGAAAACCTTCCTCTTTCTCATTGAGTAAATATTTTTATTTGAGAAGAAAATATAATTTCTTTTCTAAAAGATTATTCAATTATATTAAAGCCAATAAATATATGATGAAAAGTTTCATATATTTGAATTATTTGATGATTAAAAATGAATTATTTTTTCAATATAAGTGCTGTTAAATGAATAATTTAGTCTTTATAAAAATTTGACTTTCTTATTATCACCTATATAATCTAAGTGCTAATAATCTATTTTATTTACTAATTTTTTTAAAATATGAATGTAAAACCATTATCAGATAGAGTAGTTTTAAAAGCTATTTCTAAAGAAAATATAACTAATTCTTGAATTTATATACCAGAAAGTGCAAATAGAGAAAGACCGTATATTTATGAAGTAGTTGCTGTCTGACCTTGAAAAGATTGAAAAAAAATTGACTTAAATATTTGAGATAAAGTTTTATCTTGACAATATTCTTGAGATGATGTAAAAGTATCAGGAGAAGAATACAAAATAGTTTGAATTGAATATATTTTAGCTATAGTTGAATAATTTATTTTTTAATAATTAAAAAAATATGCCAAAACAAATAATATACTGAGATGAATTAAGAACTAAAATGTTTAGTTGAATAGAAAAAGTTGCAAAAACTGTTTGAGTGACTATGTGACCTAAATGAAGAAATGTAATTTTAGATAAATGATATTGACTTCCTCAAGTAACAAATGATTGAGTTACAATCGCAAGAGAAATAGAACTTGAAGATAAATTTGAATCTCTTTGAGCAGAACTTGTAAAAGAACGAGCATCAAAAACTAATGAACTTGCATGAGATGGAACTACAACTGCAACTATTTTAACATATGCTATTGCAAAAGAATGACTTAGAGAAATAAGAACTTGAATAAATGCTGTTGAATTAAAAAATTGACTAAAAAAAGCTTGAGAAATAGTTATGAATGAACTAGACAATATTTCAAAAAAAATAACTACAAAAGAAGAAATAGCACAAGTTGCTTCTTTATCTGCTCAAGACAATGAAGTTTGAAATATTATAGCAGATGCAATGGACCAAGTTTGAAATAATTGAGTTATTTCAATAGAAGATTGACTTGCTTTTGGTCTTGAGCTTGAAATAACTGACTGAATGGAGTTTGATTCTTGATATATATCTCCATATATGGTTACAAACCCAGAAAAAATGCTAGCTGAATTTAAAGATGCTAAAATCTTAATAACAGATCAAAAAATATCTTCAATGAAAGATTTATTACCTCTTTTAGAACAACTACTTTGAGAATGAACTAAAGATTTAGTAATTATTGCAGAAGATATAGAATGAGAAGCTTTAACTACAATTATTTTAAATAAATTAAAATGAGTTTTAAATATTTTAGGTATAAAATCTCCTTGATTTTGAGATAATAAAAAAGAACTATTAAAAGATATTGCAATACTTACTTGAGCAAATATTATAACTTCTGATTTATCTTTAAAACTTGAAAATGCTTCTATAAATGATTTATGATGAGCAAAAAATATAATTTCAAAAAATTGAAAAACAACAATTATTTGATGATATTGAGATGAAACTACTATAAAAGCAAGAGTATTTGAATTACAAAATTTAATTAAAAATTCAAACTCTACTTATGATAAAGAAAAACTCACTTCAAGAGTTGCAAAACTAGACGGATGAGTTGCTGTTATAAAAGTATGAGCCGCTTCTGAAGTTGAAGCAAAAGAAAAAAAATTAAGAATTGAAGATGCTTTAAATGCTACAAAAGCTGCAGTTGAAGAATGAGTTATATCTTGATGATGAGTTGCTTTACTTAGAGCTTCAAATGTATTAGAAAATCTTGATTTTTGAAATGAATATCAAAATATTTGATCTAAAATAGTAAAAACAGCTTTATCATATCCAATAAAACAAATTGTAGAAAATGCTTGAAAATCATGAGAAGTTATAATAAATAAAATCATTGAAAATAACAATAAAAATTATTGATATAATGCATCAAATGATGAATATGTTGATATGATTAATTATTGAATAATTGACCCTAAGAAAGTTTCAAGAGTAGCTCTTGAAGAAGCTATTTCTCTTGCTTGAATGTTTTTAACAACAGAAAGTTGAATAGTTGATTTACCTAAAAAAGAGGGGGAAAATAATAATATGCCTTGAATGTGACGAATGCCTTGAATGTGAATGTATTAAAAAAAATGTATTTAAAAAATACATTTTTTTCTTGAAAAGAAAGTTATTATAGTTATAATATAAATTAATTTTAATAATAAAAAAATAATATGAATAAAAAATTAATTACTACTCTTGCAATTTACTCAGCTTGAGTTATAACAGCTTTAGTTTACAATAAAAAAACTCCTGAAGAAATAAATAAAGAAATAAAAGATAATAATTCAAAAGATTGAAATATATTTAGTGTATTTTTAAATAATTTTATTGAAATACATAAAAATTTACTAGATAATCTAAAAGCAAAAACTTTAACAGAAGAAAATAAAGCATTATTTTCAGAAAAAAAAGAAGAGTTAATTAATACACTAAAAGAGTATGAAAATAAAGCAAAAAATACTTACGAAGAATACAAAGAAAAATCAGTTGATTACAAAAAAGATTGAATTGAATTACTTGATAAATACTATCAAGAATGAATTTCTAAAATAAAAGAAGTTGATTTTAATGAAATAAAAAATAATTTTACTTCTTATATAGAGAGTTTAAAAAATAAATTAAAAAAATAAAAAAGGCTTAAAATTAAGCCTTTTTTAAAAAATTAAAGTCTACAAACTTTTATCACAAATGCTAATTTTGATTGATAATCATCATCTTCAGCATAGATAGAAGCAATAGATTTTAACAAAACACTTTCCCTTTTTTCTCCTTTTTTAAGTAAGTTCTGAAATTTGCTATAATACGGCCCCTCTATTAAATTTTCCAAATAAAATAAAACTCCTTGTTTAACAGTTAAAAAAGAATAATAACCATTTTTAGAACGAAGCCCAAAATGATTATTTTTAGTCCTAGCTAACTTACTTTCTCCATACCCTGTTTCCAAAACTGCTTGTGCAACAGCTATAGAAGTAGGTATTTTCAAAGCAAGTCCTCCTATTTTTTCTTTTTTTGCTTCTACTATCTCAGTCATCTTATCAATATAATCTTTATCTCCACATCTAGCATAAGAAAAGCCAGAAACAGATAAAAAAAATAAGAAAATAAGATAACTACACAATCGAACAGGCATTTTAAAAGCTCCACTTAAAAAGGACCTTAATAATAATATTTTAAAAAATAAAAGCAATTTTTTATTTATTGCTTTTATTATATTTTTATTATAAATTTATTTCTTTTGCTGTTTTATTTGCAAGTTGTCAACAAGCAGCATCTATATCATCTCACATAGTTGCTCTTATTGTAGAAGGAACTCAAAATTCTAGTAATACTTTTTGAAATTTTTCTATTAAAAACTTTGGTGTTGCTTTATACTCAATTCATCAAGCTCACTCTCATGGGTTGTATGGTATAAAATTTACATGTGCTAGTTTTCATTTTAATAAATTTCATAATTCATAAGCAAGTTTTATATTATCATTAACTCAATTAAGCATAATATATTCATAAAAAATTCTTTTATTTGTTTTAGCTGTATATTCATCTAGTGCTTGCATCAAAGTTTCTAAATTATATGTGTGGTCAACAGGCATAATTGATTTTCTAATTTCATCATTTGGAGCATGAATTGATATAGCAAGTGAGGTTTGAGGAAAATCATCTCAAAATTTCTTAATTCAAGGAACTATTCAACAAGTTGAAACTGTTATCCTTCTATTTGCTAGATTAAATTTTTTTTGAGCACAAGCTATTTCAATTGATTTTTTAACATTTGGATAATTTAAAAATGGCTCTCCCATCCCCATATAAACTATATTTCTTAAAATAGTTTGTTCTTTATTTAAAATTTCACTAGCATACATAATTTGTTCAACAATTTCACTAAATGTTAAATTCCTTTGTAGTCATAGTTTTCAAGTAGCACAAAAACTACAAGCCATAGGACATCAAGCTTGACAAGAAACACATAAAGTATTCCTTCAAGATAAATGTCTCATAATAACTGATTCAATTAATTCTCAAGAAGAAGTTTTGAATAAAATTTTTGTAGTTTGTCCGTTATCTGAAGTAATAATATGATCAACAGTTAAAGAGTAAAAATAAAAATTTTCTTTTAATAATTCTCTAACTTCTTTAGAGATAGTATTCATATCATCAAAATTTGATACAAAATTTTTATAAATAGCATTTTCTATTTGAGTGTATCTAAACTTTGGTATTTTATTTTCTTGTAAAAAGCTTATTACTTTTTCTTCATCGTGTATTGAAAACATTTTTATAATTTATAGTTAATATATTTAAACTTTAGAGATTTTATAAAAAATTTGAAAAAAAACAAATAATATTTATTATATAGTAAAGTATTTTTTAAAATTGAGCCAAATGTCTATTTACAATTTAAATAAAGATCCTATTTTAGAAGTTTTTTCATTTATTTGAAAAAAATGGGTTTTATTAATTATAAAATCAATTTCTGACTGATGTAAATGTTTTTCTGATATAGAAAAAGTTTTAAATTGAATTAACCCAAGAATTTTATCAACTAGATTAAAAGAACTTGAAGATTTTTGATTTGTTGAAAGTCATATTAAACCAGACACAAAAAATAAAACAATTTATTGTTTAACTCAAAAATGATTATGTTTTACTCAAAATATTAAAAATTTAGAAGATTGGGTAAAAAAATGGGAAAATAAATAAAAAATAAATGGGAAAAATTAATTTTTCCCATTTATTTTTTATTTATGATTAATATCAAGCACAATTATACAATGATGCACTTCAAGCCTTAACTATTTTATCTCAATATGATAAAAATACCTCATAAGTTCAAACTGGAAACTTTGCTGGTAAAACTGTAACTATTTGAGAATCTCATTGCCACTCACTGGCTGTAAAGTCTCTGAAACTATTTGGGTTTATACAACTATCTAATTGTGTGCTAAGTCTTGCACATCATTTTGGAGGATTTGATCTATTTACTCAATTAACTGCAAAATATACATCTTTAACTGAAATACAAGCTGAATTTGATGAAGCTGGCAAACTATTTCAAACACTTAAAGAATAATTTCATGATGAGACATTATTTTGTTTAATATAAATATTAACTACACTACTATCTAAATTTACTCAATCACAAAATGAATATCAACTTGTAATTCTTGCTTTACATCAATCTGCTGATATGATATTATATCATGATTTTGTCACTTGAATTATCTTTCAAGTTTGTCATAATGGTGAGATTAAAAATAATTCATTTGTAGTTCAAGCTCAATTTGTTTGATAAGTTCACAAACTACCAACACTCATTCATAAAGAATATTTTATATCTATACTAACTCATGATATTGGTTGTTTTGAATCATAATCATAGACATTAACTGTTAATCATTCTCATGCTTGTTTTGCTACACAAGATGTTTTACTTCAATTAACTGCATATCATGCCCCACATGTCCAACTACATCTTCATCAATTTCAATAACTCCATGTATTTCATTCTGGTCAAGCTGTTATATTACTATATCATCTTACTATTACTCAAGCTCATGTAGGTGGTGGTGTTCATACACATTCTTGTTTATCAGGTGTTGGTGTAGTAGTATTTGTGTTAATGTTAGTATTAGTATTTACATTTGTGTTAGTATTAGTATTTGTATTAGTGTTTACATTTGTGTTAGTATTTATGTTAGGATTTGTACTTGTATTATTGTTTGTGTTTGTAGTTTTATCACAATTCCCAAGTAGTTCACAAAAGAAATCATCTACATTACTACTTGTTACTAATTTTGATTTAATATCTTGAATTCATACTCATAAGTATCATACCATCTTTCAAATAGTTTCATCTGTTTTATATTTATCTCACAATACTTTTAATTGACTTTCTAACTTTACCAAAAGATCTTTATATTTATTTTTATCACTAAACTCTTTTTGCATATCTTTAATCTTATTTAAAAATATATCTAATTTATCTTTATTAGGTACTGATGTTGCCGTATTTGTATTTAATTCATTTGTATTATCAGAATATGTACTTACATTACATGCTTTATTTAATTGACATATAAAATACTTATAATTTCAATCATTTAAAAAACAATCACTTCTTTTATAACTTGTAAACTCCATATTATATTTATCTTTTGTTTGACTACATTCTCATATTGTAGTAAATCAATCTGATAATATATTTCATTCCTTTAATTGTTTATCCAATTCTATTTGAGTAATTGATATTACTCAAGACGCATATGATAATATTGGTAGTAATAATATTCATACACTTAACAATACTTTATTTATTCTTTTCATATTTCTTATTTATTATAATATAAAATTGTTTTTATTAAATTGGTTAATTTTTTTCTTTTCATAAGCTAAAATTTTTTACAAAATAAATTCTTTTATAGTATATTATAACTAAAATAGTTTGTCAAAAGTTTTTTTTCTGAAATTTACTTTTTTTTTGAATTTTCCTTTAAGACTTTTAACTTTTCTTCTTGTTCTTCAATATCTTTAATTGATTTATATATTTTTTGTTCAACAATTTCTTTTGAAGATGAGTATTTTTCTCTTGAAACTTGAAGTATTTTTTTATATCTTGTTTCAAATATTTCACTTGAAATTGGATATGGTGGTAAAGTATCTGCAGAAAATACTTTTGAGGGCATTCAGTCAATTAATTGTTTTATATAAATTGAATACTTTTTTAAATTTGTTAAATCATCATTTTCAATATCTTGTCAAAAAACCTCTTTCATAATCATAGCATCATGATATCAAACTTGAAAAGAAACAATACTTCAAACATTTCAAAAAACAGCTCATTTAACAGTTTCTGTCATTTGATCGATATATTGATTTGCCATAACTAAATTTAGTTTATACTTTCTTGCTTCACTCAAAATAGTTGCAAAACTATCTGTTGCAAAATTTTGAAATTCATCTACATATAGATAAAAATCCTCTCTATCTTTTTCCAAAATATCTGCTCTACTCATAGCATCCATTTGAAATTTTGTTACCATCATTGATCATAAAAGTGCTGAAGCATCTTCTCAAATCTTTCATTTTGATAAATTTATTATAACTATTTTTTTGTTATCCATTGCCCATCTTAAATTAAATGAGTTTTTAGGTTGTCATAAGATATTTCTCAAAATAGAGCTTGATAAAAATTGTCCCACTTTATTTAGTATAGGTCAGGCAGTTTCAACTTTTTGATTTGGTGCCATACGAGCAAATTCATTTTTCCAAAATCATTTTACTACAGGATCTTTTATTTTAGAAACTACTTTATTTCTATAACTTTCTGATGTTAACATTAAAGGTATTGAAATAAATGTAGCATTTCAATATTCAAGTAAAGCTAAAATAGTATTTCTTAAAGTGTGTTCTAGTCTTGGTCACCAACTATCTCAAAATATTTTTTTAAATATTCCCACAAGTCATGAAGCTATTAAAGGTCTATGTTCAGGAGAAACAGAATCAAGCATATTAAAAGCAATTGGCCAGTTTTTATCTGATGGGTCAAAAATAATAGTTTGATTTGTACGAGATTTTGGTATATTTCAAATAATAGCTTCAGCTAAATCTCAGTGAGGGTCAATAACTGCAACTCATCTTCATTTTTTAATATCATCTAAAATCATATTTTCAAGTAGTGTAGATTTTCACATTCATGTTTTTCAAATAATATACATATGTCTTCTTCTATCACTTGCTCAAATTCAAAAATTTATATTTTCTTGTCTAAAGTTTGTTTTTCAAATAGGAGTTAAATCATTAATTGTCTTTTCATCAAAAACTTGTAAATTTAGAGGTGGTTCAAATGATCTTGATAAAATCCAAGAAACTCCTGGAGTTTGAACATAAGTAGTTGGCAAGTGCACTATTTGAGATAGTTCTTTAGTTGATAATATAATATTTTTAAAAATTTCTCTTTGTTTTATTTTTAAAACATCATCTAAATTGTTTGAAATGTTATCAAGTTTAAAACTATTAAATCAAAAATTAGAGTAAATTCAAAATGTCTGAGAAATTTCTTTAACATTTAAATTGTTTAAAACTTCATCATTTGAAGCACAAAGTATATTTATTCAAACTTCATATCAAGCAAGAGTTAATTTATTTTTTATTTCTTCACTTAATGTGTCTACAAAAGAAACTTTAGCTCACTCATCTTGAGAATCAGTTTTAGGAAGAAAAAATTTAAAAAAACTAAAAATAAGTAATAATGGATAAAGTAAAAATTTTATTTTTTTAGTATAAATAAATATTTTTTTCAAAAAAACAGGAAATGGATTTTTTTCAAATTCTAAATCTGAAATAGCTTTATTTTTCCACAAAACATCAGGTGTTGGAGAAAAGTTTATAATAATAGAATTAAGTGAATTATTTCAAGTTTTTAATAAATTAGAAGTAAGAGCTGAGTATGGGTCTATTTTTTCTGCTATAGAAAAAGTTTTTATTGGATACAATATATTTTTTTCAAGTGAGATTTTTCAAACTAAAATCTTATCATCAGGAATATTTTTTAAGTAGTCTTCAATTTCTATAAATAACACATTTGGGAAATGAGCATATATTTGATTTTTTAAGAAATTAGTGTATTTTTTTTCAGATACTATAAAAAATCTGATTTTATTTCAGATTTTTGCTATTTCAAATGAAAAGCTAGGTTTTGAGTATTCTACTTTATTAAATCTTGTCTTAGTTTCTTCTATAATTTTATGTAAAACTATCAAAATTTCTTCAAAAATACTAGCCCCTTTTTCATTTTGTTTATCAATCAATATTTCAAGTAAAACTTTATTATTCATCTAATTATTTGGTTATGCTTTTTTTGGTTTTGGCTTTAACCTATGTAAAAGCAAAGATAAGATTTTTTACAACTACAATTATTTTTTAAGTAAAGTGCATAAAAAATTCTAGGCAATAATATTGTATCATATGTTTTTTAAAAAATACAATATTTTGACTTGACAAATAATAAATAGAGTTATTAATTATATTTATTTAAATTATTAATATAATTATCTAACACAACGATAGTAAATATAACCATTTCATCAAGAGTTATAACTATATTTTCACCAATTACCATTATAAAGTTCAAGCCAAATATACTCCCCAATATTATTATTAAAAACACTAGTAGTCCAAAGAGAAGTATCTGTTACTCAAGTAGATCATACAAATTGCAT